>JBMDXB010000151.1:0-1976 GCA_048594885.1 Vicinamibacterales bacterium
GGTCATCGACCCGCTGGTCACGGCCGGCACGCCGGGCCGGCTGGCGGTGTTCACCACGGCGACGGACCTGGGGGACTCGGTCGTGTTCCAGACGGGAGCGAACATCGGCGTCGGGACGGGCGCGCCGGCGGCGCCGTTCCACGTGGCGGCGTCCGCGACGCCGGGGGCGTTGATCGATGTCTACAGCAACGCGTTGGGCGCGCTGCCGCTGGTGTCGCGCGCGGCCCGCGGCACGGTCTTCGCGCCGTTGCCGGTCCAGACCGACGACATCCTGGGCGGCCTGGCGGTGCGCGACTACGCGCCGTCGGGGTTCACCGGGGGCAAGGGGCAGATCATGTTCCGCGCGGCGGAGAACTGGACCGATACGGCCACTGGCACGTTGCTGCAATTCATGACGACCCCGATCGGATCGACGACCTTTGCCGAGCGCATGCGGATTACACCGTCCGGACAGGTCCTGATTGGTACCGACGCCGCCCCCTTGGCCAGACTGATGGTCCTGGCATCCGGCTTCACCCATGGCATCTGGGGTGACACGTCGCTTGGGGGCGGCTTTGGCGTGTTAGGTAGCAGTGACGGCGAGAATGGCGTTGGCGTCCGCGCCGTTGCATTCGGAACGACCGCCAGGGCTTTACGCGCCTCGTCTGGCGGCCCCACCATCGCGAGCTTCATTGGGTCTGGGAATGTCGGCATCGGCACTGACTCTCCGGCCGACAAGCTCCACGTCGTCGGCGACATCCGCGTTGGCACGGGCACCATGGGCTGCGTGAAGGACGCCGACGGCAGCGTGATTGCCGGTACGTGCTCTTCGGACCGGCGGTTCAAGCAAGGCGTGAGCCCGTTCGCGCGAAGTCTGGAGACGGTCGCGCGCCTGCAGCCGGTGTCGTTCACCTGGCGCGCCGACGAGTTCCCCGACCGCCATTTCGGCCACGCGCGCTCGTTCGGCCTCATCGCGCAAGAGGTGGAAGCGGTCCTGCCCGAGCTCGTGACGACCGACGCCGAGGGCTACAAGGCGGTCAAGTACAACCAGTTGCCGTTTCACATGCTGCAGGCTATCAAGGACCTGAAGGCGGAAAACGACGCATTGAAAGAGAAAATCGAGACGCAGGAGGAACGGCTGCGGCGGCTGGAACGGGCGCTCAGTAAATAGAGTGCCGCGTGAAACCGTCGGCGAGCTATCGCATCACCTGCGAGAGTGAGCCGCTGGTTGCGGCGGGCCCGGTCGCCTGTCACAGTCATCCAGCCGGCACATGGCAACGGTCGCAGGTGACGCGCGCTCCGACGGGCGGGTCACATCATGGTGTAGGCCGAGAATCCGATTACTCGCAGATGGACGGCCGGCGGGAGCTGTTCGAGGCGCGCCGCGATGACCGGCGTCGAGCCCGGCGAGCGCCGGAACTTTCGTCTCGCCTGACCTTTGTCGCCGGCGTCGCCGCGTCGGTAAATCGACTCGTCGACCAGCGTCGCGACACATCGGTTGAGTCTCCTCCCCGACACCTCGCACCCAGCCCCCGGTATCAACCCGATCATCCCGGTACCCGCCTCCCGTGTCACTGAGGCTCCACGCTCCACGCCCGAACGGCGCCGTGGATAGGCAACGAGAGGATCCGCCACCCCTGTCATCCGGACCGCGAAGATTCGTCTCCTTACGCTGAGGTGCAGTGGATTTGCGGAGCCTTAAATCCCCTCTCTGGCAGACTTCAGCCGGCGCTGCAAGCGAGCTGTTTCAGCCGATACGAGAATCGTCTTTGATAATTGTCAATCGAGCATTCGCGAACGATTCGAGCCTGGTGGCACGTCTGTTGATGCCCTTACAGTGTCCTCTCTTATCCGTGCGCTGCGAGCTGCGACCGCTGCGCCTTCCGGTTGAGGGGAAGGTCCGCTCCTCAGTGGTGACCGGAGGCCCACCATGCGTGCGGTCGGCAAGTCGGATCTGATCGCGGCCCTCCAAGCGTCCCGGCTGTGGTGAAGCAGAC
>JBMDXB010000152.1:0-12282 GCA_048594885.1 Vicinamibacterales bacterium
GCTGCGATCCGACCACCCAACCCGGGCCGGGGGACGTCGTCCCCCGGACCCCCTTGCGCCGTCGCTCGCGGGGGCCCCGTGCCCCGCTCCGCTCCGGCGGGGCGCGCCTGCGGCGCGCCTGTCCGTGTACGACTGTTTCACAGATGCCACCACCCGCCATTTCTGACCGCATCGACGTACGCGCAGCCTCACGGCAGTACACAATCGAAATCTCGAAGGGCCTGATCGAGCGACTCGGTCCGCTGCTCGATGCGAGCGGCGTTCCGCAGCGCCGCTTCATCGTCTCGAGTCAAACGGTGTGGCGGTTTCACGGCGACCGCTTCCGTGGCGTGTCGGACGAAGAACCGATCCTGATCCCTGACGGCGAGCGCCACAAGCACATCGGGACCGTCGGCCGCATCTACGATGCGTTGATACGCGCGAACGCCGATCGCGCGTCGGCGATCGTCGCGGTGGGCGGCGGCGTTACCGGCGACGTCGCCGGCTTTGCCGCCGCGACCTACCTGCGCGGCATCCCGGTCGTCCAGGTCCCGACAACGCTGCTGGCGCAGGTGGACAGCGCCGTCGGCGGCAAAGTCGGCGTGAATCACCCGATGGGAAAGAATCTCATCGGCGCGTTTCACGCTCCGGCGCTCGTCGCGATCGATCCCGACGTGCTCGTCACGTTGCCGCGACGCGAGTTCCGCGCCGGCCTCTACGAAGTGGTGAAGTACGGCGTCATCGCGAGCCGCGATCTGTTCGACCGCGTGGCCTCGCAGCTTCCCGCGCTGTTCGCGCGCGAGGGAGAGACGCTCGTGCCGGTGATCGCCGATTCGTGCCGCATCAAGGCCTCAGTCGTGGAACAGGACGAGCGTGAATCGGGCTTGCGGCGCACGCTCAACTTCGGGCACACGGCGGGACATGCGCTCGAGGCCATCACGAAGTACCGGCGATTCCGCCACGGCGAGGCCATTGCGTACGGGATGCTCGTCGCCGCGGAGCTGGGCGTGCGCCGCGGCACGTTGGCCGCGGCCGATCGCGACGCGCTGACCGCGCTGGTCGTTCAGATGGGGCCGCTGCCGCCTGTCGGCGACCTGGCGGCCTCGCAGGTCGTCGAGGCGGTCGCGCGAGACAAGAAGGTGATCGCAGGCCAACTGCACTTCGTGCTGCCCGCCGGCATCGGCACGACGACGATCATCAACGACGTCTCGTCAGAGGAATTGCTGGAGGCCCTGACGACGATTGGCCTCCGCCCATAACTCGAACTCTCGGACGCTCGGCCCCTCGGACTCCTCGGCCTACTCGATACGGTGTTCCTTCAGCTTCGCAAGCAGCGTCTTGTAGCTGACCTGCAGCAGCTCCGCCGCCCGCCCCTTGTTGCCATCCGCTTCCTTGAGCGCGTGCTCGATCTTTAGCTTCTCGACATCAGCGACGACACGGCGCGTGACATCGGCAAGCGATCCCGAGAGATCGAGGTCGGCGTACTGACTGGCGGCTTCCGGCACGGGTTCCTCGACGAACGAGAGATTCAGGTGCCGCGGCAGAATCGTGTCGCCGTCGGCGAGGATCACGGCGCGCTCGATGCAATTCTGCAGCTCGCGGACGTTCCCCGGCCACCGATAAGTTTCCAACTGCTCGAGCGCCGCTGGCGAGATCGCCAGCGGACGTTTCTTCAGATCGCGGCAGAAGCGCTCGACGAAGTACCGCGCCAGCACGGGGATGTCGGCGCGCCGCTCGCGCAGTGGCGGAACCGTGATCGGGAACACGGACAAGCGGAAGAACAGGTCCTCGCGGAACCGCCGCGCCGCGACGGCCGCACGCAGTCCCCGATTCGTGGCCGCGACGAGCCGGACGTCGACCTGCACGGACGACGTGCCGCCCACGCGCTCGAACCGCTTCTCCTCGAGCGCGCGCAGGATCTTGGCCTGCAGCGCGAGCGGCAGATCGCCGATCTCGTCGAGAAACAGCGTGCCGCGATGCGCCATCTCGAACTTGCCTGGCTTGCGCGCGACCGCGCCCGTGAACGCGCCCTTCTCGTGGCCGAACAGCTCGGTCTCGAGCAGGGTCTCGGGAATCGCCGCGCAGTTGATCGCGACGAAGGGAGCGTCGGCCCGCGGGCTGAGCGCGTGCAGCGAGCGCGCGAAGAGCTCCTTGCCGGTGCCGCTCTCCCCTTCCAGCAGCACCGTCGTGTCCGTCGCCGCCGCGCGCTGAAGCGACGAGAACACCTTCCGCAGCGCGGGATCCTCGCCGACCAGCTGCGGCGCGCCGCGGCGCACCGCGAGCTCCTCCTTGAGGATCAAGTTCTCGGTGACGATCCGCCGCTGCTCGAGCGCGCGGTTCACGAGCAGCAGAAGATGATCGGGATCGACCGGCTTGGCGAGGAAGTCGAGCGCGCCTTCCTTCATCGCGCGGACGGCGTCCTCGATGCTGCCGTACGCCGTCATCACGATGACCGGGACGTCGGCGTCGATTTCCTTCGCCGCGCGCAGCACGCCGAACCCGTCGCCCTCGGGCAGGCGAAGGTCCGACAGGACGACGGCGGGCTGTGATTGCTGGAGCTGCCGGACCGCCTCGGGCTGGTCCTTCGCCTCGAGGACGGCATGGCCCTGCCGCTCGAGCGCGTGCCGCAGCATCGTGCGCAGCGATTCCCTGTCCTCGACGATCAGAATCTGTGCGGGAGCGGTCACCGACGGAAGGTCAGCGCAGCCAGCCGGGCGGCACGGCCGCCACACGGGCCTCTTCTTCGATGTCCGCGATGACCTGCTTGAGGCGGACAATCTCGCTCTTGACGCGCTCGAGCTCGTTCAGCGTCTTCTGGCGGTCGAGGGCGAGTTGCGCGCGCTGGTAAGGGTCGTCGCGCGCCGCAAAGTCGGTGCTCAGCGCATTGACGCGGCTCTGGAACGCCTCGGCGGCCATCTCGTTGCGCTGAAGTTCGGTTCGCGCGTTCGTCATGCGGGCGCGCCACCAGGCCTCGTCCTTGACCTCTTCGGCCGGCTTGTTCGCGTCCTGCGGCTTCTGTTCCGCCGGCGCCTTTGCGGCAGGGGCGGATGCCGCCGGCGACGCGGGCTGCGACGACGGAGCTTTCGGAAGATCCTTGTTCGTGTAGACCTTCGACGGCGTGGCGATCCCCTTGCGGCGGGCTTCCTCCTTCTTGGCGGCCTCGCCAAGCGTCGAGGTCTGCTGGGCAAGCGCCGGCGCACCGCCCGACAGAATGACCACAGCCGTGACGGCAGCGACGAAGGATCCAAGGCTGGTCATAGGAACGTCCGGGATGCCCTCAGTGTAGCAAACTGACGCAGTCAAAGACCAAGGAACCAAGGACCAAAGGCCAACGTTGTTATCGGCCCGGTCCGCCGAGCGGCGCAGTCCCGGCCGGTGCGATCGTGGCAGTAGCGGCCTCGGCAGGCGCAGCGGCCGCCGGCCGTCCCGCCGTGCCTCTCAGGACGGCAATGCGCTGCCGAACGACCTCCGCGTCCGGCGCTTCCGGCGCCAGACGGAGCGCTTCCTCGTACGCGGCGGCGGCATCCGTCGGACGCTGGAGCCGCTCGTAGGTCATGCCGAGCGCAATGCGAAAGCTCGCGTCGTTCGGTTCCAGCGCAATCGCGTTCCTGAATTCAACGGCCGCCGCTTCGTCGTCCCCCTTCCTGCGAAGCGCGAGGGCCAGGTTGAAGGCGGTGACGTAGTCGTCCGAAAACAGCCGCTGCGCACGGCGGTAGGCCTCGACGGATTCCTCCCAGCGGGCCAGCACTCCCAAGGCTCGGGCGAGGTTGAACTGGTAGGCCCAGCGATCCGGGTTCAGCGCGATCGCGCGCTGGAAGTACGGAATGGCGTCGGCCGCGCGGTTCATGCGGACGAGGACCTGTCCGAGGTTGCTCAGAGACTCAGCGTCGTTCGCATTGCGCTCGACCGCCTGCTGGAAGCTCCCAAGTGCCGACGGCATGTCGCCCGCGGCATACGCGACCGTCCCGGCGCCCGACGGGTCGAGGAACGCGCGCTCGGCGGGCGCAGGGGCAGGCGCTGATGGCTGCCGAGGCTGCGGCCGCTGCGCCGCCACGGGGGTCGGCGTACCGGCGGCCGGCGCCGCCGCGCGTCGCGGCTGCAGCATCCAGACGGCGGCGAGGATCAGCACGAGTAGCACGGCGAGGACCCATGCGATGCGCGACAGACGCTGCTGCCGCGCAGCAACCGCCGCATCCACCGGCGCGAGCACCGCACGGCAGCGCGGACACCGCTGCCGTTGCGCGCCGATCTTCGCGCCGCACGATGGACACTTGATGGCCGTCGTCTTCAACGGATTTCCCGCCACGAGAGGATGCGAACGCCGACCTGGCCGATGCCGTTGTTGAAGTCCTCGGGATCGCCGAAGGCCTCGATATTCGCGCCCGTCGCTCCCGCCGCCCCCACGTACAGATGCTGGTCGACGATGAACGGCGCCGTGGCGCGGCCGGCGATCGTGCGGACGATCCGGCTCTCGTCACTCTCGATTCTACCGGTGTTGTTCGCGTCGTATGCCGCGCCGCCGACATACGTCACCGCGTAGATGTTCGCCGAGTAGTCGCTGCATGGCGAGCTGGCCGACTCGGTCGTCGTCGAGTAGAAGACGATGTCGCCAGCGACCGACGGTGCCGTCGACGGCCGCTCGCCTGTCGCCAGGCCGCTCGAATTCGTCACCGTCGCGAGTGGGATGGAGAACTTCTGCGTCGCGCCGGGCCCCGGTGCGTTGTCCTTGAGGCCGTAAAGCTTGAACGTACCGGTGCCGCCGTCCGACGAGGACGGCAGCAAGTCGCTGCCCGTCGCGAAGAACATGTACACGTCCGCGCTGCCGACGAACAGCAGGGCCGACGACGAGTAGATCGGCTGCGACGTGTCGATCATCTCCATCGCAGAGAGGCCGCCCGAGGCCGTGATGTCGAAGCGCCAGTACGTGCCGTCCAGATCGCCGACGTACGCCTTCGTCACGACCGTACTCGACACGAGACCGGCAGCCGTGGGATCGGCCTGGATGGCGTTCTTCCGGCCGTTGGTCGACACATCGCCGATCGACACGCAGCCGTTTCCCGATCCGGAGCCGCTCCTGATCTCCGGGCACGTCGTGCCGGACGCATTGCCGAGCAGGACGCCGGTGTCCGCGTCCAACAGGTACAGCGCGTTGCCGGCCCGCGGCGCCGATTCGCCGCGAGCTGGGATGAGCGTTTCGATATTCGGGAAGTATCCGGAGCCGACGATGATGGCGTTCGTCGAACGCGCCTGATCCAGCGGACCGACCGCCGGGTCCGACCACGTGAAGCCGACGGTCTTCTCCGCGAACGACGCGGTGGACATGAGATCGCCGTACATCCGCACCTGCCCGCCGGGTGTGCCGTCGGTCACGGCGAACGTCGCCTGATATGTCGGATCGAAGCTGGAGTAGTTGGGAAACGCCCACTTGAACTGGATCGATTCGTTGGGCGTGTCGAATTGCTGGAGCAGCGCCGTCACGTCCGACAGGCCATCGCGGTCGGGATCGACGCCCATGCCGGCCAACGTCACGTCGAAGGCCTGGTAGAACGTGCCCCCCTGCCCCTCACCGATGATCAGCAGGCTGCGCCACACGCCGTTGATCTTGACTTCCGCGATCTTCGGCGAACTGTCCACGAAGAACTCGAACCGCTCGACGCTTTGCCCGTCGACGAGCGTCTTCAGCTTCGGCAGCAGATTGTACGGGATGAACGCCCACACTTCGTATCCGGTGCGCGCGTCGATCGCGTGGATCATGCCGTCGTTGGCGCCGACGAAGATCATGCTGCGGCGGTTCTTGTAGAGACCCGCGAAGCTGGAGGCCGCCTCGGGTCGCCCGTATTGGTCGTCGGGCGGCGGATCGAGCGATGGCGCGTCCATCAGCGCTGGGGTCGAGCCGATGACGGCACCGAGCGGCTGCGATCGGACATGCGTGATGACGCCCGACGCATCGGTCGTGTTCATGTGCGGGCTCAGCGTGGCGACGTTCGCGATCGTGAAGGCGACAACCGAGCCGCCGCCGGAGCCGTCTGGAATGTACGTGTAGATGTTGCGTGTGGTCGGATCCGCGGGCACGCGCGCCTTTCCGGCAACCTCCGGCCGATTCCCATCGAGATCCGGCCACAGCGGCGTGCCGTCGGCGATGAACTTCCATCCTTTCGGTTTCGTGTCGTCACGCACGGGCACGTACGTCCGGAACGCGCGCAGCACACCCTCGAATCCCGGCAGCGCGAAGCCGGACGAGAGCAACACGTTGCTGCGCTGGGGCAACGGCGGCTCATCCGTCTGTTCGACACCGTTCTCGAACGGCTTGATCACGTCCGCCGTCAATGAAGAGCCGGTGGCGCTGTCCCCTCCCGTCAGGTTGACGGTGCCGACGACGGGGCTGACCGGCAGGTACTCGCTCGCCGAGCCGGTCTCGAATTGGTTCGGCCGGGCGTAGCCGGCCTGCACGGCGTAGTTAATCGCCGAGGCGACCTGCGCCGACGTCGACACGTTGCGGTAGACGCCTCCGCTGTTCGACGCGATCGTGCGCAGCTGGGTCTCGTCATCGGCAATCGGCTTGATCGCGACGACATGGATGGGGACGCGCTTGGTCACACCGCTCGAAGTGACCGTCCGGAACGACGTGGCGAGCGAGCCGATGTTGTGGTTGGTCCTGTAGTCGCTGCTGCCGTCGTCTTTGCCGGCCGTAATCAGGACCACGACGGCGTTGCGGCAACTTCGGTTGGCGGCGCTGTCGTCCTCCATCGCATCTTCGACAGCCTCCTTGGCGTCGTCCAGCGCGTGCGACAGCGGGCGGTCACCGAACGATCGCGAGCCGGCGCTCGCGGGAATGAGACCCGCCGGATCGAGCAGGGGCCGCCGGACCACCGCCAGCATCGCGCTCGCGGTGCCCGGGCCCGCCTCGACGACCTCCGCACCGCCGCCCATCGACGTCTCATTGAGGTAGTTGGGCGACGAGACGCTCGGCGTGTAGACACCGTAGCGCCCCGACGAGCCGCCGACGTTGCACGGATAACTGTCGGAAGCGGCGCTCAGCAAAGAACTGCTTCCGGTGTAGCGCACCGGCTTGTCGCAATTCGAACCCGTGCGCCAGACCGGCGAGTTCTGTCGCAGCTTGATGAGCCCCCACCGCGCGGCGCTGCTCGACGCCTCGCTGACCGCGGCATCGATGCCCCGCTTTGCGATCTGGAACCGCGTGTTGTCCCAGAACGTGGCATAGGATGGCGACGCGATGGAGACCGCGGTAATCTCGGTGGCCTCGAACTTCGTGCTGAGATCCTGCACGTTCTCGTACGTCAGGTTTCTATAGATTCGCCGGTAATTCAACGGGACGGTCGTGTCGAGGCCGAGGGCTGCCGCCACAGCCGTGTCGCCGGTCGTCACGTACGTCATCGTGTCGTAGAAGTTGCCGTCGCCGTCCTCGAGCATGCGGAGGCCGGTGTCCATGACGATGATGACGGTGGGCGGCACGCGTCTGAGGAAGAGCAGCGGGTCGAGCTGCGCCAGGACCGTGCCGGACGACACCAGCAGCGCCAGCGCAACGCACACGGCAGTCGCGAACCGCCGGCGGGGCACGCTCGCCGTCAATCGATTGCCACGAACCTTCGCAGTACGCATAGTCACAACTACTGCGGCTGCCGCAGGCCGCCGGTCGCGGTGTCCATCCGCATATTCGTCAGCGCCTTGCCAGGCATCTGCACGGCGGCCTTGCGCGCGCGCTGGTTCAACTCTTCCTGACCGCGCTGCGCGACCTGGCCGCGTTCGATTTCGGTCGTGGATGTCCGCGCGACCGTGACTTCGACGACCTTACGCGTGCCAGCCGGTCCGTACGCCTCCGCATGAACGGTGAGCGTGCCGTTCGCGTCGAGCGTCGGCGCACCGTCGGTTTCCGCCGGATCGTCCGCAATCCAGACCGCGACGTACATCGAGCTCTCGACGACGCCCGGGAGGATGTCGCGCAGCGGGCCCCACGCATACAACCGCCACTGCGGGTTGTTGGTGCCCCACAGGTTCGCGGTGTCCGTCTCGGCCTGAAGCTGCCCGGTGGCCGTGCTGGTGCCGCAGCAGAGCATCACGCTGGCGCCGCCGGCGGGCAGCGTCTTCGATGTCGTCGCCGATCCGTCGATGAACGCCGACTTCACGCCCGCCTCACCGGTCGTGCTGGCGAGGATGTCGTTCCACCGCGGCACCATCAGCAGGTCCTGCACGACACGCTCGACGGCCGCGTCTGCGGCATAGACCGCTTCCTGGCTGTTGCGGTAATTGCCCGCAATCATCGTCTCGGTATTCGAGACCATGATCACGCCCGCGGCGAGCGCGGTGAGCAGCATCATCGACATCAACGCGATGATGAGCGCCGCTCCCTGTTCGCCTCGTGCGTGCATGTTGATCCGCACCATCGTTACCGCCCGAGATTGAGGTTGCGCGGCGCAACCTCGAACGACAGGATGTAGTCCCGCACGCTCCGCTCGCCGCCGGCACCGGCTCGCACGGTGCCCGTCACGTCGGGACCGGCGCGCATCGCCGCGGTGGCCGCCTGCATCCGCAACGTCACGCGCACCTTGCGGATGCGCAGGAGATCGGGGTCGTACTCGTTCGTCCCCCCGCCGCAGTAAACCGGACCGTCGGTGAGGATCGATGCCGGCAATGCCGCCAGCGACCCGTCGGTCGCCGTCAGCACCGGCAGGTTCAAGTAGTTGCCCAACTGGTCGTAAAGACAGTTCGCCACGCCGGGTTCCGGTTTCGGCGACCGCGGCGGCTGCGGATCGCCGAAGTACTCGAAGCGCAGGTCCGCCACGTTGTCCACAATCGGCACGTCGCTGTCTGCGCCGTCGTAGCGCCGCAGCTGATTGGTGGTGCGATCGAGGTAGTAGGTATAGGCGTTGATTTCCGAGATGGTCGATGTGTTCGGCGGATACCTGCGGCTGAATATCTGCCCGCGATGCTGGAGATGGCCCGCCGCAGACTGGACCTCGGTAATGGTGAAGTTGTCGAAGTTGCCGTTGTTGTCGAAGATCGTGACCGCCATCCCCACCTTGAATCCGCACAACCATTGTCCTTGTGGGCAATGCGACTGCCCGGCAACCTTCAGCTCCGCCGACGTGTCCGGCATCTCAGCCGTCAAATGCGTCTGCGAGTACGTGTTCGGAACGTAGGCGATGCTGATCTTGTCACTGCTGAAGCTCCCGGCGCCTCGTGACGGATCGGGGCTCGTGCGCCCGGTGCGGCGCGGCAGAAGCGGTGCGAAGTAATTGATCAGGGATCCCCTCACCTGGCCCTGATACGTTCCCGCGCCCGCCATCACGAGCTCCTTGAAGAGCGTGTCGGCGGCGACGCGCATCCGCTGCTGCATGTCCGCCACTTCCGGCTGCGCCTGCGCGCTGCCCTGCGCCGGGTTCATCAGCGAGAAGATCGCGCCGGTGACCGTCAGCATGATGGCCGTGGAGACCAGCAGCTCGGTCAGTGTGAACCCGCGCTCAGCGCGGCGCATCGGATGCCGGCGGCTCATAGCGCCTTCCTCGTCTTGACGCTCACGAGGAGCGCATCGCCCGGCATGCGGATTCGCGGGCCGCTCGAGTTGCCGCGAGCCGCTTCGTTCACCACCGGCGTCACCAACACCTGCAGGATCAGGGTGTTGTTCGGATTCGTCGGCAACGGCGTGATCGCCCACCGCCGGATGAAGACCGCCGTCGCCGGGACGGCCGTGCTGTTGCCGGCCCAGGTTCCGTCGGCGTCCAGGTAGTCCACGAAGCCGGCGATGCTCTCTTCCAGCGAGTCGGACGGAGACGGGTTCAGGCCGCTGCCGGTTGCGTCCGGCGGATCGACCGAGAGATTCGTTCGCGTGTCGCTGACTGGCAGTCCGGTGCCGTCGGTGGCGAATCCCCACGTCAGCGACCGCAGCTGCTCCATCTTCTGCTCCGCCATCGCCGTCGTCGACGTCATCCCCTTCGCCGTCAAATTGGCGCGGGCCGAAACTGCGAACAGCTGCGCAACGCCGAGGCAGACGGCCGTGAGGAGGCCCAGTGAGATCAGGACCTCGGCCAGACTGAAGCCGTGGGCGCTGTCGCCTCGGCGAAGCCGTTTACTGGATCTGGACTTTGCCTGCGGCATTGACGGTGATGATCCTGGTTTGGCTGTACCGCGTGACCGTGATGCTGACTGGCGCCGTCATCGTCTGCGCGACGTTGGAGACGACGGTCTTCGCGGTACCGTCCGGATGAAACTGGATGATGTACGTGCCAACCGACGCGGGAGTCGGCAGCGTGCGAACGGGACCGTCGTAATTGGGCCGCGTCAGCAGATCGTTGTCGGGCGCCGGATACGGGTACGCGGTCTCCGAGCACCGGTTGGAGGCCGTGTCGGCCGAGGCACTCAGGTATTCCACCGTGCGGAACTGTCCCGTGGCCGGGCAATTCAGGCGAACCCTCAAGATTCGGTTACTCGAAACGGCGCGAAGGCGTGCGTCCTGCATCTCCCGCTCGACCATCCGCGTGGCCTCGTTCAATTTGATCGTGCCTGTGAGGTCGCTGAGGATGGGAACGGCCATTGCCGCGAGCGTGACGCCCACCGCGATGGTGAGCATGAGCTCCGCAAGCGTGAACCCGCGCTCTTTGCCCTGTGCAGACATGTGACGCGCCCTACTGAGCAATGGCGCTGCCAGGCTCTTCACGGAACGTCGCATCTATCCCGTAAACACTTGAAAACAGGACTCTTCTCAGCGAAAGTCGACGTCTGAACACACCTGCGTGCGCGACGCCGACCTTCAGATTTGTTACCGTTCGTAACAGTTCTGGAAAGCACCGGCCCGCTGGCACTACTGCGCCGGGAGCGTGACGATAAAGCGGGCGCCGCCGCCGGCCGGCGTCGCGGCCGTGACTCGCCCGTTGTGGGTGACGACGATCTTCTGGACGAGCGCGAGCCCGAGGCCGGTCCCGCGGGCCTTCGTCGTGACGAACGGGCGGAACATCCGTCCGGCGACGTCGGGGCTGACGCCCGGGCCGTTGTCCGTGACGGCAATCCGCAGCGCCGACTGGGCCTCGTCGCGGGTGCCCTCGATCGAAATCCGCGGCGCAATGCCCGCGTCCACGCAGGCTTCCAGCGCGTTGCGGCAGAGATTGCTGAACGCCTGCCGGAGCAGCACTTCGTCGCCCGCCACCACGCCAAATTGGCCGTGGACGGTGACGTCGCCGCCGCGTGCCCGCGCCTCGCTCGAGATCTCCTCCGCGGCTCGCTCCGCGATGGCCTGCATGTCCACCGATGCGACGGTCAGTTCCGCCGGCCTGGCGAAGTTCAGGAAGTTGGTCACGACCTGACCGAGCGCCTCCGCTTCATCCCGGATCCCCTTCACGTAGGGACGGTAGTCCTCCGGCAGCCGCTGCATGTCGAACAGCCGGCTGTAGCCATGGATGGTCGCAAGGCCGTTTCGGAACTCGTGCGCGATGCCCGCGGTGAGCTCGCCCAACCGCGCGAGGCTGTCTTTCAGGCGAAGCTGTTCTTCGAGCTCGACGACCTCGCTGAGGTCGGTGAAGAGGCAGATCGCTCCGTGCGCCGCACCCGATCCGTCGCGGATCGGCGAGACGGTCACGCCGAGGTGCATCATGCCGCCGGACGGGCGGCTCACCTGTACCGAGCGGCGCACGACCGCACGTCCCGTCGAGAGGCATTCGTCGATGACATCGGCCAGCGGCGCCGCGGCGACGAGGACGTCGCGAAAGCTGCCGGCCCAATCGGCATCGGGCATGCCGAGCAGCTTCTGCCCCGCCGGGTTGATCGTGCGGACGACGCCTTCGTAGTTCACCACGAGCAGACCGGCCGTCATGCTGGCGATGATCTCGCCGCTCAACCGCTCGGAGGCCTCGGCGCGCGCCTTCATCGCGCGCTCCTGCTCGCGCAGCCGGCGCAGCGCGTCCTCCATCGCCGACGCCATGAACACGGTCTCCGCGCCGTCCTTCCGCAGGTCCTTAGCGGTGGAACGCGCGGCCGCGAAGATGCGCATGACGGCGTAGGTCAGCACCGTCACGAGCGCGGCGACGATCGCCGTGAGGCCGAGGAAGAGATAACCGCTCCGCGTCATTGCCGCGTCTCGGCTTCGTTGCGAGGGGTGCTCGGCTCGCAGCGTCTCGCGGAAAGCAAACGCCGAGGTCGCCGAGGCGCAGAGGTCGCAAAGAGAGCGCAATAATCAGCGGCGCCAAGATCATGAGCGGTCGCGCGCCGGCCGTTCCGGCCGGCGTAGTGGGTCCGAGGGGGAGCACGGGCCCCCCCCCCCCCCGCGGGGTAAACCCTGGTACCGCCCCGCGAAGC
>JBMDXB010000153.1:0-71205 GCA_048594885.1 Vicinamibacterales bacterium
AAGGGGCTGAAAGGTGCAGCCCCTTGAGCACCCCTTAGACCTTGTCTCTTCTCCTCTTGACAATCTAGAGAAGCCGGCGTATCGTCCTCCCATCTAGATCGTCTAGAGGAGACACGCCTTGCCCTCCGAAGAACGCGGCCTCGTCCAGGGCACCCTGGACATGCTCATCCTGAAGACCCTGGCGCTCGAGCCGATGCACGGCTACGGCATCGGCACGCGACTGGCGCAGATCAGCCGGGGAGTGTTCAACGTCAATGCCGGTTCGTTGTTCCCGGCGCTCAGGCGGCTGGAGCGCGACGGCCTCATCAGAGGCGAGTGGCGTGCGAGCGAGAACAACCGCAGGGCGCGCTATTACTCGTTGACATCGCAGGGCCGCTTCGCGTCCAGACGGTACGAGCGCGATTGGGAAGCGCAGACCGCGGCGATCAATCTGATCCTGAACGCCACTCCAGGAGAGGTGTGATGCGCATCCTCAGGCGACTGTACGGCGCGGTACGGGCGATTGCCATCAGGGAGCGCATCGAAAAGGAACTCGACGAGGAGCTTCACGAGTATCTCGCGGCGTCGGCGGACGCGAAGGTCGCGGCAGGCATGGACCCAGGACAGGCAAGGCGCTCCGCACGGGCCGAACTGGGAGGCTCGGCCGCCGTGAAAGAGTGGGTTCGCGACGCGGGATGGGAAACGCACCTCGAAAGCGTCTCGCAGGACGTCCGCTACGCGCTCCGCATGCTCCGCCGATCGCCGGGTTTTGCGGTGGTCGCCATCCTCACGTTTGCGCTCGGCATCGGCACGAATATCGGCATCTTCACGCTGTCGGACGGCATGTTGTTCCGTCCGCTTCCGTACCGCGACCCGGATCGGCTCGTGCTGATTCAGGGATATTCGGCGCGCGAGGCTCAGGCCTACACGCGCGTCTTCCGGATTGACTTCGAGCAGTTGCGGGCCCATCACAGCGGCTTCGAGGGCATCGCCACCGTCAGCGGCGAGGGGTCGCTGACCTGGCTCGGCCGGGACGGCGCCGAGTCGATCCGCGTCTCGTACGGGACACCGAACCTGCTCGAGCTCCTCGGCGTCGGCGCGCATATCGGTCGGCCGCTGCGCCCCGGCGACGAGCTGGCGGAGCCGCGGGCGGCCATGCTGACGTTCGACGCCTGGCGGCGCCGGTTCGGCGCGGATCCCGCAATCGTCGGCCGCACGCTGATCTTCGAACAGGCCCGCGCACACATCGTCGGCGTGCTGCCGCCGCGGTTCATCTTTCCGCTCCAGGGCACGCGCGGCGATGGCGACCTGATCTTCGTTCGCGCACTCGACGCGAAGGGGGGCACCGACCCACGGGCCGGCGTCTGGTCGCCCATCGCCAGGCTGAAACCCGGCGTCGCGATCGAGCAGGCGCAGGCGGAGATCGACGTGCTCGTGCGCCGCGCGGCGCGGCAGTTCCCGGCCACGGCGCAGGACCGCGCGCTGCGGGCCGCCAACCTCCAGTTCGCACTGTTCGAGCTCAATCGATCGCAGTTGTGGCTGCTGATCGCGGCGGCCGGCGGTGTCCTGCTGATCGCCTGTGTCAACCTCGCGACCCTGCTGCTCGCGCGCGGCGCCACTCGCGAGCGCGAGATCGGCATCCGCACGGCCATCGGCGCGTCGAGCGCGCGCGTCGCGCGCCAACTCTGGGTGGAGAGCCTGGTGCTGGGCGTCCTCGGCAGCGGCGTCGCGCTGTTGGCGATCTGGCTCACGTTCGACGCCATCGCCGCACAGGTCCCCGCCAGATACCGGCTCGTGCCGCCAACCCTCGACATCCGAATCGTCGCGTTCACACTGCTGCTGTCGATCGCAGGGAGCGTGCTGTTCGGCGTTCTCCCCGCATGGCGGCTGGCTGCGACCGACGCGAACGCCGCGATGAAGGAAGCGAAACGAACGTCGGCCGGCCGGTGGTCGATGATGCGAGGGGCACCAGCGCTCGTCGCGGTGCAGGTCTCGCTTTGTTTCGTCCTGCTGGCCGGCACGGCGCTGACGGCGAACAGCCTCATCCGCCGCCGGACCGTCGACCTCGGATTCGTCCACAAGGATGTCGTCCAACTCACGGTCGCTCCGGGCGTTTCGCGGTACCAGACACGCGAGCCGGTCTACGACTTCAACAGGCGCGTCCTCGACGACGTTCGGCTGCTGCCGGGCGTGGAGGCTGCAGCGATCGACTTCCCTCAGATCGGCGGGACCGCGCCCTGGATGCATGCGATCGCCGACGGCATACCGAAGTCCACCGGCGTCTGGGGCGTGACTGCCGGCTATTTCCAGACGATGGGCATTCCGCTGATCGAGGGACGCGACTTCTGGGATGCCGAGGTGCAGGCAGATGCCGCGGTCGCGGTCGTCAGCGAGTCAGTGGCCAGGGCGCTCTGGCCTGGCCAGCGCGCCGAGGGAAAGATGCTCGCCGCAGAAAAGCTGCCGCCGTTGAGAGTCATCGGCGTCGTGTGTGACGTGCGATCCGGTTATGGAGGGCAGATCCGTCCCGCCGTCTACCGGCCTCTTGTCCGCGGACACACCCGGTGGATGACGATCATGGCGCGACGGCCCGGCGAGCCGGGCTCCCTCTCACAGGCGATGCGGACAATCGTCCAGCGACTCGACCCTCGCATCGTGGTTCCGAAACCGGCGACTGTTGGCGAGCTGCTCGATCGCGGCATCGCCGACTCGCAGTTCCAGACGTCGTTATTCGCACTGTTCGGCGTCGTCGGGCTGCTCGTGGCGGCGGTCGGGATCTACGGCGTGACGGCTCACTGGGTCAGCCATCGCGTCCGGGAATTCGGTGTGCGTCTCGCGCTCGGCGCCAGGCCGGCACATTTGCGCGGCTTCGTGGTACGGCAGGCGTCGGTTCCATTGCTCGGGGGCCTGGCGTGCGGCCTTCTGGGCGCCTTCGTGCTCACCAAACGACTCCAGAGCCTGCTGTACGACGTGACGCCGACCGATCCGCTCACGCTCGCAACAGCCGGCGTGGTGCTGGCACTCGTCGGACTCGGCGCGGCCTACATGCCGGCCCGGCGCGCGGCACGCGTCGATCCCATCGTCGCATTGCGCACGGAGTAGGCGACGGCGCTGGGCGGAATCGCGCTCGTCCGCCATCGCCGGCGCGGCGTGCCCCATCCGCCGCGTTCTGTAGCACTGCGAGCACCCATGAGCACCCCTGAGCACCTCGAGCACCCAGAGCGACGTGTTAAGCTGCTCCCTATGCATCGAAATGCGTTTGCGTTTCTGTTCGCGCCCGTTCTTCTGATGCTCGCCTGCACGCAGCCCGCCGCCCAGTCGTCGCAGGCCGACGTCGAGAAGCTGAAGCAGCAGGTCGAGCAGATGCAGAAGGACCTCGACGAGATCAAGAGGTTCCTCAAGGAAGTCACCGGCGGCAGGTTCGGCGCGCCATCGATCACGGAGAGCCCCATCGATATCGCGGGCGCGCCGGCGAAGGGATCGCCGTCCGCCCCGATTACGCTCGTCGAAGTATCCGACTATCACTGTCCGTTCTGCCGCCGTCACGTGCAGCAGACGCAGCCGCAGATCTACGCCGAGTACGTGAACCCCGGAAAAGTCCGGCACGTCTTCATCCATTTCCCGATCGATCAGCTCCATCCGGACGCCTACAAATCGCACGAGGCGGCGAGCTGCGCGGCCGAACAGGGCAAGTTCTGGGACCTGCACACCAAGCTGTTCGAGTCGCCGGCGAAGACGGAGGACCAGATTGCCGCCGCCGCGTTCAGCGCCGGGCTCGACGTGAACGCGCTGAAGGCGTGCATGTCGTCGGGCAAGTACAAGGAAGCCGTGCGTACGAGCGTCGAGCGGATGCAGCAGCTCGGCGTCAGCGGCACGCCGTTCTTCCTCGTCGGCAGGACGCCGTCTGGCTCGGACCCCTTCAAGGCGACGAGCACGATCAACGGCGCGCAGCCGTTCGCGAACTTCAAGAAGGCGCTGGACGCCGCGCTCGCGGGGAAAGCGGACTAGAAGGCCATCCGCAGCCGGCGGGATCCTGGCAGAAACGGCGTCGACGCGATCTGGCCGTCGAAGCGTCGTCCCCAGCGGCCGGGAATCGCGGTTCCGCAGTCGGGGCAGGTGCCGTCAGGCGTCAGCCGGTACTCCTGGATGAAATACCCGTAACGCTCGACGAGCAGCGCGCTGCAGTGGTGGCAGCGCGTGTTCTCCAGATCGCCGACGCGCCCCGGCAGGTTGCCTGCGTAGACGTAGCGAAGTCCGTTGCGCCGCCCCATCTCCGCCGCCGCCATCAGCATCTCCGGCGTGGTGTTCTCCGGATCGGCCATCCGGTAATCCTTGTGAAACGCGGTCACGTGCCAGGGGATGTCGAGGGAGACCGACGCGACGAAGCTCGTGAGCCGATCGAGCTCCTCCTCTGAGTCGTTGAAGCCCGGGATCAGGAGCGTCACGAGCTCGAGCCAGATGCCCATGTCGTGCAGCGTGCGGATGGTGAAGAGGATCGGGTCGATGCGGCCGCCGAGCTGACGGTAGTGGCGATCGTCGAAGCTCTTGAGATCGACTTTGTAGAGATCGACCCAGGGCCGGAGGTATTCGAGCACGCGCGGCGTGCCGTTGCCGTTCGAAACGTAGCCGGTCATCAACCCCGCGCGTCGCGCGTGCGTGAAGATCTCGACCGCCCACTCGCTCGTGATGAGCGGCTCGTTGTAGGTGCTGACGACGATGCGCGCGCCGAGGCGTACGGCCTCGTTCGCGAGCGCTGCCGGATCGGCGTCGAGCGGCGGCGCCACCGCCTGCGGATCGCGCAGTGCCTGAGACGTCACCCAGTTCTGGCAGTACGAGCAGTGGAGATCGCAGCCCAGCATGCCGAAGCTGAAGGCGAGGGCGCCGGGGCGCGCGTGGAAGAAGGGCTTCTTCTCGACCGGATCGCACTGCACGCCGCCGACGTAGCCCCACGGCACGTACAGCTTGCCTCCCCGATTGAAGCGCACCTTGCAGACGCCGACGGCACCGTCAGGGATGGGGCACTCGTGGCCACACGCGTAGCAGCGGAGGCGGTCTTTGGAGATGTGCTCGACGAGCTCGGGCGCGGCCTCGGCTGTCCTGGCTTCAAGCACTTCGGCGAGGGAAGCCATACCTCGATTGTACGCCTCTATCGCCGATCGCGCGCCCGCTTCGCCGGCGTGGGGGAAACGCCGAGGAAGCACAGGACGCGACGGGCGCAGAGGGATCCAGCTATCTCGAAGATGCTGTGGCGGCCGCGCGCCGGCCCGGAGGGCCGGCGTGGTGGATCGAGAGGGCGTCACAAACACAAGCACACGTGAGTCGCCGGTGTGCTTGTGTGTTGTGACGCCCTCTCGATCCACACCGCGCCGCAGGCACGGCGCGGCCGCTCGGACCTCACACTCGTTGCGATCTCTCGGCGCTCTCGGCGATCTCGGCTGCCTCGGCGTTATCGCGGCCTTCAGGCCGCCGCGAGATCTCACAACGGTGCAGCGTACAATGCGGAAATGGGGAAGACGGTGGCGGTGATCGGCGCCTCAAGCAACCGCTCGAAATTCGGCAACAAAGCGTTGCGCGCGTTCGAACGACAGGGCTATACGGTGATTCCGATCAACCCCCACGAGCCGGAGGTCGAGGGACACCGCGCCTATCCCAGCGTCCTCGACTACCCCGGCCAGATCGACATGGCGACCGTGTACGTCCCGGCGCGCTCGGGGATCAACGTCATGAGCGATCTGGCGGAAAAGGGTGTCGCCGAGATCTGGCTCAACCCCGGCGCGGACGACGAGCCGGTCGTGCAGCGCGCGCGGCAGCTGGGACTCAACATCATCCAGGCCTGCTCGATCATCGGCATCGGCGAGACGCCCTGGAGGTACTAGACTTCGGCGCGAACGGCTCCCGGCCCGCCATTGTTGACACGGCGCGCGAGCGGTGCCTATACTCAGCGGCAGCGCGAAACTGCACCGACTTGCCAGAAATTTCCTGAAAAGCGCGGGTGCCCGTCACGGGCGACCAAGCCGCCCGCTCCGCGATAGATCAACGACGCAACGATCTCCGAACTTCGACAACCGACGCGACGCGTCACAACCCGTCACCAGACAGCAGTAGCCCATGCCACCACCAAAACAGCGCCAACAGGGACGTTCTTCAACCGATCAGGCCGTCGCTCCCGACGTGCAGAACGGCGATCAGGCACCAGCCGAAGCTCCGCAGAGCCCGCCGCAGCAGCCGCAGCAGCAACCGCCGCAGCAGCAGGGCCGGCGCGGCCAGGGCCTCAACATCACCGAGCTGAAGGACAAGAGCATCCAGCAGCTCACGCAGATCGCCAAGGACCTGAACGTCGCCGGCGCCACCGGCATGCGCAAGCAGGAGCTGATCTTCCAGATCCTGAAGGCGCAGACCGAGCAGAGCGGCTTCATCTTCTCCGAAGGCGTCCTCGAGGTGCTGCCCGACGGCTTCGGCTTCCTGCGCGCGCCGGATTACAACTACCTGCCCGGCCCCGACGACATCTACGTCTCCCCCTCGCAGATTCGCAAGTTCGACCTGCAGACCGGCGACACCGTGTCCGGTCAGATCCGGCCGCCGAAAGAAGGGGAGCGCTACTTCGCGCTGATCAAGGTCGAGGCGGTCAACTTCGAGGCCCCCGAGCAGGCGCGCGACAAGCTATTCTTCGAGAACCTCACGCCGCTCTATCCGCAAGAGCGCTTCGTCCTCGAGACGACGTCCGACAACCTGTCGGGCCGCGTGATGGATCTGATGACGCCGATCGGCCGCGGCCAGCGCGGGCTGATCGTCGCGCCGCCGCGCACCGGCAAGACGATGCTGCTGCAGAGCATCGCGCAGTCCGTCGCGAAGAACCACCCCGAGGTGTTCCTCATCGTCCTGCTGATCGACGAGCGGCCCGAGGAAGTCACCGACATGCAGCGCTCGGTCCAGGGAGAGGTCATCTCCTCGACCTTCGACGAGCCCGCGCAGCGCCACGTGCAGGTCGCCGAGATGGTGATCGAGAAGGCCAAGCGCCTCGTCGAGCACAAGAAGGACGTCCTGATCCTGCTCGACTCCATCACGCGCCTCGCGCGCGCCTACAACTCGGTGATACCGCCGTCAGGTAAGGTCCTCTCGGGCGGTCTCGACTCCAACGCGCTGCAGAAGCCGAAGCGCTTCTTCGGCGCCGCGCGCAACATCGAGGAGGGCGGCTCGCTCACCATCATCGCCACCGCGCTCATCGACACCGGCTCGCGCATGGACGACGTGATCTTCGAGGAGTTCAAGGGCACGGGCAACATGGAGATCCACCTGGATCGCAAGCTCACCGACAAGCGCGTGTTCCCGTCGATCGACATGCAGAAGAGCGGCACGCGCAAGGAGGAGCTGCTGCTCGCGCGCGAGGATCTCAACCGCGTGTGGGTGCTGCGCAAGGTCCTCAACCCGCTGTCGGCCGTCGAGGCGATGGAGTTGCTGCTCGACAAGATGGGCAAGACGAAATCGAACGCGGACTTCCTCTCTTCTATGCAGAAGATGGGCTGAGTCAAAGACCAAGGGGCCAAGGGACCAAAGACCAAATCAAGGAAAGGCCAACGTCCAAAGTACCAACTCCCAAAGGCCAACCTTGCCCTCTGGAATTGTGTTTTGGGACGCATTCCCGTCGCGCTCGCCGGCGATCCCGAGCGCCCAAGCGCTTCGAGCGTCAAGCGCGCGCCGTCGCCTCCCTCAACCGTGATGGTGACGAAGGAGGGCCGCATCAGGCACGCAGCACGGCCAGTCCGTCGTCTTCCGGGTTCCGCTCACCGGCGTCGAGCCGCAGCGGATCACGCCGGGGCCGTCTGATTCGCGACCGCACCTGAGCCCCGATGCCAAGTGGGTGTACTTCACGACCGCAGGCGACGACGGCCGGACTCGAGCGATGAAGGCGGCGGACGGCAGCGGATCAGCGGGGGCGGTGGTGCGCGGCCAGGCCACCTCTGACGTCGTGCTCATTCGCGCGAAGTAGACATCACCTGGCGGCCTGCACGCGCAGCGTCAAGACTTCGGTCTCGCGCTCGGTGAGATTCAACCGCGTCGCGCGGTCGCGCAGCCCCTCGAGGAACTCGGGATCGTACACCTGCCACCGCTGCACCGCGTCCAGCGCAATCGCGAAGTACTCGCCAGGACGAACCGCATCGAAGCGGAAGAGGCCGGACTGGTCCGGCCGCGCCGTCCGCGCGGTGCCCGCCGCCTCGCTCCACTTCGACGAGTCGGTGACGAACAGAATGACCATGCCTTCGGCCGGCGCGCCGCGCTCATCGACGATGCGGCCGGTGAGCTGCGGGAACTTGTTCGTGATGACGATGCGCGCGCCGTCGACGCGGCGGCTGCCGGCGATCTCGAGCGGCGTGTCGGCGTAATCGCCGCCGGCTGCCTCGATTGATTTGATCGCCCATCCCGGCGGCAGCCCGCCGACACGGACGACCGATGGTCCGAAGACGCCTCTCAGCACGAACGACCCGTCGACGCCCACCGCGCCGTTGTCCTCGCCGGATCCCGCGCCCATCACGCGCATGTCCGGCACCACGGCCTGCGCGGTCACGCGCAGCCGCGCCGTGCCGGGCAGCGGCGTTCCATCGTCTGTCACGACCTGACCGGCCAGCGTCCCACCGGCGCTCGTCACGAGCAAGAGTCCCTCGAGATCGACGCCAGCCAGCACGATCGGCAGAAAGGCATGTTCCGACGGACGGTTTCGATCCGACGTGCTGACCTCGAGCTGGTACTGGCCGGGCGCCATGTCGCGGAACACCCACGAGCCGTCGCCGGCGATCTTCGTCGTCGCGATCATCGCGCTTCGGGAGAACATCGGGCCGGCGAAGACTTGCGTGAGCTCCATCGTCGTCCCGGCGAGCGGCGTGCCGTCCGAGGAGGTCGCGGTCCCGGACATCGTTGACGCCCGCTGCGGCTGCATGCTGAAGTCGATACTCGAGATCTGCTCGCCGATGCCGATCCTGACCCGCCGCGCGTCCGTCGCAGCCGCCGCGCCTGGGTAGAACGACGGCGCGTAGCCAAATACTTCGGGCTTCTCCCCGCCCGTCTTCCAGGTCTCGCGCGTCGTCGCCATCAGCACGTAATCGCCGGGAGGCACGCCGAGGAGACGGTACTGACCCGAATCGTCCGTCCGCGCCGAGCTCGTGATCGGGATCAGCTTGCGGCGTCCGCGGAAGAATTGCGTCTGCATCGGCCAGACGTCGATGTCCGCGAACGGCTCGCCGGCCTCATCGGTGATGCGGCCGCTGATGACGCCGGCACGGATCAGGGCGAAGTCGACGCGATCGAGCGTCTGCCCGTCGGCGACGAGGAGCGGCTTCTGCGGCTCGCCGGCGTCTTTCTGTCCGTACCCGATCGACAGAAATCCGCCCCGCGACACGAAGATCTCGTAACGGCCGGCCGGGAGGTCGCGGACGATGTAGGCGCCCTGCGGATTCGTGCTGACGGTGCGTCCCTGCGGCAACTCCGGCGAACTGACGCGAACCTGCGCGCGGCGGAGTGGACGTCCGGTGTCTGCCGCCATGACCCGGCCGCGAATGACGGCTGTTCCTTTCGGTTGCGGCTGCTGCGCGGCGGCCGGCTGCCGCATTTGGGCGCCGAACGTCTGCCCGCCGGCCAGCATCAACGACAAGCAAAGGATCGCGACCATGACGCGGCTCCTAGCGCTGCAGCTTCAATTCGACGGGCTCACCCGCCGTGTTTCCCACCGTCACCTTCACGGCACGCCGGCGCTGTTCCTCGAGAAACTCCGGATCGTTGACCTGCCACTGCTGCACGTACTCGAGCGCGACGAGCAGGTACGTGCCGGGACGCACCGAGTCGAAGCGGAACGCGCCGGATTGATCGGGCCGAGCGCTCCGCGTGATGCCGAGCGTCTCGACCCACTTCGACGAGTCGGTCGAGAAGAGGATCACGGTGCCGTCTGCCGGCTTGCCGCGATCGTCCGTGATGCGGCCGGACAGCTCGGGAAACGCACGGGTGATGACAATCATTACGTCGTCCAGCCGCTGCGTACCGCGGATCTCGAGCGGGCTCTGCGCGTAGTCCTGTCCGTTCACGATGACGTGCTTCACCGCCCAGCCTCTCGGCAGGGAAGAGACGCGAATAGCGAGCGGGCCACTCGCGGTGCGGTACGCGAACGCGCCGTCCGACCCCACGATCCCGTTGTTTTCCGGCACGCCCGTCACGCCGCCGAACGGCATGCGCTCGGCGCCCAGCACGCGCGCGGATACCGTCAGCCGTTGTGCCGGCAGCGGGCTCCCGTCGTCCGTGGTCACGCGGCCGGAAAGCGTTGCGCCGGGGTCAGCCGCGAGCGCGACGCCGTCGACGTCGGCCCCCTGGACGGTAATCACCGCCACGGCGGTTTCCGGCGGGCGATCGCGATCGATGCTCGTCACACGCGCCTGGTAGTCGCCGGGACTGACGTCGCGCACGCTCCAACTGCCGTCCGTCGCCACTTTGGCGGAAGAGCCGATGCCCATCGACGAGAATGCCGGACCGCTCAATTCCCAGCCCACCATCACCGATGCGCCAGTCATCGGCGTGCCGTCGGAACGGAAGGCAGTGCCCGACACGGCGGCCGCACGCATCGGCACCATGCTGAAGTCCACACCGGCGACATCCTGGCCGACGCCGACCTTGATCCGCTGCGCGTCGGTGGCATTGGCGACGCCGGGCAGGAACGTCTGCGCGTAGCCGAAGACTTCTTTCTGGTCGTCGTCGGCGCTCCACGTCTCGCGCGTCGTCGCCATCACGGCGTACTCGCCCGGTGAGAGTCCGACGATGCGGTAATGCCCGAGATCGTCCGTGCGGTTGCCGCCGCCGAAGCCGCTGCTCACGGGCACGATGCGGCGCCGGCCGCGGAAGTACTGAAGCTGCGCGGCAAAGACGGCGACGCCCGGGAACGGATCGCCCGTTTCATCGGTGATGCGCCCGCTGATGGTGCCGGCACGCGGCAGCGCGAAGTCGACGCGGTCGAGCGTCTGCGCATCGGCGAGTTGCAGCGGCTTGCCCGGCTCGCCGGGCCGCAATTGCCCGTAATCCAGCGCCAGGTAGCCGCTGCGGCTCACGCTGACCGTGTAGCGGCCGGCGGGAAGCTGGGTGAACTCGTACGCGCCCAGCGCGTCCGTGCTCGTCGTCTTCGACTCGGTCAGCTCGGGAGACCTGATCGACACGCGCGCGCGGCGCAGCGGCCGTTCCCCCTCGAGACTCACGACCTTGCCGCGAATGGCGGACGTGCCTGTCTTCTCGGCCACCGCGTCGCGCGCCGGCGCGCGCGGCGGCTGCGCCTGGGCCTGAAGAGCCACGACCAGAAACAGCCCGAGGATCACAGGCATGCGTGATCTCCGTAGGGCGGGACTTTACGTCCCGCCGGTCAGCGTCAGCTCCAGATCGATCTTCTGTCCGGGCTCGAGCGCGATTCTTCTCGCGCGCTGTCGCAACGACTCCAGGTACTCGGGATCGAACCACTGGCCGGTCTCGACGTCATCCACGGCAATCGCCAGGTAGGTGCCGGGCGGCAGCCCCGACGTCGCAAACGCACCGGCGTGATCGGGCCGCAGCGCGCGGATGAACCGCGATTCGGGCCGCCAGTGCCTTGGATCGGCCGAGAAGAGCAAGACCGTGTAGTCAGTGACGCCGGCTCCCTTCGGGTCGCGAACGACGCCGGCAACACGCGTCGGATTGTCGTCCAGGACGATCGTCACGTCATCGATCACCTGGCCGTGCGCCACTTCGACGACGTCGTCGATGATGTCACGGCCGCTACGCCTGACGGCTTTCATCCACCAGCCATCCGGCATGCGCGTGGCGCGGATGACGCGCTGGCCGTTGACACCAGGCCATACGACCGTCCAGTCCAGTTTGACAACGGGTTTCGTGATGCCGGTCGCGAGGTACGGATCGCCGACGAACGCGGCCGTCAATTCCAGCCGCGAGGACGCAAACGGCAGAGGAGCGCCGGATGACGAGACGATGCGAGCGGAGATCGTGCCGCCGCTGCCGACGACCAACGTCAGTCCCGGCATGTCGGCACCGCTGACGTCGAGCTCGATGCCGGCGCGATCGCGATCGTGAGTGCCGGTCAGGTAGTACAGGCCCGCGCGAATGCCGGCGATGCGGAAGTGTCCGTCGGCGTCGGCGGTTGCGCCACCCGTGGCGTTGCCGCCCAGACCGGAGGTGCTGTGATCCAGCAGCGACACACGCGCGTTCGCGGCCGGACGGCCATCGACCCGGACCACTTGACCGGAAATCGCCGCCGTGTGCGTCGCCGTCAACGAGAGGTTGACGCCGGCTGCCTGCTGACCGACAGTCAAGCGGATCGGCTGCGCCTGCTGCACGTCCGCCGTACCCGGATAGAACGACACCGCGTAGCCCAGGGGCTCGCGCGTGAACTGGGCGGGCGCGGCGCCGCGTTCGCGCGCGACGATGAAGTAGTCGCCGGGCGCGAGGCCGGCGAGCCGATACTCGCCGATGTCGTTCGTGACGGCCACCCGCGCGCTGGTCAAGCGCCGGCGGCCGTCGACATACGTCCGTCGGAACGCCATGACCCACATCTGATCGAGCGGCTCGCCGCCCGAGTCCGTCACACGGCCGCCGATCGCCGCCGCACGCGGCAGGTGGAAGTCGACGTTCGCGAGGCTCTGGCCGGCCAGCGTCACCTGCCGGCCTGGCTCGAAGGAACGCCGCTGCCCGTACTCCAGCCGCAGGTACTGCGTCTTCACCGCATTGAGCGTGAACGTCGAGTGCGCCGGCAGGTCGCGGAATTCGTAGCGCCCGCGCTCGTCCGTGCGCGTCGCGAGGACCTTTGGGAGATCGCTCGACGAGATCCGCACAACGGCGCGGCGCAGCGGCGTTTTGCCGTCGGCTGCATACACGTGCCCAGTGATCGTCGCGGTTGCGGAGGTCTGCGGCCGCCGATCGCGCGGCGGCTGCTGGGCGAACACGCTCGCGGCAAGCGCCACGACGAACGCGAAGGCAACGAGGCCACCTCGCGTCATGGCTTCACCACCTTGAGCGAGAGCGATTGCCGTGCGCGCGCCTCCAGCGTCAACGGCGTGGCGACCGTCTTCACCTGCGAAAGGAATTCCGCGTTGAACCACTGCTCCGGCGCGACCGACGCGACGGCGGCGACGAAATACTGGCCGGGCGGCGCCGTCAGCCGAAACTCACGGTTCTGATCGGGACGCGCCGTGTGGATGTAGCGCGACCATACGTTCCACTTGCCGGTATCTTCGCTAAAAAGAATGACGGTGTAGTCATCTGCCGGTTGCCCATCGGCGCCGGCGGCGGTCCCGCTGACGCTCGCCGCATCGGACGCCAGGACGATGCGGACACGATCCGGTTCGCGAAACAGCGTCGGCGTATCCGTGATCTCGACCTCGTCACGGATCACCGAGCTGACATACCAGCCTTCGGGCGCCCGCTGCGTCCTGATCACGCGCGGCGCGATGAGGAACGGCCACTCGAAGGTCCAGTCCTCCTTCAACGGCTCGGTGCCGAAGCCGACACCGAAGACGAAGGTGTCGCCGATCGGCTGCGCGACGAAGCCGACGTCTTTCGGTGACGCCGTCGAGCCCTCAGGCGGCACGACGAAGCCGGTGAGCCTGCCGCCGCGCGAGAGCTGAACGGTGACGTCGCTCAGCTCGACGCCCGCGACGGTCAGAGGAACAATCGCCCCTTCCGGCTCCTCGCCGGCTCGATCCGAATATCCCGGCTTGCGCGCGTGGATCTCGTAACGGCCGGGGAGCACGCGTGGATAGGAGAAGCGGCCGTCGGCAGCCGTCACGGTCTCGCCGCCGAGTCCAAACGGCTGATCGACCGCCGTCATGTTCAGCCGCACACGCGACGCCGGCTGGCCGCGCGACGTCATGACGACGCCGGACAGGGTCGCCGTCGCGGCGGGCGTCAGCGCGATGTCGATTCCCATCAGGTCCTGGCCCGCGCCAACGGCCACCGGCCGCGCGTCGTCCGCTTTCGTCGCGGCCGGGTACATCACCTGCAGGAAGCCGACGTCCGCGTCGCCTTCGGATCCGAAGGCGTCGCTGCGCTCGGACGCGAGCACGTAATAGCTCCCTGGCGGCAATCCCTGAATGCGGTATTCACCGACATCATTCGTGAGTGCCGTTCCGCCGGCGGGCACGAACCCTCGGCGTCCTCCGCTGTAGCCGAGGCGCATCGGCGTGACGACAGCGCGCTCGACCGGTTCGCCATGTTCGTCGACGACACGCCCGACGATGGCGGATGCGCGCGGCAAAGCGATGTCGATTTGATGCGTGGAACCGGCCGCGATGTCGATCGGCCTGCCGCTTGTCGCGGGCAGCCGCTGGCCGTACGCGACCGTCACGTATCGCGCTTTCGACGCCGTCATCGTGTAGCGACCGCCCGCCAGCTCCGCGATCCGGTAGCGCCCATCCTCGTCCGTTCGAAGCCGGTACTCGACGCGCGGTCCGCGCGCCTCGAGCGAAATGCGGATGCGCGCCATGGGAATCGGCTTGCCCGTGGCCGCGTCAGTGACGCGGCCGTGCAGCGTGGCGGGCTCGGCCGTCTGCTTCGCCGACTGACCGGGCGCCGTCAGCAGAACAATCGCGCAGAGCAGCGGAAACATGGTACCCCCCTGTGGGCGGTGCGGTGGACGGATGCTACCGTACGTCTGCGAGCGGCACCACGCGCAGGTTCATCGTCAACCGATCGTTCTCGACGAGCGTGATGCGCTCGGCGTGCTGGATCAGGACGTCCACTGTTGCGCCCTGCGCCTGCAAAGCGTCGTACCGTTTCGCGCTCACCGCAACGATCAGGTGGTCACCGGGACGCACACCGGGCAGCGAGAATTTGCCGTTCCGGCCCGGGCTCGCAAACGGATAGCGATGCAGAGGACCCGCCCAGCGCGACACGGCCGCCGGCAGCAGCACGACACGCGCGTCGGTCGCGGGCTTTCCAGTGTCATCGGTGACGGTCCCCGAGACGGTTGCGGCACGACTCGTCAGGACGATCTCGATCTGGTGCCGCGGATCGGTCGCGAATTCCGTCGGCACTTCGGTGATGTCCTGGCCCATGTAGCGGATCGATTTGACGATCCACCCTTGCGGCACGCCGCCGACGGTGAGGCACAGCGGCCCAAAGAGGCCTTTCAACGTGAACGCGAAATCGTCTCCCACAGCGGCGGCCTCGCCCGTGGTGTATCCGCCGAGCCGTTCGGTCTCCATGTCGTGCATGGCGAAAACCGATAGCCGGGTCCCTCGCCGCGGCTCGGGAGGCTCATCGTCGTAGGCGATGCGCCCGTGGACGGTGGCTGCTGCCTTCAGGGTGACCACGAGCCCGTCGACGTCTGCTGCATCGATGCGCACGGGAGTGTGGGCGCGCTGCGCCTGGCGTCCATCCGCCGGATCCGACTGGTCAACCGACGCGCGCACCGCATACTCGCCAGGCGTCAGACCACTGAACGTGAATCGCCCGCCGGCAGCCAGGCCGCCGGATGACCGCACTCCGTTCGGCACGAAGCTCGCGAGACTGAGTCCGATCCGATCGACCGGGTTGCCAGCCGCGTCCACGACCGTCCCCGAGATCGAATATGCATCGCTGCGGCGCATCCGAATCTCGACGCCCTCGACGTCGGTTGTGTCGAGCGTCACGACCTGGCTTTCGCCCGCGCTCCCCGCCGAGGGGAAGCAGGTGACGACGAACCGGTCCGGTTTCCAGGGCCCGACGGACTTTGCTTCGTGGGGATACGAGAGAGGATCCGCGCACAGGACGTAGCGCGTTGCGCCGAGGCCGAAGATGCGGAACCCACCGCGGTCGTCGGTCGCGCGCGACCGAAGAGAGTAACCGTACGGCGGTGCCGCAGCGCCAGGCGCGATCCTCGCGCTGACGTTGACATCCGCGAGCGGCGCGCCCTCTTCGTCGACGACGCGTCCCGCAATCGCGAGCGCGCGCGGCAGTGGGATGTTGACGTCGGTTCGCACTTCGCCGTCGCCGAGCGTGAATGCCCGGTTCTCGCGTGTCGCCTGAAAGACGCTCGCCATATGCGTCGCGCGGCTCTCGCCCGGCGCCGCGCTGACCTCGAATGCCGCAGCAGGAAGATCGGTGAATTCGAAGCGGCCGTCGGGATCGGCAGCGCGCTCCAGGATCCGGCGAGCGGCGCCGACGAACCGCAGCGTGACGAGCGCCCGCGGCAGCGGGCGGCCGGTGTCCTTTTCCGTCACTTGTCCACGAATAACGCCTGTGCCGGTCGTCAAGGGCGGCGCCGCTGGCTGCTGCGCGTGAAACAAAAGCACCACCAGCACGAGGGCCGCAGGCATTGTCAGCGATCCTCCGGCAGCGCGACGAGCCGCACGTCCACAGTGTGGGTCTGATGCTCGAGGAGCCTCACTCGTTGTGCGGCCGACGCCACGGCCTTGATCGCGGTGACATCCCTCCGCAGCCGCTGAAGATGTTCTGCGATCACTGCAGCGACGAAGTACTCGCCGGGACGAACCGGGGGAAACGCGAGCGTCCCGTCTCGCGACGGAGGAGAGTACGGCGGCGCGGTGATTCCCGCTTTCCACCTGGCAGGGTCGACCGGAATGAGTACCGGTACGACGCGTGTTCCTCGCGGCGATTCGTCCGGCGACATGCGAACCAGGAGGCGCGCTGCGCGGTTCGTGACGGTGACCTCGAGATCGCGCGGCGTGGTGCCGGAGGCAAACTGCGTCGCGACGTCGGTGATCTCCGTGCCGCGATACCTCACCGATTGCAGAATCCAGCCATCCGGCAATCCCGACACACGGAGCACGACAGGGCCGTGCAGGCGAGTGAACTCGAACGTCATGTCATCCCTGACCCAAGCCGACGCGGATCGATCCTGCCAGTACACGCGCTCGCCATGGCTGTCCCTCGACGCCTGAATCGCAAGGCGCTCGCCTCCGAGCGCCGGCGCTGTGTCTGCCTCGAATAGCATCCGTCCGGCAACGCTCACTCCGGTGCTCATCACGACCACAAGGTCCGTCACGTCCGCGGCGTCGAGCGTCAGTGGCACGGATGCGAGCTCGCGGGGAGCGGACGCCTGCCGGTCGGTGACCGCCGCGCGCAGAATGTACTCGCCGGGAGGCACGCCCCTGGCGGAAAAGGTGTTGCCATCGACGGTGAGGGGCGCGCGTCGCACCAGCCAGCCGATGCCGTCGATCTGCGTGAGGTGAATCTGAAGGTTCTCGGGACGCCCGCCCGCTTCGGTGAGGACGCGTCCGGAGAGTGCGAGGCCGCGGCCTCGCCGCATCTGGACGAGCACACCGTCGACGTCCGCCGACGCGATCGAGAGCGGTGCCGAGCCGCGCGCGGGAAAACACGTCCTGAGGTACCGTGTGTGCAGGCTGTCCCCTTCCATCGGACGAACCCAGTCGGCGGTGTCGGAGGGGCTCGCGCAGACGCGGTAGTCGCCGGGCCTGAGGCCGAACAGGCGGAAGTCACCGCGATCGTCCGTGGACCTCCACGAAGCTACGGGCGTGCCGTCCGACCGTTCGACGCTCACACGAGCGTCGGCGAGACCCTCACCGTACTCGTTGACGACGCGGCCGGCAATGGCGAACGAACGCGCGAGCGCGAAGTCCGCGTCCGAACGAACCTCGCCTGGCTTCAATTCGACGAGCGGTGGCCGTCCGAACGCGTGCGCCTGGGCCGCCCCTTCGCCGAGCGCCTGGGGAAGGTGTCCCGAGCGGTTCTCGCCGGCATTCGCGTTGATGTAGTACTCGCCGGCGGGCACGTCAGGAAACTCGTACCGGCCGTCGGGCCCAGTGGCCGTTCGATAACGCTGGCCGGTGGTGCCTCGTGTCTGCAGCATCATCTCGATCGAGGCGCGGGGGATCGGCTGGCCCGTGGCTTTGTCGGTCACGCGTCCGCGCACCGTCGCTGTTCCGGTGACGTGCTTCGCCGTGTCGCGCGGCGGCGTTTGCAGCGGCACGAATGCCGCGACGGCTGTCAACGCGACGACGGCAAGACTGCCGCGAACAGCCCCGGCGATCATCTCAATTCCTGTAACGGCACCACGCGCAGGTTCATCGTCAACCGATCGTTCTCGACGACCGTGAACCGCTCGGCATGATTCGCGTGGCTCTCGAACGTTTCCAGGCGATTGAACATCTCGTTCGCCGCCTGCGGCGGCAGCGCGACGATCAGGTAATCACCGGCGGCAACGCCAGGCAGCGTGAAGCGCCCGTCGCCTCCCGACATCGTTGTCGGAAACCGGGACAGCGCGATGGGCGTCTGCACCGCCGTGCTGGGAACCAGCATGACGCGTGCGCCCGCCACAGGCTTCCCGCTGTCGTCGGCGACCGAGCCGGACACGATCGCCACACGGCTGGTGAGGGTCACCTCGATCTCGTGCCGTGGATCGGTGACGAACTCGACATCCCCGTGGGTGATGTCCGCTCCCCGGTAGCGGATGGACTTCACCGCCCACCCACGCGGCAGGCCGTCGACGACAACATCCACGCGGCCGAAGAGGTTTGTGAGCCGGAACGTACCCTCCGGCGAGAGGCGCACCGGCTGAGACCACGGCGCGCCCATCGGACGGGGGGTCCCGGCGGGTCTCGCCGCGACGGCGACGTTGCTGAAGTTCGGACGCGACGGAGGCGTATCTTCGAGGACGATGCGGCCTTCGACGATCGCGGGGTTGCGCAGCATGAGCAACAGACCTTCGGCATTGTCATCTTCGATGCGGACGGGGAGTACGCCGCGCTGATCGCCGATCGAGGCCGACACGCTGTACTGGCCGGGCGACAGACCGGCAAACACGAACCGGCCGTCGTTGAAAACCGTGCCCATACTTTGTGCGGCGAAGGAGCCGTCGTACCGCGTGAGATCGACGGACACGCGCTCGACCGGCATCCCGGTCGCGTCGACGACAGCGCCGGAGATCGTGAACGTCTTCGATCGCCGCGCGCGAATGTCGATCCCCTCGACGTCGTAATTGGTGACGTGGACGCTCTGCGCCTCGGACTCGATCGTCGCCGATGGGTAGCACGTCCTGACGAAGCGATCCCCTGATGCAGCCGGCGTCCTGCGCATCTGCGAGCGCATCTGGATGTCGAGACAAACGATGTAGCGGCCCGGCGGCACGCCGTAGATGCGGAACACCCCGCGGTCGTCGGTCGATGCCGGCCTGACCGGCGATCCCGGGTAACGCGATCCTTCGGGGCGCGCCTGGACGTTGGCGCCGACGAGCGGATCGCCGAACTCGTCCACTACGCGTCCGGAGATCGCCAACGTCCGCGCCAGGGCGACGTCGACGTCGGCCCGAATCTCGGCGTCCTTCAGGAACAACATGGACAGCCGCTCGGCATTGGCGATATCGCGAAGTGTCTGAGGGGCGTGCGTCGCGCGGTTTTCGCCCGGAGACACGGTGATCTCGTAGCGTCCGGCAGGAAGATTCGCCACTTCGAAGCGTCCGTCCTGATCCGTCAGGGCCGACTTCACGAGGTTGGATGGTCCAACGAATCGCGCGCTCACCAGCGCGCGCGGAATCGGTGCGCCGGTCTCTTTGTCCGTGATCTGCCCTCGAATGGCCGCCGTGCCCGTGAGAGGCGGCGGCGCTGGGGGCCGCTGCCCCTGCTGGCCTAGCAGCACGAGCGCGACGAGCAGGACAGCGGTCATCGTTCGATCTCCGGCAGCCTGACGACGGGCACGTCGATCGTCGGGTGCTCGTTCGGCGCGAGCGTGATCCGTTGCGCCCGGCTGCGGACGGCGTCCAGAACGTCCTTGCGCCGTCGCAGCACATCGCGCCCCTGTTCCGGCACAATCGCCGCGACGAGGTACTCGTCAGGACGCAGCGGCGGGAACGTGACCGTGCCGTCCGGGGTGGCTGGCTCGTTCGGCAACGTGAATCCTGAAGAGCGGCGTGGATCTGCAGCCATGAGGACGATCAGCGCCGTCGGCATCGGCTGTCCCTTGTCGTCGAACGGCCTGACCGTGAGACGCGCGACCCGGTTGGTCACGACGATTTCGAGCTGACGTGAGTCGCCGCGCTTGAACCCGGTCGGCAGTTGCGTGATGTCCGCTCCGCCGTGGCGGACCATCTTCACGATCCAGCCGGTGGGGAGGCCGTTGACGCTGATGACCGCCGGCCCATGGAGTCCCTTCAGCTGGAACGTGGACTCCTCGCTCACCACGACGGACGGTGTCATGACGTTGTTGAACAACGGATCGCCGTCCATGGGCCTGACCGCCGTCACGGCGAGACGCGGACGTCCGGGCGGCGCTTCGCCCTCGTACACCACGCGTCCATCGATCGTCGCCCCGCTCGTCGTCCGCACGACGAGATCGGAGATGTCGGACGCTTCGACGACGACCCGCACGTAGCCGTATTCGTGGTTCGACGGAGGGCCTGGTGAAGACCCAGGCTCGGCAATCGTCACGCGGACGAGATACTCACCGGGGGCGACGCCGCGCGCGACGAACGTGCCCTGCCGGTACTCGACGCCGGACACATACCCGCGCGGATAGCGCTGCTCCGCCTGCTCGAGGGAGACTGACGCGTACTCGGTCTGCGCGCCCGATTCGCGGAAGATCGACCCGGAGATGGTGTACGTGCCTCCGCGCTGCATCTGGATCGCGATGCCCGTCACGTCGGAGGCTTCGATCGTGACGGGCGTCGCGCCGGACGCGGACGTCGCCGACGGATGGCACGTGCGTACGTAGCGCAACTGCTGGAGTTCCTCGCCTCGCTGCCGTGAGCTCCAGGGTTCCTCGCCAGCCGTCGCGCACACGTGGTAGCGGCCCGGGCTGAGTCCGTGGAGGCGGAACACGCCGCGGTCGTCGGTGCGCAGCATGCGCGAGTAGCTGACGCCGATGGTTTCGATCGGAGCCGCCGCCATCATCACGTCTGACAGCGGCTCGCCGTATTCGTTGAGGACACGACCCTCGATCGCATACGACCGTGACATCGTGAAGTCCACGTTGCGGCGCACGTCGCCCGGTGTGAGATCGAGTGGGGAAGGACGGTTGAAGGCGGGAGGAGCGTTGTCGTCGAGGCCCAGGCTGGCCGCGCGATAGCCGCCGCGATACTCGCCGGGTTGCGCGGTGCCGGAGTACTGACCCGGCGGAAGGCCGGTGACCTCGTAACGGCCGTCGGGGCCGGTGGCCGCTTCGAACGGGCCCTCTCCCGGAACCGCGCCGCGGCGGTAGAAGACGACGGTCATGCGCCGCAGCGGCTCGCCGGTCTCCCGGTCCACGACGCGCCCGCTCACACTGGCGGTCGCGCCCATTACAGGCTTCGCCGTATCGCGCGGCGGTGTCTGCTGTGCCGCCTGGGCACACGGCACGACCGTCAGGACCAGCACGAGAATGCCGAGACGTGCTTGCGGCATCGGACCTTTAGACACCCGGTCGAGCGCTCCGGCTTGGCGGAGTGGCCCGTCAATGCTGAATGCTGAATGCCGAATGCTGAAAATGCCGGAATGTCAGAATGGGCAAAGCAGCACCCCATTTAGCATTTGGCATTCAGCATTCAGCATTGACATCACCTTGGATCCAGCTTGCGGCCCGCGTCGAGGTGCTCGTGATTCAGGATCACATTCAGGACCATGAAATAGCTTCCCTGTGTCTCGCCGCGCCAGATCGGGTTGTTCGAGAAGACGACGACGTGTCCCTTGTCGACGGGGACGTCGACGACCATCGGCCGCTGCGCGATCTCGGTGCCGCCGTCGAGCAACCCTGACACGAGCAGGTCGCGCGAGTCGCCATAGCGGAACACCACGCGCGGACGCTGTGCCGGCGGGATGATGTTGATGCCATTGCGCAGTTGATCCTCGCGGATCGGCGCCGCCTGCCACGGCTCCGGACGCGGATCCTCCGGCACCGGGTCGGTGACCGGCCGGCCCTGCGGCTGGTCCGGATCGTCGGGCGTGCCTCGACCTGTGGCGCGACGCGGCGTGTCCCCGCTCGGGCTCCCCGGCCCCCGGCCCCCCCGGCCTCCGGCCATGTTGCTCACGCCGAGGATCGGGCCGTTCGATGAGTAGATCGACACGCCGTCGTCGTAGCCGTAGGCGATGGGACTCGCCCCGTCGACGATCTTCGACCGCAGCACGGCGCCGGTGATCTTCAGGCGCTGCGCCGGCGTGACGGAGACGCCGGGCGTGAAGCCGAACTGCACGGCGAAGCTCGTCGTGTCATCCGTCGTGATCAGGACGCCGCCGGCGCGGACGAATGCCTGCAGGTTGGCGAGCCCCTCCCATCCGAGTCCCGGCCGCATGTCGTCGGTCGCATCGATCTTGCCGATGTTCGGCGTCAGCTCAGTCGTCTTCCAGGGCAGCGGGTTGCCGTACATCGGCATGCCGGTGATGATCGCCTGACCGGCGCCGCGGCCGACGGGCGGGAAGAGAATCACGTCGTATTTCGACTGCAGGTTGCGCTCCTGCGCGACGGTCTGCGTGTTGATGTAGGTGTACGGGATCGCGAGCTGGTCGAGTGCGATGCGCCACCAACCCTCGTCCTGCGTGCTCAGCCAGGTGTGGAGCAGCGCCACACGCGCCGCCTTCGCCGGATGCGTCTTCACACTCGGCGCGGACGCCAGCGCGACGGCTTTCAACCCCAACTCACTCGCGGCCTTTTCCAGATCCGCCGCCGGCACACCGGAGACGATGAACGAGCCGCGACTGAACTTCTGGCCGCCGCTCTCGAAGGGCTCTTCGGCGACGTCGAACGTCGCGTTCTTGAACCGGTAGCGCAGCGTCGCGAGCGATGGGTCGGCGTTGTGGTTGATCGCGAAGATCGATCCGCTTCCGGTGACGCCGCCGGGTGCGGCCACGTCGCTCTTGATCGGTTCCATCGCCGCATCGAGGACCTTCGCGTCAGTCACGCGCACGACCTTGACGTTGAATAGCTCGCCGAACGTCCAGCCGGTGTCGTCGTAGGGATTCCGCTGTGGGTCGTCCGGCGCCCAGTACTGGTAATCGAGCAGCGTGTCGGCGATACGGCTGTACGGCTGGTCCATGCGCAGGATGTAGCTGCCGGCGGGGAAGGTGCGCACTTCCGGCTCGTCCTTCTTCGCCTCCGGTTTCTGATCTGGCTTCGCCTGCTCGCCGTTGCCATTGCCGCTCGACGTGGTCGTCGTCGATCGCGCCGGCGGCCTGCGCCGGGCGGGAAGCGTGACGGTGAACGGCGCCGTCGCGCGCGAAATCTCGCAGCCCTGCAGCTGCATGATGCGGAGCAGATCCGCCTGCGGTCCGGGACGGGGATCATCGGCGGAGAAGACATACGCCGCCGGCCCTTCGGCCTTCGCCTTGAGAATCGACCGCTTGCTCTTCAGGTAAAAGTTCTTGAGAAACAGGTTCTTGTTGTCGGCGAAGTGATTCAGCGAGACGAGCAGCCCGGTCTGCTGGTAGTTGTTGTTGTTCCGCTGCGACCACTTGGCAATCGGCAACGGCGGGTTCTGCTTGTACCAGGTCCGGGCGGTCTCGTTCGCGCTCAGCCGCCGCTCGAGCGTGTCGGCGCCGCCGTTGCCGAACGTCTCGTAGAGGCGGCTGATGCCGTTGTGCGTCGCGGCGATGAACATCAGGTAGCCGGGCGTCCACGTGTCGAAGGTGCCGTGCGTGAACACGCCCGGCATGCCGAACTTCGTCATCTCCGACACGTTGTGCCAGCCGATCATCTGCCATTCGTCGGTGAGAATCGGATCGAGCCACGCGTTGTACGGACCGTCGCCGACGGTGTTGTCGTAGAGATACGCCACCGATTCGTGGAGGTCGTGCAGGACCTGCGCCTTCCAGGCGACGTAGGTATTCAGCACGTTGCGCGTGAGGTTGAGCGTCAGCCCCATCGCGTCGCGGTTGTTGTCGTGCGCGACATACTTGCCCCAATAGACCAGCCCCGGCCAGTGCTTGTCGGGGTTCGCCGTGTGCCAGCGGTAGACGTCCACCTGCCGATCGCGGCCGTCCACTTCGACGACTGGCGTAATCAGCGTGACCACGCGATTGCGGATCTTCTGGATGTAGGCGCTGTCGTCGACGGCGAGGCGGTAAACCAGCTCCATCAGCGCGGTGGGCGAGCCCGTCTCCGGCGAGTGAATCGCGCCGGTGACGTAGTAGACGGGAACGGACTGATCGACGAGCTTGTCGGCCTCCGCATCGTTCATCCCGATCGTCCGCGGATCGGCCAGCTTTGCCAGGCGCGCGCGATTCTCTTCGAGCTTCGCCAGGTTCGCCTCCGACGAGACGGCCACCGCGATCATCTCGCGGCCTTCCTCCGTCTTGCCGATGGTGTAGACCTTCACGCGGGGGCTGGCCTTCTCGACCATCCGCATGTACCGGTAAACCTCGTGCGAGTAGGGGAGCATGCCCGGCGCTCCCGCGACGTCGCCGAGCACCGCCATCGGCGTCGGCACGGCCTTCGACGCCGGCAGATAGTCGACGAGCGGCGACGTGAAGTACGGCGCCGTCGTGTACTCCTTCATCTTCTTCGTGTAGGCCTCGTCCACGGCCTGCTTCGCGTCGCGCGCGTACGGGTTGGACGGCGACTGGGCACCAGCCGTGGACGCCGCCGCCATGCCGACACTGACCAACAGGACTATCGTCGTTCGTCTCATCAAGGAATCCTCGGGTTATCTCCGGCGGAGGCGTATGATCGGTGGTGAGCGATTGTAGCGCGGGTTGAGGGAGGTATGGCGACGCACGACATCATCGTCATCGGCGCGTCGGCCGGCGGTGTGGAGGCCATCAGCGCGCTGGTGACGAAGCTCCCGCGCGACTTGCACGCCGCGATCTTCGTGGTGCTGCACGTGTCGCGCGGCCGCAGCGTCTTCCCCGACATCCTCTCGCGCGCGGGCTGCCTGCCCGCACACCATCCGAACGACGGCGAGAGCATCGCCTACGGGCGCATCTACGTCGCGCCGCCGAACCATCACATGGTCGTCGAGGACGGCCGCGTGCGGATTCATCACGGCCCGACGGAGAACGGCGTGCGGCCGGCGATCGATCCGCTGTTTCGATCCGCCGCGCGTGAATACGGGCCGCGCGTCGCCGGCGTCGTGCTGACCGGCTCGCTCGACGACGGCACGGCGGGTCTGGCGGCGATCAAGGAGGCGGGCGGCGTCACCATCGTGCAGGACCCGGCGGAGGCGTTCGCGCCGAGCATGCCGCGCAACGCCATCGATCTCGTCCGTGTCGACCACGTGCTACCGGTGCGGGAGATCGCCGTGCTGCTCGCGACCCTCGCGCGCGAGCACGCGCCGGCGGCCGACGCCTTGGACGGCCCGCACATGCGTCAGATGGAGCCGGATCTCGGCGAACCGCCGATGCCGCTCGCGGCGGGAGATCGTCCCGGACGCCCGTCGGTCTTCAGCTGTCCCGAGTGCAACGGCGTGTTGTGGGAGACGGACGACTCCGGCATCCTGCGCTTCCGGTGCCGCGTCGGCCACGTTTACTCGGCGGAGAGCATGCTGGCAGCGCAGACCGACTCGGTTGATCGCGCGCTCTGGGCGGCGCTACGCGCGCTGGAGGAGCGCGCGTCGCTGACGCATCGCATGTCGGAGCGGGCCCGGGCACGCCAGCAGACGTGGGTGGCGAAGGCGTTCGAAGATCGCGCGCGGATCGCCGAGGATCATGCAAACGTGGTCCGCGAGCTGCTGCACAGCCGGACGGCGGCGCAGGTCGTACCCGATCACTCGCCGGACGGGGAAACGCCGGAGCCGGTCACGCCGGAGTCCGACGGCACATAGCTTTCAGGAGAAAAGAACCAGCACCGTCGCCCGTGCTGCGGGAGATGCCGGACGTGCACGGACACCACCCGCGACTTCCGATCGCGCGGCCGGACCGTCAGGTGCGTGGTGACAGGATTCGGCTCGAGGCCGGAGGATTTCAGCAGCGACGTGAAGTATTCGCGGTCGGCGACGAACAGCAGCAGCGGCTTGCCCGCGAGATGCCGGGCGCTGATGTTGAGCAGCCGCGCGGCGGCGTCGTTCGCCGAGCGCACGATGCCCTCGTCGTCGGTGAACAGGCACGCCACGGGCATGGCGTCGAGGAGTTCGTCGTAGCGGCCGCCGAGCGCCTGGGTCTCGCCGCGGGTCGCCGCCAGGCCGTCGCTGATCTCGTGCAGGTGGTCGATCGCGACGCGCAGCTCCTCGAGCGCGCTCTGCAGTTCGCGCAGCGCAAGGGCGGTCACCCGGCCGTCGGCGCCAGGCCGTTCCTTCTTCAACTCCAGCTCGGAGAGCCGCGTCATCGCCGCGGCGGTCTTCATCGACAACGCTTGAATCGTGTTCATGGTATGGGAAGCGGGCGCTCCTCCATGAGGAGAATCGCGCCGGAAACGGTCTGATCCTGCTGCCGCAGCGGACTGATGCTGACCCGGCAGCCGATGGCCTTGCCGCGCCGGTTGGTCGCGGCGACGACGACCTCCTCGTGCTCCGCGCCGTCTTTCAACACCGCGCGCAGCGGCGCCCGCAGGTCCCCGACCGGGAGGCCGATGTCCAGGTTCAGGACGTGCGCCTTCGTCGCCTCGTCCTGCCGCAGTCCCCACAAGTCTACCGCGCGCGGGGACCAGACGAGCACTTTGTAATCCGTATCGATCACGACCACGGCGGTGCGGAGGCTGCCGAACACCGATTCCAGAAACGCATTCGCGCTGTTGAGTTCAGTACTGCGCACGCGCAGCTCGTCATTCATCGTCTGGAGCTCTTCGTTGGTCGAGTGCAGCTCCTCGTTCATCGTCTCGAGCTCTTCGTTCGTCGACTGCAGCTCTTCGTTGGTGGTCTCCAGCTCCTCGACCGTGGACTGCAGTTCCTCGTTGGTCGTCTCGAGCTCCTCGTTCGTCGACTGCAATTCCTCGTAGGCGGTCTCGATCTCCTGGCGGCAATGCTGGAGTTGTTCGTCCGCGATCTTGAGCGGCGTGACGTCGAAGAACGCGATACGGCTGCCCAGCAGCGGCTCGCTCCGGTCGCCGATCGGCGTGATGTGCACGTCGAACACCTGGGCCTCGCCGCCGTGGCTCCAGCGAACGTCACGGATGGTGACCTCGTTGCGGTCGGCGGCCACGCGATCGAGCGCCTGGCGCAGCTCGGCCGGGCGATACGAGATCTCCAGGTCGCTCAGCGGCCGGCCGCAGTCGTCGTTCGAGAGCCCGAAGTGCAGCCGGGCCGTTGCATTCACGGCGGCGACGTGTCCCGCTCCGTCGACGACCACTTGCGGGACAGGCGCGGTGTCGAAGGCCGCTTCGCGCAGGCGGTCGTGCGCCTCGTCATCGCGGGACACGGCGGCTCCCTGGCGGCGGCATCATGAGAAAACGTTCGCGATGGCTCGTGCGCGGAACCGGCCGGAACACGCGCTGCTTCAAGTCCACCGGCAGGAACAGGTTCATGTGACTGAACAGCATCTCCGCACGGCCCAGGATCAGCCAGCCGTCGGGATACGTGGAGTAGTAGAACTTCGCCAGCACCTGCGATTTCGCATCGAGGGTGAAGTACATCAGGGTGTTGCGGCAGAACAGGAGATCGATGCGGGAGATCGGAGCGTCGCCGAGCAGATCGAGACGACCGAAAATCACCGCCCGGCGCACGTCGCGGACCACCGTGGACGTGCCGCTGCCGCGATCGAAATACTGCTGGTACTCAACCGGCAGCGCCTCGACCTGCCGGTTCGGGTACGTCGCGTGCCGGGCCTCCGCGAGTGCCTCCTCGTCGGCGTCGGTTGCGTAGATCTTCACCCGGTCGCGCAGCGCCTCGACGCCGAGGCGACGGGCGAAGAGCATGGCGGCGCTGTACGCCTCCTGACCGGAGGCGCAGCCGGCGCACCACACGCGGATGGGATTGGTCGTCGTGCGGTTCTCGAGCAGTTTCGGGATCAGCTCGTTCGCCACGGTCTCCCACACCTCCTTGTCACGAAAGAACGACGTGACGTTGATCAGGATGGTGTTGAAGAGACCGGCGAATTCGTCGGGGTGGTGTTCCAGGTACTCGCGGTACGCGAGGAACGTCGGGATGTTGACGTGCTGCATGCGACGGAGCAGGCGGCGCGTCAGGCTGGATCGCTTGTACGCCGTGAAATCGAAGCCGCGCGTGTCACGCAGGTACTGGAGGATGCCCTCGAATACCGTCGCGTCATCCCCTTGGAGCGCCACGGTCATCGTCGCGGCCCTGTCATCGTCTGCGCCACCGGCAGCCGGACGACGAAGGTGCTCCCGCGGCCAGGCCCGGCACTCCGGACGGCGATCTCGCCGCCGTGAAGATCGACCAGGCCGCGCGCCAGCGTCAGCCCGATGCCGAAGCCTTCGGCTGCCGGCGTGGACTCGCCACGCGTGAACGGCTCGAAGATGCGGCGCAGCTCCGTGCTGTCGATGCCGCGGCCGGTATCAGCGATTTCCGCCACGGCCCAGCCGTCGTCCCCCCCCCACGATCCGCACCGCAATGGTGCCGCCATGCGGCGTGTATCGCACGGCGTTCGAGAGCAGATTGCCGAACACCTGCTGTAGCCGCGCCGCGTCGCCATGGACCACGAGCGGATTCGGCGGCAGCGCGATGTTCAGGCTCTGGCCCATTTCGGCGGCGCGGCCGGCGACCGTCTCGATCGCGGCTTCGAGCGGTGCGCGCAGGTCGACGTCCGCCATCTTGAGCTCGAGCCTGTGCATCCCCAGCCTCGACATGTCGAGCAGATCGTCGAGCAGCCGCGACATCTGCATCAACTGCCGGTGCATCACCTGACGCGCGCGCTCCGACGTCTCCGCGGTCGCATTCGTCTCGAACAACTGAAACGCGGCGAGCACGGCGTTGAGCGGCTGCCTCAGCTCGTGCGACACGACGGCGATGAATCGCTCGGTTTCTCTCGCCGAGCGCTCGCTCTCCTGAATGGCGAGCTCCAGCGACACACTCTTGTTCGCGGTGCGCTGTGCCTCGACCGCCTCTCGCATCTGCTGCGCACGTCTGGCCGCGGCCTCCGCCCGCCGGTGCGCCTGCCGCACGATTTCGCGCGACTGCTGGTAGGTTTCACGGAGCCGTTTGTCGAAGGCGGGGCGTGGGCGAGTCATCAGGAACGCCGTCCACCGGACTCTACGCTTGCTTCGGACGTGCGTCAACCGGCGAGGGCGCTGGTGGTGGAATCTCGGCAGGCACGGCGTCGGGGTCCTTGGCTCCCGCCAAACCGATGATTGTCCGCAGTTCCTCCGACTCGATGACCTCTTTCTCGAGAAGCCGCTCGGACAGCTTGTCGAGAATGTCCCGCTTCTCGCGCAGGACGCGCCGGGCGGTGTCGTGCGCTTCGGTCAGGATGCGCTTGACCTCCTGGTCGATCGTGAGCGCCGTCTCCTCGGCGTAGTTGCCGCGCTCGGGCACGAACGGGTTCTCGATGAACTGGCCGCGCTTGTGGCCGTTGTAGTTGACGGCGCCGAGCGCGTCGCTCATGCCGAATTCCGTGACCATCGCCCGCGCGATGTCGGTCGCGCGCATCAGATCGTTCTGCGCGCCGGTCGAGACTTCGCCGAACGCAATCTCCTCGGCGCTGCGGCCACCCAGCAGGACGCTGAGCTGGTTCTGAAGATCCGGCTTGGTCAGCAGGTAGCGGTCCTCGAGCGGGAGCTGCATCGTGTAGCCGAGCGCGCCGAAGCCGCGCTGCACGATCGAGATCTTGTGCACCGGATCCAGGCCCGGCAGCACGCTCGCGACGATGGCGTGGCCCGACTCATGGTACGCGACGATGCGCCGTTCCTTGTCGCTCATCACGCGCTTCTTTTCGAGGCCGGCGACGATGCGATCGATGGCTTCGTCGAAGTCCTTCATCTCGACGGACGTCTTGTCCTTGCGCGCGGCGAGCAGCGCTGCCTCGTTCACGAGGTTCGCCAGATCGGCGCCGGCAAACCCTGCGGTTCGCGCCGCCACGATCTTGAGGTCGACGTTGTCGCCGATCTTCACGTTCTTCACGTGAATCCGCAGGATGTCCTCGCGCCCGCGAACGTCCGGCTTGTCGACCAGGACCTGACGGTCGAAGCGACCCGGGCGGAGCAGGGCAGGGTCGAGCACTTCGGGCCGGTTCGTCGCGCCCATGATGATGACGCCCTTGCGCGCGTCGAAGCCGTCCATTTCCGCCAGAAGCTGGTTCAGCGTCTGCTCGCGCTCCTCGTGGCTCCCCATCGGCGTCTGGATGCGAACCTTGCCAAGTGCGTCGAGCTCGTCGATGAAGACGATGCACGGCGCCTTGGCGTCGGCCTGCGCGAACAGATCGCGGACGCGCGACGCGCCGACGCCGACGAACATCTCGACGAACTCCGACCCGCTGAGACTAAAGAACGGCACCTTCGCTTCGCCCGCGACCGCCCGCGCGAGCAGCGTCTTGCCGGTGCCGGGAGGGCCGACGAGCAGCACGCCCTTCGGGATCCGTCCGCCGATGCTCGTGTACTTCTTCGGGTTCTTCAGGAACTCGACGATCTCGCGCAGCTCCTCTTCGGCTTCGTCAACACCGGCGACGTCGCCGAACTTCACCTTGACGTCGTCTTCGGCGTAGACCTTCGCGCGGCTGCGCGCGAACGACATCACGCCGCCTTCCGCGCCGCTCATGCGCCGGAAGAAGAAGCTCCAGAGACCGATGAGCAGGAGGAACGGAATGACCCAACCGAGGATCTCGCCGAGCCAGCGGCTGCTGATTTCGCCGGTGTGCTTGACGCCGTACTGGCTCAGTTCCTCGACGAGCTTCGGATCCTCGATGCGAATCGACGTGAACGGACGCGCCTTGCCGTCAGCCCCTGGCTTCAGCGTGCCGCGGACGCGGTCCTCGGAGACGATCACCTCCTGGACGCGTCCCTCGCGCACGTGCGTCTTGAAGTCGCTGTAGGGAATCGGCTCTCCCGACTGCATCGAGTAGAAGAACGCCTGCCCCAGCGCCAGCAGCAGAAGGAAGGCGAGGACGTACCACATCGCCGACGCGGGCCCGCGCGCGCCGGCTCGGCGATCTCCGACCCGGCGGCCGCGTGGATTCGGGACCTTGGGATGCTCGTCAGCCACTACTCACCATTATGCGTGTACGGCGTCACGCGCCTTCTCGAATCTTAGTTCACCGCCGGCGGCGTCGATGCGGACGGTGTCGCCCTCGCCGAACTCGCCCTGCAGGACGCGCATCGCCAGCGGGTCGAGCACCTGCCGCTGGATCGTGCGCTTCAGCGGCCGCGCGCCGTAGGTCGGGTCGTAGCCTTCGGCAATCAGCAGGTCCTTGGCGCGGTCGGACACCTCGACGCGGATCTTGCGCTCTTCGAGCCGCTTCATCAGGCCGCGCAGCTGGATGTCGATCACCCCCCGCAGCTGCTCGCGCGTGAGCGAGTGGAACACGATGATCTCGTCGACGCGGTTGATGAACTCCGGCCGGAACTGCGCGCGCAGCGCGTCGAGCACCTGCCGCTTGACGCCCTCGTCCATGCCGGTGCCGTCGCCCTTCAGGCTCGCCGCGACCGCGTGCTCCGCGATGAAGTGGCTGCCGATGTTCGACGTCATGATCACGACGGTATTCTTGAAGTCCACTGTCCGTCCCTTGCCGTCGGTCAGCCTTCCGTCGTCGAGCAGTTGCAGCATGACGTTGAGCACTTCGGGGTGTGCCTTCTCGATCTCGTCGAACAACACGACGGCGTACGGCTTGCGGCGGATGGCTTCCGTCAGTTGCCCGGCCTCCTCGTAGCCGACGTACCCCGGCGGCGCGCCGATCAACCGCGACACCGTGTGCTTCTCCTGGTACTCGGACATGTCGATCCGGACGAGCGCGTGCTCGTCGTCGAACAGGAACTCGGCGAGCGCCCGCGCCAGCTCCGTCTTGCCGACGCCGGTCGGGCCGAGGAAGATGAAGCTCCCGAGCGGACGATTCGGATCCTGCAGCCCCGCGCGCGCGCGCCGGATGGCGTTGGCGACGGCGGAGATCGCCTCGTCCTGACCGATGACGCGCAGGTGGAGACGTTCCTCCATCCGCAGCAGCTTCTGGATTTCACCCTCTATCAGGCGGCTGACGGGAATGTGCGTCCAGCGGCTGACAACTTCGGCGATGTCTTCCTCGTCCACTTCCTCCTTCAGCATGCGCTGGCCCTGCTGCAGATCCGCGAGCCGCACCTCCTGCTCGCGAATCCGGCGCTCCATGTCGGGAATCCGGCCATACTGCAGCTCGGACGCCTTCGCATAATCGCAGGCCCGCTGGGCGCTCTCGATCTCGTGGCGCACCTGCTCGAGCTCTTCTTTCAGTTTGCGTGCCGACTGGATCGCGTCCTTTTCCTGCTCCCAGTGGGTCGTCAGGCGGCCCTTGTCCTCTTTCAGATCGGCCAGGTCCTTTTCCAGCTTCTGCAGCCGCTCCTTCGACGCCTTGTCGGTTTCCTTCCGCAGGGCCTCGCGCTCGATTTCGAGCTGCATGATGCGTCGCTGGACCTCGTCCAGCTCGGCCGGAAGCGAATCGATTTCCATCCGGAGCCGCGATGCCGCCTCGTCGATGAGGTCGATCGCCTTGTCCGGCAGGAATCGATCCGAGATATAGCGATGCGAAAGCACGGCGGCGGCCACGAGCGCCGCGTCCTTGAACTTGACGCCATGGTGGATCTCGTAGCGCTCGCGCAACCCGCGAAGGATGCTGATGGTGTCCTCGACGCTCGGCTCGCCGACCTGGACCGGCTGGAAGCGCCGCTCGAGCGCCGCGTCCTTTTCGATGTGCTTGCGGTACTCGTCGAGCGTCGTCGCGCCGACGGTGTGCAGCTCGCCGCGCGCGAGCATCGGCTTGAGCATGTTCGACGCGTCCATGGCGCCTTCCGCGGCGCCGGCGCCGACCACGGTGTGCAGCTCGTCGATGAAGAGGACGATTTGCCCCTCGGAGTCGGCGACCTCCTTGAGGACCGCCTTCAGCCGCTCCTCGAACTCGCCGCGATACTTCGCGCCGGCGACGAGCGCGCCCATGTCGAGCGCGACGATCTTCTTGTTCTTCAGCCCTTCCGGCACGTCCTGCCGGACGATGCGCTGCGCGAGCCCTTCGACGACGGCGGTCTTGCCGACGCCCGGCTCGCCGATGAGGACCGGATTGTTCTTCGTCCTCCGCGACAGCACCTGGATCACTCGGCGGATCTCGTCGTCGCGGCCGATGACCGGGTCGAGCTTGCCCTTGCGCGCGAGCTCCGTCAGATCGCGGCCGTAGCGCTCGAGCGCCTGGTAGGTCGATTCCGGGTTCTGGCTCGTGACGCGCTGGGATCCACGGACCGCGGTCATCGCCTGGAGCACGCCGTCCTTGGTGATGCCGCGCTGCTGGAGCAGCCGCGCGATCGCCGAGCGGCCGCCCTCACTCGCGATCGCGAGGAGCAGGTGCTCGGTGCTGACGTACTCGTCCTTGAGGCGCTCGGCCTCGGTCTCCGCCGCGTTGGTCACCTGGCGCAGGCGCGCCGACAGATTCGGCTGCGCGCCGCCGTGCGCGCGCGGCAGCTTGTCCAGCTCCGTGCGGACGGCCGTCGCGATCGCCGCCGGGTCCGCGTTCATCTTGCGGAGGATCTCGGGGACGATGCCCTCGCGCTGCTCGACCAGCGTGACGAGCAGGTGCTCGGGCGTGATCTCCGGGTGTCCGCTGCGATCGGCGAGCTGCTGCGCGCCGATGATCGCTTCCTGGGCTTTCTCCGTGTACTTGTTGATGTTCATGATCTGCTTACTCAATGCGCGTGGGGCCCCACCCCCACGCGCTCGCGCTCGGCGGTGCCGCTTCGCGGCACTTCGCTCCGCCGCCTCGCGCGGGCCGCAGGCGCTTCTCAATGCGCGTGGGGCCCGCCGCCTTCGCGCTACGCGCTCCGGCGCCCAGGCACCCCTTACCCTTTACCCTTTACCCTTTTCCCTTTTCCCTTCGTCACCGCTCCAGTCGTGCGAGCGCTTCGTAATGCTGGCGCTGGTCCTTCGTCAGCGAGCGGGGGAGCTGCACGTCCACCGTCGCATACAGGTCGCCGCGGTCGTCCGGCTTGCCGACGGCGGGCATGCCGTGGCCTTTCAACCGGAATACCTGTCCGCTCTGCGTGGTCTCCGGGATCTTCAGGCGCACGGAGCCGGCGATCGTCGGGATCTGCGCCTCGCCGCCGAGCACGGCGGTCGTGACCGGCACGACGATCTTCGCGTGCAGATCGTTGCCTCTGCGCTCGAAGACGGGATGCGGCTTGATCTTGACGCGCAGATACAGGTCGCCGGCCATGCCGCCGTTCGATCCCGCCTCGCCTTCGCCCGCGGCGCGGACGCGCGATCCGTCCTTGACGCCCGGCGGAATGCGCACGTCCACGCTACGCGCGTGGCCGCCCTGCTTGATCGAGATGCGGCGCGTGGCGCCGTGGTACGCCTCCTCGAGCGTCAGCTCGACCTCGTGCTCGATGTCGCGACCCTTGTGGGAACGCGGCGCGCGCGCCTGGCGGCCGCGCCCGGCCTCCCGCCCAGCGCCGCCGCCGAAGAAGGTGCGGAAGAAGTCCGAGAACGGATCCTCGTTCCCGAACAGCTCGTGCATCTCCTCCTCGGACATCGACCGGTAGCCGCCCGGGCCGCCCATGTTGATCGTCCAGGTGCCGCCACCGCCGCCTTCGCCGCCGCCGAATCCACCGAAGCCGCCGAACGGCGCGCCGCCGGGCCACGCCTGCCCCTGCTGCTGCGCCTGCTCGTACATGCGCCAATTCGCGCCGAGCTCGTCGTACTTGCGCCGCTTGGCCGGATCGCCGAGCACTTCGTACGCCTCGTTGATCTCTTTGAAGCGCGTCTCGGACGATTTGTCTCCCGGATTCACGTCCGGATGAAACTTGCGGGCGAGCTTTCGGTACGCCTGCTTGATTTCCTTCTCGGACGCGGTCTTCGAGACCCCGAGCGTCTGGTAATAGTCTTTGAACTCCATCGCTTACGCTGAGTCGTTCCTGTCAACTCCCAAGGGGCCTTGGCCTTTGGCCTTTGGCCTTTGTTGAACTTGGGAATTGGCCATTGGTCCTTGGTCTTTGACTGTCTCCCTCTACAAGCCCACCATCTCGCTGATCCGTTGTAATTCTTGCGCCAGGCGGCGGCGCGCGTCGCCGCGTGTCGGGTCCTCCTTGATGAGCGGCCGAATCCGCTGCACGGCTTCGGCGATCGTCAGCAGCCGCTGCACGCCGGCGAGATTCACGCCTGCCTCGTCGACGAGATGCTTGATCAGCCGCAGCCGCTCGAGCTCGTCGCGCGAGTAGAGGCGCACGCTGCCGATCGTTCGCGACGGCCGGACGAGACCGAGACGCTCGTACTTGCGCAGCGTTTGCGGATGCATGTCCAACAGCCTCGCGGCCATGCTGATAAAGTAAAGATCGTCTTCGATGGCCATGTCAGGACCCGAAACTTGCGTCGATCCAAAGATAGGGCTTGATACGACTCGTGTCAAGGCGCGCCGATTGAGCCCGCATGCCGCACGTTGAGTTCGCGGACTTCGTCATCATCGGCCTCCTCGTCGTCCTCGAGGGGTTGCTCAGCGCGGACAACGCGCTCGTGCTCGCCATCCTGGTTCTGGGCCTGCCGCGCCGGCAGCAGCGCAAGGCGCTTCGCTACGGCATCCTCGGGGCGTTCGCCTTCAGGATTCTCGCCATCCTGCTCGCCGTTCACCTGATTCATTTCGGCTGGGTCAAGCTGATCGGTGCGGCGTACCTGCTGTGGCTGTCCTACAACCACTTCTTCGGGCACGGCGAGCAGGCGGACCGGCGCGAGATCAAGAAGGCGACGCCGTGGCTCGGGCTGACGGCATTCTGGGCGACGGTCGTCAAGGTCGAGCTCACCGACATCGTCTTCGCCATCGATTCGATCCTGGTCGCCGTGGCGATGTCGAAGAAGACCTGGGTCATCATCACCGGCGGCGTGCTGGGGATCATCATGATGCGGATGGTGATCGGCCAGTTGCTCACGCTCGTGCGGCGCTATCCGGCGCTCGTCGATGCTGCGTTCATCATCATCGCGTGGGTCGCCGTCAAGCTGCTGGTCGAGTTCCTCAACAGCGCCGGCTACATCCACTTCGAGATCAACAAGTGGTTTTCGTTCGGCCTGATCATCGTGATCTTCGGCATCGCGTATCTCTACGCGCTTCGGCAGGGGCCCGTCGAGGTCGAGGAGGATGACGAGGCGGCCGAGCTCCTCAGGAAAGAGGAGGCGCTGCAGCCGCCCGGCGGAGTGGAGAAGTAGTGAATGGAGAATGGTGAATCGTGAATTCACCACTGACCATTCACCACTGACCACTACTTCAGCGTCAGATTCAGCGTCTTGTTGTCGCCTTCGTTCAACGTGAACCGCGTCGCTTTGTCTTTCAGCCGCCGCAGGACGTCCGGATCGCCCCATTCACCCTGCGCGAGGTATTCGACGGCGACCGCGAGATAGTCGCCCGCGGGCAGATTGCGCGCGCGGAAGCGCCCTTCCTGATCCGGCCGCGTGCCGGTCACGTAACGCGAGCCCGGCAGCGCCCACATCGCCTCGTCATCCGCGAAGATCACGACCGTGTAGTCCTTCACCGGCTGCCCGTTGGCCGTGACGGCGCCGCTGATGTCTGTTGTCCGTGATGTCACGACAACGTCGACGCCTGTCACCGCCGCGCCCGCCTTGAACTCGAATCCCGTGTCCGTCACGTCCGCGCCGTCGATGCGGACGGACTTCAGCGTCCAGCCCTGCGGCAGGCCCACGACGCGAATCAGACGTGTGCCGGCGAGACCGCGCAGCTCGAAGCCGCCGTCCTCGCCGATGCTGCCCGGCGCGTTGCCGCCTGGCGCGAGAGCCGTCGTGATCGTCAGGTTGTCGTCCGTGCTCGCCGTCGTGACGCGAATGCCGCCGAGCGGCTGCGGCGCGTTGCCTTCGAACGTGACGCGTCCGGTTGCCGTCGCGCCCTTCGCGGTGACGACGGCAACGTTGACGACGTCCTCGCCGGTGACCGTGACCGGCACGCTGGCGAACTCGGCCTCGTCGCCGCCTCCGCCGCCGCCGGCGCCGGCGATCGTCGTCCGGATCGTGAACGTGTCGCCGCCGCCCGACATCATGATGTTCATGCCGCGGACCACGAGGTTGTAGTCACCCGGCGCGACGCTGTTGATCGTGAACGCGCCGTTCTTGTCGACGCGGCCGCCGCGCTCGAGCATGAAGAAGTTCGTGTCCGACGTGCGCGGGAGCAGCGTCACGAGCGAACCCTCCGCGGGCCGGCCGTCGGAGCGCGAGACCGTTCCGGTCACCTTCACGAGCTTCACCGCGGCAAGCGCGAAGTCGGCGCCGTGCATTTCCTGCCCGAGCGCCACCGTGACCTTCTGCGCGTCGGCGCCCGACGTCGTTCCCGGGTAATACGTCGGTGCGTAGCCGGAGCTTGGGCCGCTCGTCGGCGCGGCGCCGCCGATGAACGACGCGACCACCGAGGATTCCATCACCATCATCTCGGTCCCGCCGCGATAGGTCGCGCTCACGAAGTACTCGCCGGGCGGCAGCCCGAAGATCCGGTACTGCCCGAGGTCGTTCGTCATCGCCGAACGCCCGGCCGACTGCAGACGGCGGCGGCCGCCGCTCCACACCGACCGCATGGCCGACACCGTCGCGTCGGTGACCGGCTCGCCGAACTCGTCGACGAGACGACCGGAGATGACGCTGCCGCGGGGCATGACGACGTCGGCCTTGTCGAGGACCTGATTCTCCAGGAGCTCGATCGGCTTGCCCTGTTCGAATGGGCGCAGTTGGCCGTATTGGACGGTGACGAAGCCGGCCTTCGTCGCCGAGATCGTGAAGCGTCCCGCCGGCAGCTCGCCGAACTCGTAGCGCCCGTCCGCGTCCGTGAGCATCGTCTTTGGCAGGATGTCGGAGCCGCTGATGCGGACCTGCACGCGGCGCATCGCGGCGCCCGTATCCGCGGCGACCACGCGCCCGCGGATGCGTCCCTTGCCGGACTTGACGTTCCGCGGGTCCATCATCCCGGGAAGCATCGGCATGCCTTCCTGCGGCGCGCCCACGGCAATGACCCGGCGTTCCTGTGCGTGCGGAGCAGCGATGGTCAGGCAAAGCGCCGCCATCAGCCCTGTCAAGTTGCGGTACATAGCGCGGATTGTACTCACCGCGCCGGGCGCGGCCTGTTAAGGAAATGTAAAAAGGCAAACGCCGCCGCGCTCGCGAGCATGCCGGCGAGCGTGGGCGTCATGATGCCGTAGCCGGCGGCGTCGGTCGCGACATGTGTCGTCACGAGCACGGGGACGCCGGCAATCAGCGAGGCCATCCCTTCGATGGGCCGCACGCGCGCGGCGTAGAGTGCGCCGACCACCGGGACGAACAGCACGACGGTCAGCAGCGAGTAGAAGATCGTCAGCGCCGGCAGGATTTCCGCGAAGACCAGCGCCAGGATCAGGCCGCCGGCGCAGCCCGCGGCGGCCGCCATCCTGGCGACGCGAAGCACGCGCGCGTCCGGCGCCGCCGGGTTGATGAAGCCGCGATAGAGATCGCGCGAGGCGGAGGTCGCGAGCATGAACAGCACGGCGTCGGCCGTGCTGATCTCGGCCGAGAGCAGTGCCGCAAGCGCCAGCCCGCCGACGACCGGGTGCAGCTCGCGGATCAGAATCGTCGGTAGCGCGGCGTCAGCGAAACCCGCCTCGGCGAGATCAGGATAGAGGACCCGGGCAGCCATGCCGAGCAGGGGCGGGGCGCAAGCGAACACCAGCATGATGACGCCGGCCCAGGCCAGCCCGCCCCGCACCGCGCGCTCATCGCGCGCCCCGAACGTTTTCTGGACCAGACCCGGCGAGACGATGAACGCCGGCGCGAGCATGAAGAAGTACCGCCAGCCCGGGATCGAAGAGCCACCGCCGAACGGATCGAGCCGGTGTCCGCCGCCAGCGCTGATCGCTTCCCATCCGCCCGCGGCGGCGAGCGCCATCGGCGTGGCGACGGCAAAGCCGGCCAGCATCACCGCAAGCTGCACACGATTCACCCACGCGGAGCTGAGGAGACCGCCGGCGATGAAATAGCCGCCCGCAACGGCGGCCCCGGCCGCAGCCCCCGCGGCAAACGGAACGTTGGCCACCACGGTAAAGACGACGGCGATGCCGATGAACTGCGCCGCCAGCACATTCAGCGTGCCCACCCAGATGAGCGCGCCGACCATGCCGCGCAACGCGCGGCCGTAGTGCCGCTCGAGGAAGTCACCGAGCGTGAGATCGCCGTGCTGCTTCGCCTGCCGCCAGATCCGCGGCCCGATCCAGAACGCCAGGAGCAGCGTGCCGATGCCGGCCGATCCGTCCCACCACCACGCGCTCAGGCCGTCGGTGTAGCCGATCTTGGCTGCGTTGACGGTGGTGCCGGCGCCAATGTTCGCCGCCAGCACAGTGGAGAAGAGCAACGCGGGAGAGAGGTTGCGCGCGGCGACGAAGAAGTCGCCGGTGTCTTTGACGCGGCGTCCGATCCAGACCCCGATGCCGACGAGCAGCGCGGAATACGCGAGCAGGATGGCGAGCGTCATCCGCGGGTCATCGGCTCAGATCGCGAACGGCGGGGTAGCCGGGCACGCCGGTCGCCTCGCGGACCGCGCGCAGGATCGCCTCGACGACGACTTCGCTGGCGGTGTGGCCGATCGTCGTGAGGTTCGCGTCCCCCGCGTGCCCGCCGGTCGCGATGGTGAAGATCAGATCGCCGTCGCTCATCGTGTGCGCCGGGACGATGGCCCGTGCGAAGCCGTCGTGCGCCATCGTCGCCAGCCGCTTCGCCTGCGCTTTCGTCAGCTTCGCGTTGGTGGCGACAACGGCCAGCGTCGTGTTCTGGTTGGGCATCTCGGGCGCACCCTCGCGAATCAGCGTGCGCGCGTCCGAGAAGCCCTTGCCGTCGCGCGCACGAACACCGGCGACGATCGTCCCGGTCGCCGGATCGACGATGTCGCCGCGCGCGTTGACCGCAACCAGCGCCGCGACGACGATGCCGCTGGGCAGCGTCTGGGACGCCGTGCCGATGCCGCCCTTCATCGCGCGATCGAAGCCCGCGGATTTCCCGACCGTCGCGCCGGCGCCGGCGCCGACGCTGCCTTCGGCGATCGCTCCTGAAGTGGCCGCCTGCGCCGCCTTGTAGCCGCAGTCCGCGGACGGTCTGATCCGCGGATTGCCGACGGGCAGATCGAAAAGCGACGCGCCGGGGACGATCGGCACATAGGCGCCGCCGAATGCGAAGCCGATCTTCCGCTCCTCCAGGTACTTCATCACGCCGGCCGCGGTGTCGAGGCCGAACGCGCTGCCGCCCGAGAGCGCGATCGCGTTGATCTTCTCGACGAGGACGTCCGGCGCGAGCAGGTCCGTCTCGCGCGTGGCGGGCGCGGCGCCCCTGACGTCGACGCTCGCCACCGCTCCTCCTTCGATGTCGATGAGGACGACCGTGCAGCCCGTCGGCCGCTCCCCGAGCGTGTGGTGGCCCACCTTGATGCCGGCAACGGCCGTCAGGCCGCGCGGCGCCGGCGTCTGCATCGACGCGGCACACGCGGCAGCGGCCACCGCGCACGCGGTGAAGAGCGTTCGGAGCTTCATGGCGATGTCAGCGGCAGCGGGCGTCCTCGCGCGTAGCGCCGGAGCGTGTCCGTGACCGCGTCGGCGAGCGCGTCGAGAAAGCGCGGGTGATCGTTGACGGCCCCGGCGCGGGCCATCGGCAGCCCGATCTCGCGGCAGGTCTCGGCTGCCTCCACGTCCAGATCGTACAGCACTTCGATGTGATCGCAGACGAACCCGATCGGCGCGACCACGGCCGCCGGCAAGCCCTCCTGCCGCTCCGCGCTCAGGTAATCGCAGACGTCCGGGCCGAGCCATGGGTCCTCCGGACGTCCGCTCCGGCTCTGATAGACGACCGCGTAGGTGCGTTCGTCCGTAGGGCGCGCACCCGTAGGGCGCAACTTCAGTTGCGCCATGACCCGTGTCGCACTCTCGCGGATCTGTTGCTGATAGGGATACTGCTCGGCCATCGCCACCGGGATGCTGTGCGCCGTGAAGACGATGCGCGCTTCGTCGCGAACGTCAGGCGGCAACTGCGCGATCGCCGCCGCGACGTTGTCCGCGGTGGCCGCGATGAACCCGGGATGCGTGTGCCAGTCGCCGACGTAGGAGACCTCGACGTCGGGAAGTCCGCGCGTCTTCAGCTCCGCCCGCGCCGCGTCGACGTTCTCCCGATACTGCAGGCAGCCGGAGTAGCTTCGGTGCGCCGCGGCAATGACGGCGACCGCGCGCCGTACGCCCGCGCGCGACATGTCAGCCAGCGTGTCGGCGAGAAAAGGGTGCCAGTTGCGCATGCCGACGTAGACCGGCAGGGGAGTGCCGCGCTCGCGCAGGCGATCCTCGAGTCCTCTGGCCTGACGTCGGGTGAACTCGGTGAGCGGCGAGACGCCGCCGAAGCGATCGTAGTGATGGGCGACCTCCTCGACGCGTTCCGGCGCGACTCGCCGTCCGCGCAGGACGTTCGCGAGGAACGGCCGCACGTCGTCTGGCCCCTGCGGCCCCCCGAACGCGACGAGCAGCACCGCCTGAAAAACCGTGACACTCACCGTTTCACAGAATAGGACACGGTGGCAAGAACTGCATCGCTCCTGTGTTCCATTTCGAGAAACGGTGAGTGTCACGGTTTTACGAGATACGTAAAACGGTGAGTGTCACGGTTATTATCGGGCCATGGCTACCCGCACTCTCCAGGCGTCCGCGCCCCTCGTCGCCCAGCGTCTCATCTCGCTCGACGTGTTCCGCGGCGTCACCATGGCCAGCATGGTGATCGTCAACAATCCGGGCGATTGGGGCCACGTGTATGCGCCCCTGCTGCACGCGCCCTGGCACGGCTGGACGCCCACCGACCTCATCTTTCCGTTCTTCCTCTTCATCGTCGGCGTCTCGGTGACGCTGTCGGCCAAGAGCGCGAGCTGGGGAACGATCGCGCGACGGGCAGCGATGATCTGTGGCCTCGGCCTGTTCCTCTCCGGCTACCCCCGCTTCCCGCTGGCGACCTGGCGCATTCCGGGCGTACTCCAGCGCATCGCGCTCTGTTACTTCGTCACCGCCGCCATCTTCAAAACGACGAAGTCGATGCGCGCGGTGACCTCCATTGCACTCGGACTGGCCCTCGCGTACTGGGCGATCCTCATGCTCGTGCCACCGCCCGGCGGCGTCGCCGGCGATCTCACGGCCGAAGGCAATCTCGGGGCATACATCGATCGCGCCATATTCGGTGCGCATCTGTGGAAGCCCCGATGGGATCCGGAAGGGCTGCTCAGCACGATCCCGGCGATCTCGACGACGCTGCTCGGACTCGTGGCGGGACTCTGGCTGCGGAGCGCCGCGGCGCCGACTCGGAAGGCGACCGCGCTCATCCTCGCGGGCGCCGCCGGCATCGCCGCCGGGTATGCGTGGAACACGGTGTTCCCGATCAACAAGAACCTCTGGACGAGCTCCTATGCCGTCTTCACGGCCGGCGCCGCGTCGCTGCTCCTCGGCCTCTGCTACTGGGCCATCGACGTGCGCGGCTGGAAGGGGTGGACGAAGCCGTTCGTGATCCTCGGGACGAACGCCATCACGCTGTTCGTCGTCTCGGGCCTGCTCGTCAAAACGCTCGCCGCGATCCGCATCACCGATGCCGGCACTCCTGTATCCCTGAGTCACTACGCATACGTGCACTACTTCGCCCCGCTTGCGGCGCCGAAGAACGCGTCGCTCCTGTATGCGCTCGCCCATCTGGCACTCATGTTTGCGCTGCTCGCGTGGCTGTATCGCCGCCGCATCTTTCTCCGCGTATGACCGGCGAACGACGCTCGACAATCCCGCGGCCGGTGTGGCTGCTCGGTTGGGTGAGCTTCTTCACCGACACGGCGTCGGAGATGGTCTATCCGCTGCTGCCGGTGTTCCTCACGCGGGTGCTCGGCGCCGGCGCGATGTCGCTGGGGATCATCGAGGGCGTCGCCGAGGCGGCCAACAGCGTCCTGAAGATCCTCTCGGGCTGGCTCGCGGATCGAACGCGATCGCCGAAGCGGCTCGTGCTGGGGGGCTACGCGCTCTCGTCGGCGGCGCGTCCGTTCATCGCCATCGCGTCGAGCTGGCCGCAGGTCCTCGGCATCCGCTTCACGGATCGCCTTGGCAAGGGCATCCGCGGCGCGCCGCGCGACGCGATGCTGGCGTCCTTCGCCGATCGATCCGCGCGCGGCCGCGTCTACGGTTTCCATCGCGCGATGGACCACGCGGGCGCCGTGGCCGGCCCGCTGCTCGCCGCGGCGTTCCTCTTCTTCTATCCGGGCGAGTACCGCACGCTGTTCGCGCTGACGATCGTGCCGGGGATCGTCGTCATCCTGATCCTGTTGCGCGTGCCGAACGCGCCAGCCGCGGCCGCGCCCGTCGAGACGTCCGCCACGGCGCCGCTACGGCGTCTGCCTCGCAGCTTCTGGAAGGCGATGGCGGTGATCTTCATATTTTCGCTCGGCAACGCGACCGATGCGTTCCTCCTGCTTCGGATGACGGACCTCGGCATCGCCGCTTTCTGGATCCCGCTGCTGTGGTCGGCGCTGCACATCGTCAAGTCCGTGTCGTCGGTTGGTGGCGGTGCTCTGTCCGATCGACTCGGACGGCGGACGCTGATCGGCGCGGGCTGGATCGTCTACGCGCTCGTCTACGCGGGCTTCGCGGTGTTCAACACGCCGGTCGCCGTCGTCATGACGTTCCTCAGCTACGGCCTGTTCTTCGGGCTCACGGAAGGTGTCGAGAAGGCATGGGTCGCGGACCTGACGCCGCGCGGCGCACGTGGTACCGCGTTCGGCGTCTACAACGCGATGCTCGGCGCGGGCAGCCTCTCGGCGAGCGTGATCTTCGGCCTGATCTGGACGCGTGTGTCGCCGGAGGCGGCGTTCATGATCGGCGCGGCGCTCGCGAGCGCCGCAACCGCGCTGCTATACTTTCTCTTTTCCAGACGGGACGAACGTGACCACCAAGCGGATTCTGGTAACGAATGACGACGGGGTGCACTCGGAGGGCATTCATGCGCTCGCCGCGGTGCTCGAGCGGCTCGGCGACGTCGTCGTCGTGGCGCCGCACATGGAGGCGAGCGCGATCGGCCACGCGCTGACACTGCGGCGTCCGCTGCGGATGGAGCAGGTGCGCGAGGGCGTGTACGAGGTCGACGGCACGCCGACCGACTGCGTCAACATCGCGGTCACGCAGATCTTCCGCGGCCTTCCCGATCTCGTCCTCTCCGGCATCAACAAGGGGTACAACCTCGGCGACGACGTGACGTACTCGGGCACGGTGGCGGGGGCGATGGAAGGCGCGCTGCTCGGCGTGGCGAGCATGGCGGTGTCGCTCGAGCGCACGCCGGCCGTGTACGACTTCCAGCCGGCCGCCGACGCCGCGGCCGCCATCGCCGACGAGATCCTGCGCAAGGGGCTGCCGCCGCGCGTCTTCATCAACATCAACGTGCCGTCGGGCGCGCCCCGCGGCGTGCGTGCGACCTTCCAGGCGCGGCGCAATCACGTCACGGTTGTCGCCGAGCGCGAGGATCCGCGCGGGCGGCCGTACTACTGGATCGAGGAAGGGCAGAACGACTGGGAGCCGCACGACCGCTCCGACTATCAGGCGGTCCGCGACGGGTACATCTCGGTCACGCCCTTGCAGGCCGATCTCACGGCCCACGACGCGCTCGATTTCGTCGAGAGCCTCACCAGACAGACGCTCGGCACGCTGCGGTAGCTGCGGAGGCCATCGTGCGTCACGTCTACACCGCCGTCAGCGACTGGGATGCGCAGATGGTGCGCGACCTCCTCATCACGAACGGCATCGACGCGATCGTCGAGGCGCGATCGAGCCTCTACACGGCGGGGCAGGATCGCGTGCTAATCCTCAACGACGCGGACGAGGTCCGCGCGATCGATATCGTTCGCGACTTCGATGTCACGCTCGCCGGGCAGCCGCCGGATACGGGGGTCGTCTGGACGTGGCGCTGCCCGAAGTGCCGCGAGGAAGTGGAGCCGCAGTTCGACCTCTGCTGGAACTGCGGGACCGCGAAGCCGCAAACGTAATATAGTGGCGCGCTACGAGGGAGGAGGACCATGCGACTCATTCACGGGCTCATCGTCGCCGTCGCCCTGGCTTTCGTGCCTGCTGCGCTCGCCGCGCAGGACGCGGACCGCAAGGTCGCCGGCGGCGGCATCACGGTCAAGGGCTGGCAGGGCAAGATCGACGCGGCCGCCGCGAAGAAGGGAATGACCATCAACGATTCCAAGTTCGCGGCGGAGGGGAACGCGCTTCATCTCACCGTCGGCCCAGCGGCCTCGTACTGGAATCCGGCGAACACGGTGAAGGGGGATTACACCGTGAGCGCGACGTTCCGCGAAGCCAAGGTGGCGAGCGATCACCCGCATCCGTACGGGATCTTCATCGGCGGCACGAAGCTGGACACCGATCAGCACAACCTGCTGTACTGCGTCGCCTACAGCGACGGCACGTTCCTGGTGCGCGGCTTCAGCAACGGCACGGTGTTCAACGCCTCGAAGCGCGCGCCGCACGCGGCGGTGAAGAAGGCGGGCGCCGACGGCAGCGTGACGCAGGAGATCGCCTGGAACGTGAAGGGTGACCGCGCCGAGTGCCTGATCAACGGCCAGGTCGCCGCCGGCTTCAACAAGGCGGACATCGTCGGCGCCGGCAAGCTCGAGTCGACCGACGGCGTCTACGGGCTCCGCGTCAGCCATAACGTGGACGTCACGGTCAGCGGCTTGACCGCGAAGTAGCGTCCGGCCGCATCTTGTTGTAGACTAGGTGCTTCGGCGCCAGCGATTCCCGGTCGCAGTACGAAGACGCCGCAGCTTTGTGTCGGGGCGTGGCTCAGCCTGGTAGAGCACTCGGTTCGGGACCGAGGGGTCGGTGGTTCAAATCCACTCGCCCCGACCACTAATTTGCGAAAAGTGGCCGGTTTTCCTTCGGGATTTCCGGCCTTTCGTGTTTCAGGACGTTGCCAGAAATCGGGCGACATGGCTCCTCGTGGTCTTGAATGAGCACCTTTTGAGCACCTTTCAGGCTGACCGATGGGCCAACTTGCTCATGAGCGCCTTCAGCCGATCCTCTCGCGCCTTCATGTAGCGCTCGGTGGTGCGGATGTCCTTGTGACGCGCCGCTTCCCGGACCTCGTGAATCTCACCGCCCTGGTCAACAAGGGAACTCTCGCGTGCCCGGTCAGCACCGGCGTAGAACGCCTGACGGTGCTCCGGATCGCGGTCTCGCCGGTGCGCCTCGAGCAGGCTGCGGCCTCGATCCGTGAGCACCAAGGCGCCATGCCGGCCGTCCAGTGGCACATGCTCAATCAGCCCCTGCTTCTCGAGGTGGCGCAGATCGGCTCGCTCGTCGTACGCGGCATCACGTGGGTCCCGCAAGTCGCGCGCCGACACCACCCGAAACGCACCGATCGTCGACAGCGTTCGCGTGTCGGAACCTTTGATCGTGTAATCGCGGTCACGCTCATGAACCAGTTCCCGGTCACGGCTGTCAGGCAGGTCGAGATCGCGCATGAACACGTCGCGCGGGTCGAGGCCGCCGCGATCGTCGTCACGGCCACGCGCGTCACGATCGCGGTCATCCCGCCAGTCCTTGAAGTCACGGTCGCGCGCGTCGTACTCCACCACGTCATCACGAGCGTCGCCAGTGCCCGGTCCGCGTCCCAACACGATCCATTCGTCCTCGCGGTCGTGAATGCCATCGTCCAGATCACGTGAGTCGACAATCGCGTGGATCAAGATCGCCCGACATCGCCGCCCCCCCCCACAATTGCCACGTTCGGCAACTCGATTAGGCGAGGCAGCGAACGGCGCGGCAATTCACGATCGGATTGAATCGGGTCGTTTCGGGTGGAGGATGCTGTTGATGCAAAACGTCAACGCCCGTTCATCCTGACGGAGTGCGCGACAGCGAGCTGCCGGAATTCCGGCACTCGACTTCCACCTTGAACATCGTCGAAGTGGTTGAGTGGAGCGAACAGCCGTGCGAGATTGGTGTCCAATCGATAGGTTGGCGCGGCAAAGGGTGCCATCAGGGAGAACGTCATGAGTCTTGCGCTCACTATCGGGATCTTGTTGGGCTTCTTGGCTGGTGGGCCGAAGGCCGCTGCACAGAGCTCATTCGGCGGCACGTGGATCCTCGATCCGTCAAGGGGCGTCCTCCATGACGGGCGGCCCCGTGATGTTCAGTTGATACTCGTGGACGATGGTCAGACCGTGACGGTCACGGAGCGGATCCCCGGCAAGAAAGACGATGAGTTCTCCTGCAGGACCGGCGCGAAGCCATGCGAGCAGAAGAAGAGCAGCAGTGTGTATCGTCGTGTCTTGAAGCGAGAATCGGGAGCGCTTATCTGGCAGAACTCGATGACGCGGCTCGGAGATGATGCGAGCATCAGCTGGACCGAGCGATGGTCAGTGTCCGACGCCGGGCGCACGTTGACCGTTCACAAAATGTATCCCGGGAATCGGGAGTTCCTGGAGGTCTTCAAGCGGGCCGCGCCATGAGGGCTCCCTCGTTTCTTCGTGGACGCCGATCGCGCCGCGTGGCCGCTGGCGTTGCGACCGTGATTGGGCTCGGTGTCGGCGCCAGCGTGGCGGTCGTGACCGTGTACGAGCACGTCTTTCTCGCGACGCGGGGCTACGAGGATGCGCATCAGCTGGTCATCCTGGAGAACAGGGGTGTCTACCAACTGGGGCAGGGCCTGACCAGCGAGCGTCCGGAGCTGTCCTGGCCCGACTATCGCGATCTACATGCCCGGCAGCGGACTTTCGTCGCGTTCGGCGCAATCACCGGTCCCGAGCGGATCGTCGCGGAGCTCGGCGGGAGGCTCCGATCGACGCCGGCGGCATTCGTCTCGGCGGACCTCTTCGCACTGCTCGGCGTTCGGGCGGTCGCGGGCCGACTCCTCGGAGCTGCCGATTTCGCCGCTCACGCGCCGCCGGTCGCACTGCTGACCGAAGGTCTGTGGCGTAGCCACTTCTCATCTGATCCCCACGTTCTCGGCCGCGCGATTCGTGTCGAGGGGCAGCCCGTGATCATCGTCGGCGTCGTTCCTGATGATGCGATCGCGACGCTGAGCCAGCGGAAAGACCTCTTCGAGGACTCGGACCGAAATCAGCGGCTGATCCTGCCGCTCGTGGCCGGCGGCGATGGCCCGGCAGCAGCACGTCTGTCGCTGCGTGCCGCCAATCGCACGTTCCCCTTACTTACGGTGATCGCCCGTCTGCGGCCCGGTACGTCGCTGTCCTCCGTCCAGATCGACATCGATACGATCGCCCGGCAATTGAGTCGCGACTTTCCGGATTCAAACGCGGGCAGAACGTTTCACGCAACGCGTTTCGGCGATTGGATCACCGACGACGTGAAGCACCTCCGGCCGATGTTGATCGTCGTCGCGGTCCTTGCGTTACTTGTGTCGTGTGCGAGCGCTCTCGGCCTGATGATGGCGGACGTCGTTCGACGAGAGCCTGAGATGGCAGTGCGGCATGCACTGGGCGCAAGCCGCGGCGCTCTGACGGGGCTGGTCCTCCACCGTTCGATCTTCTGGTCCTTGCCGGGCGGCGCGCTCGGTCTGGCGTTCGCGTGGACGATGCTGCGCTGGGTTGATGTCATGGGCACACAAGGAACTGCCGCCACACGCCTCTCCGCCGGTCCTGAGGTTTTCGCGGGTGCGATGGGTCTGGCCGCGGTCGCGGGCGTCTCGTTGGGAGCTGTCGGGGTCTGGATGCTTCGGCAGCAGGACTTCTCGGCCGGCCTGAAAGAGGCGGGGTCCTCGAGTTCCGCCAGTCGGCGTCGTCGAACAGCTCTCCGTATCGTCGTCGGTGTTCAGGTGGCTGTCGCGACCTCGCTGGGTTTTGTCTCGATGCTCCTGCTGCGCAGCATGGCGAATGTGTATGACGTCGATCTTGGCTTTCAGCCCGGACAGTCGTTCGTCTTCCGCGTGCAGCTACCTCAGGAACACTACCGCACGACCGCTGAACAATCGGTCTTCTTCGAGCGTGCGCTCAGCCGCGCCCGTGCCGTTCCCGGCGTCGCATCGGGCGCTCTTGCAGATGCACCTCCGCTGACCCCGGTGGCAGTCACGATCGGGAGCCGGGACTTCGCCATCGAGGTACCGGGCCGCGCGCCGGAAGCGCTCCCTCCGCTCGGCGGACAGCGAGTGTCGGCTGGCTATTTTGAGACGCTCGGCATGCGGATCGTGCGCGGCCGCGCTTTCTCAGAGGGTGATCTCAAGGCCAACGCCCCGGTACTCGTCGTTGACGAAGGGTTCTGGCGCGCGCGATTCGCGGATGTCGATCCACTGCAAGCGACAATACGCATGGCCGACACCCGATACAACATCGTGGGAGTCGTCGCCGGCGTTCGTCAGAGCGGGCCGATGAGCGCCGCCAGACCAACGGTGTACCTGCCGCGTCAGGGCTCCCGCAGTCCCGCAGCCTATTTCATCGTGCGACCGTCCGGATTCGGCCGCGGGATGATGGAGCGTGTGGTTTCCCAAGTGGTCAGCGTCGATGCCCGAGTGCTCGTCGATGATCCCCAGATGCTCGACGACCTGCTGCAGCGAACCCTCGCCGCACGCCGACGCATGTTGCGGCTGCTGACGATCGCCGCGGGTATTGTGCTGCTCCTTGCCGCCTTCAGCGTCGCCGGAGTTCTCGGCGAATTCGTTGAAAACAAGGTGCGCGAGATTGCTCTACGGAAGGCACTCGGTGCCTCGGGGCGGCACACGTGCCTACTCGTATGGGCCAACATTGGGGTTCCTGGGTCCGCGGGCATCCTGTTAGGCTCCGTGGGTGGATTCTTCCTCGCAAGGGCGCTCTCAAGCGAGTTGTTCGGAGTGGCGCCTCTCGACGCGCTCACGTTAACGGGAACTGTTCTGGGCCTCGTTGCGGTGGGCATTGCGGCCGCGGCCGGTCCGATTGCACGAGCACTATCGATCGACCCGTCCCGCGCACTACGTCTCCTGTGACGGGCGGGTGGACGTGTCGCCGCTCGAGTTAGTTGACCGCGGGTTGGCAAGTCAGCGAACCTCAGGAGAATGCGGTCGACCACGACCTTCGACAATGTTTGCTAATCATTGTCCAAGCTTGATAGGTGGCTCGAGGGGACGACATGAACGTATCGCTGACGCCGGAGCTCGAGCGCTTCGTCCAGGGAAAGGTCGAAAGCGGCCTCTATAACAACGCGAGCGAGGTCGTTCGCGAAGGACTGAGGCTGCTGAAGGAACACGACGAAATCCGCACGAAGTGGCGAGACCAGATCGAACGGGGCTGGATGCAGGCCCAGGCAGGTCAGGTCGTGGATGGGCCTCGCGCGATCGCCGCAATCAAAAACCGGCTGAAGACCCGAACCAAGAAACGCGCGTGAGTCCCGGGTACAGCCTCACGCCCGAGGCGCGGGCGAATTCGGTCACAAGCGAGAAGAAGGCCATTTTTGTTGGATTCCGGATCCGCCCCTCCCGGGTTCAACAAGTCGCTCGAAAGTCACTGCGCCATTTATCTGGACCCATACCTATACCGGCGGGCTCGGGTCATGATGTCATCGATGACCGCACTCTTGGCATCGGCGTAGTGCTGAACGAACGTCCATTCCTTCTGAGCCAGTCAGACTCTCGAATGTGTAGTCGATAACCAGTCGACTCGAGTGCCGGCAGGTACGCCGCTTCGTCGGCCGAGTCGGTCACGACGAGCACGATGTCAAGTATGGGCTTGGCTGGCACACCAGTACGGACGTCGAGCCGACATGCTCGATTTGCAGGGCCTCCGCAAGGACTGCCCGGATCCTGGCGGCCTCGCGCTCGAACAGTTCCGCCCATTGGGGATCGTAGTCGACAAGCAGAATGCGGCCGTTCAGTAGCCCGACGCGAGTACGTGCTCACGGCCAAAGGGACGAGAGCACTGAGACGCCTGCGGCGTCAGGTGGACGAACTCCATCGCGAGATCGTGAGAGAATCGCGCGCCAAGCGGAGATAACCATGCGCACACGGCTCATTCGCAGTGATGCAACCCCGGCGGTCGTGCTGATCCGCCTCATGGTCGGGGCGGTGTTCCTGTCGGAGGGCATCCAGAAGTTTCTGTTCCCCGATCAGCTCGGAGTCGGGCGCTTCGTGAAGATCGGCCTGCCGATGCCAGAACTGCTGGCGCCGTTCGTGGGCACGTTCGAAATCGCCTGTGGCAGCCTGGTGTTGCTCGGACTGTTGATGCGTATCGCTGTCATCCCGCTGCTGATCATCATGACCGTTGCGCTCACCACGACCAAGTGGCCGATGCTCGCCACGCAGGGGTTCTGGCACATGGCGCACGAATCGCGAACGGACTGGTCGATGTTTCTCGGTTCGCTGTTTCTGCTCATCGTGGGGTCTGGCCGCTGGTCACTCGACGCCCGTCTCGCGTCCCGTCGCTGAAGGGATTGGAAACCTTTTTTGTTGCGCACGTCACTACCCCAACAGTAAGCTAGCCGACCCAGTGGGCCGACCGGTCGACCGGCCCGTCCATCCCCAGCAACTTTGTGAAGCCGAGGTAGCACCATGCGAAGACTGCTGGTCGTCGTGTCACTCGTGCCCTTCGTCGCATTGAGCCAGGCCGCGGACAGCCCGATCGTTACCTGCGGGATGGCTTACTCCAGCCTCCAAGCTGAGTTCGTCGCGGATGCCGCTCAATTGGCCCCTTACGTGTGTGAGGATCCTGGCGAGTTCAACGCGCGCGCGGTGCGTTTGCTTGACCAAATCAACGCCAGGATCGAGCGGTTCAACACCCGCTTCGTTGGAGAACAGTGCGATCCGGACATGGCGCTGCCGCTCGCGGCGAAGAATTCGGCCGACGTGCGGCTGGTGCTCCAGCAGGAGCTTGGGGCCGTACCACTCGACAAGTTCTGCAACGGCATCTCCGACACAGTGGTGCTGTGCGGAAACAATCTCGACGACCCCGGCGAACTCTGCGACGGCAGTGCTCTCGGCGGGCAGTCGTGCGCGAGTCTGGGCAATGGCACGGGCACACTGGCGTGTGCCTCGAACTGCCAGAGTTTCGATCTCAGCGGATGTAGCGGCCCCGCGTTCTGCGGCAACGGCGTGATCGAGGACGGAGAAGCGTGCGATGCGCGCGGCTCGACGGCCACGTGCGATTCGGACTGCACCGTCCCAGCGTGCGGGGACGGGACCGTGAATCCGTTCGCCGGCGAGCAGTGCGATGCTGGAGGGCCCGCAGCGTTCTGTGATGCCGACTGCACGATTGCCACGTGCGGCGACGGAACCCTCAACCCGTTGGCCGGCGAGCAATGCGACGCCGGCGGCCAGCAGACGACGACCTGTGAAGTGAACTGCAGGATTCCGGCCTGCGGTGACGGCATCCTCAACGTCGCCGCCGGCGAGGCGTGCGATGACGGCAACGGCGTCAGCGGCGATGGCTGCTCGGCGACGTGCGGTATTGAAGGCGTCCAGGCATCGCGAGCGCAGCCGATGCGGCGAGGGCCGGGGCTGCTGGCGTCGAATCGGCCCAGCGGGCGAGCCGCACGTTAGCGACGCGACCGTCAGCCTCCCTTACCGCATCCCGAACACCGAGGCCTCGCCCCACCCGTCGTCGAAGTCACCGAGGTGGGGCAGGCCGAACTGCTCTCTGAGCGTCTGCACGATCGCGCCGTACTCCTCCGCTGCATAGCCGCCGGCGTGCACGATCACGTACTCCACGCCGTCCGCCCTCAACCGCGCGAGCGGCCCGAGCGCAGGGAATTCCTCCATCATCCCGCGGCGATCGACGTACGACGGCGGGTGATAGCCGCTGTAGCCGTTGACGATCGGCATCCAGTGGAACGTCGACATGTAGATGTAGCGCGGGTCGAAGGCCAATTTCATCGGGAACTCGGCGACAACGCCACGAGGCTGCCGGGCGAGCCAGGCGTAAAGCGGCGGTGGATCGTTGTGGAACGGCTCGAGCCGCAGCGGAGCCACCCAATACTCCAGCAACAGGACGCTCGCGAGCCCCGCCGCGAGCATTCTCCGCACGGCGGGCGTTGCGTGCGACGCGAGCGCGGCAAAACCATCCGCCGCGAGCACACCGAGAAACAGCAGGCAGAAGATCGCCGCCCGCGCCGGCGCGCGCAGGCCTTGAAAGACAGACACGTGCTCGTAGAGCAACGGGTACAGCGGTCCGTTCGTGCCAAGTGACAATAAGAACGCGACGACGAGCGCGATGAGATACGCGATCGTCGAGACGCGCGGCGGCACGAGCAGCAGGCCGATGAGCCCGAGGAGTAGCGGCACGACGCCCGGAAACAGCCGCCGTTCCGACGGCGCACGGTGTCGCGAGCCGTAGACGACGTTGTTGTCGGTAGCGGAGAGATAGTTGATGGGCTTCGCGCTGTAGGTGTGCACTTCCGCTTCGCTGCGCGCGCCCACACGCCTCGAAGCATCGCCGTACGGCGCCGCGTACGCCCACGTGACGGCCGCGGCACACAGCACACCGGCGGTCATGGATCGCAACGTGAGCAACTGCTCTCGACGCGGAATCGCGATGAGCTGCAGCCCCCCCACGACGACGAGCAACAACGCGAGGAACATCGCGTAGTAGATGCTCGACAGCAACTGCAGCGCGAGGAACACGCCTGTCAGGACGCCGAACTTCACCGCGCGCGTGTCGATGGTGCGCTGCAAGGCCCAGAAGGCCCACGGCGACCAGACGGCCCACTGCAGCTCGAGATGCATGTAGTGCTCGAACCGGTACGGCGCGAAGGCAAACACGATCCCGGCGAGGATGCCGCCTGCCGTGCTGCCGGAAAGGTGCCGCGCGAGCACGAACATGCCGGCGCCGGACGCGGCGATCGCTCCGAGCAACAGCAGGTTGTGCACCAGCACCGGCGGCAACCCGATGCCGAGCAGCGGCAACGCGGTCGCCCCTTCAATCAGCATCGCGTCGGAGAAGGCGAGGACCTGACGCTCGGGAAAGAACTGATTGCCGTTGAAGAGATCCGACGGCGACGTCGTCAGCGCATGGTGAATCCAGCGGATGCGCCACAGGTTGAAGTAGACGTCGTGATGCGGCGCCGCGTGCGTGGCGAGCACGCGCGGCTGCGGCCAGGTCATGACCGCCGTCAGCGCGGCGAAGAGCGCGCTAACGCCGATCGCGCGGGCGGAACGCATCTTTCACTTCTGCGATGCCAACCCTCAGTGTCGCGCGCGCGATGCGATCGAGGTCTGCTTCCGGCCCGACGACGTGAAACGTGCGATGGACGTGCGTGTACGTCTCGCCCGGGGCGAGGGTGAGCGCCGGTGACGACGTTTCGAGCTCGTAGAAGGGGCCGAGCGGCGGCTTGCCCGGCGCGGCTGGACCGTCGTTGTAGCTGTTGACGACGTCGCCGCCGTACGGCTCGCGCTGAATCTCCCACATCGAATTGACATATGGCCGCGCGCCCGGCGGACGCGTGTACTGGACGAGCGTCAGCACGCGCCCGGCGGCATCGTAGCTTCCCGCGAGCGGCAGCGCTCGCGAGGGCGAGAGGCCGATCTTGCTGCGAAACTGGCCGTCGCCGCGAAAGTAGACGATCGAGTCCTTCACGATCAGCCGGTCGGCCGGAACTTTACCGAAATACCCGTCGTTCACCGCGGGTCCCAGCTTCGACTCCGGCCCCTGCGCGATCGGCAGCGCAACCGTCGTGTCGGGCGATGGATTGAACATGCCGAGGATCCAGACTGACACGAGCCCCGACTTCGCCTGCCAGGCGGCCTTGCCGGCGTTCGTTACCACGTTGGCCGACTCGAACGCAACGATGCGCACGCCGGCCGGCGGGGCGACGCCGAGATGCCGCGCGGCGTCCTTGTCGTCGAGCAGCCGTACCGTCCGATCGACGTCGATCTCGAACCACGTCTTCGAGTAGTTCGTCAGCGCGATGCGCTTGCGGAACCGCACGGCAGACGACGACTTCTCGGCGACATCCCACGCACCCCAGTCGATCGCTTCCGGCACCTGCCAGTGATCGAGATCGAAGGGATCGCCCGGCTTGAAGTAGAGCGCGTACTGACCGCCCTCGGGCCCGAGCCAGAAGCGATCCTCGCCGCCAAACACGTTCATGTGCGGCTGGCGTTTGCCCGATCGAACCGCCGCCCAGCCAATCCAGCCGAAGCTCGGCGCGTTGGGGCCGCCAGTCGTGCTCGTCATCACGCGTCCCTGATACGCCGGTGAGACGGCGACCTGCGCGCCGCCGGCGCTGCCCAGCAGGACGACGTCGCCGTGCTGCCGCAGTTGCGCGACGTCCGATTCGAACGTGGCGGCGGGCGGTTGCGCCGCCGGAACTGCGGTGCGTGCGTAGGCGCCCGCACACAGCACTACGAGCGCGACGGCGAGGAACGACAGCGGCTTCCTGAGCATGGCGCCGATTATCATCCCGATCGCCGGCCTCATCAACGCTGGCACGCGGACGCGTGTCGTGCTACCTTCGGCGCGACTCTCCCCGGAGGCGTGCGCATGGACCGACGAACGTTTCTCTCCATGGCCCTGGCGACTCCCGCCCTCACCAGTGTCGCCACCGCGATGACACAGCGCGGAGCGACGAAAAAGCCCAGCGCCCCAGCACAGCCGGCGCCAAAACCCACGGTTGCGTGGACGCAGTGGGGCGGACCGCACCGCAATTTCAAGACCGACGCCGCCGGCATCAAGGACACGTGGCCGTCGGCCGGGCCGCGTGTCGCGTGGAAACGCACGCTGGGGGAGGGCTACTCGTCTCCGATCGTCGAGCAGAACGTGCTCTACACGATGTACGGAAAGCCGCGCCAGGAGATCGTGCTCGCCGCGAACGCCGAAACGGGGCAGACGCTCTGGGAGCAGGCAATGCCGATGACATTCCAGAGCGATGCGCCGGAAATGGGCAACGGACCCTACTCGACGCCCCTGCTCGTCGGCGATCGGTTGTTCACGACCGGCGTCGCCGGCCGGTTGCAGTGCCTCGACAAGAAGACGGGGAAGGTGCTCTGGACGCAGGAACTCTGGACGAACCTCGGCGGATCGCGACTCATGTACGGTTATGCCTCGAGTCCGATCGCCTTTCGCGAGACGGTGATCGTCCCCGTCGGCGGCCGCGGCAAGGCCGTGATGGCGTTCCGGCAATCGGACGGGAACGTCGCGTGGTCGAAGCACGATCTCGGCAACGTCTATTCGTCGCCCCTCCTCATCGACGTCGGCGGCCTGGAGCAGTTGGCCGTGCTGCTCGACGGATCGCTCGTCGGCGTCAACCCGCACAACGGCGACCTGCAGTGGCAGGTCCCGTTCAAAGCGGACTTCTCAATCGCGGTCGCGACGCCGGTATGGGATCGCGACAACCTGCTGTTCGTGTCGTCCGAGTACGGCGGCGGAGCGAAGGTCGTCGAGCTGACGCGCGATGGCATGCAGACGCGCGCCAGGGAACTGTGGAGCACGCCGCGGCTGCGGCTGCACCACGGCAACGCGATCCGCATCGGCGACGCGATCTACTTCTCGAGCGGCGGCAAGGGCAGCCAGGCCATCCTGAGCGCGGTCGACGTCCGGAGCGGCAACATCCTCTGGCAGGAGCGCAGCATCGAGAAGGCGACGTTCGTGTGGGCGGACGGAAAGCTGGTCACGCTCGACCAGGCCGGCACGCTGATGATCGCGCATCCTTCACCGAAGGGCTTCAAAATATCTGCGAGTGCGCCACTGCTGACACGGCTCGCATGGACGCCGCCGACGCTGGTCGGCACGCGCCTCTACATCCGCGACAGGCGCGAGTTGATGGCTGTCGACCTGTCGTGATCCGATGAGATGACACACTCGGCGTCCTGGAAGACGGGCTGGAAGCGATCCTGCATCTGCCCGCCGCCGGAGGCGTGTCAATGAAGAGCACCGCGCGGTTCATCGATCATCCGATCCATCCGATGTTGATTCCGTACCCGTTCGCGTTCCTCTCGGGCGCGGCGGCGTTCGACATGGCATCTGCCGCCCGGGGAAGCGACAGCCTCGGCCAGACCGCCGCGCATCTGCGCGCGGCCGGCATCGCCTCGGCGCTGGCCGCGGCCGTGCCGGGCCTCATCGACTACCTGACGACCGTGCCGTCCGGGAAACCGCGGAACACGGCGACGAAACACATGCTGTCGAATCTCAGCGCGCTCGCCTGCTTCGCCGGCGCGGCATGGACGCACCGCAACGGCCGCGTGAATGCCGGCACGATCGCCCTGGAGACCGTGGGCACCGCGCTGCTGGCGGTCGGGGGCTGGCTCGGCGGCACGTTGTCGTACCGTCATCAGATCGGCGTCACTCCCGAGCAGCCGCGCGTCCCTGAGATCGAGCCGGCGTCCGAGACGCCGCTCGTGCCTCACACCGCCTGACCCCAGCCCGTCGAATTGCTTGGACTTCTGCTGTACAGGGCGACTACACTCGCAGGCACTAACTTTTGACATGGAAGGCCATTGCCGACGATCCATCTGATCAACCCCAGCCACGTCTCCTTCGGAGTCGCCGTCATCACGCCTCGCTGGCTCTACGTCCTGGCCGCAGCAACGGGTACGGAGTGGGGCGATCCCTCGATCGTCGACGAGACGCTCGAGCCGATGGACCTGTCGATCATCCAGCGCGGCGACGTCGTCGGCATCGGCATCCACACGGGGAATGCCATCCGCGGCTACGAGATCGGCCGGCTGGCGCGCGAACGCGGCGCATGGGTCGTCTTCGGCGGCATCCACGCGACGCTGTTTCCGGACGAAGCGTACGAGCACGGCGGCGCTCACACAGTCGTCAAGGGCGACGGTGACGTCATCTGGGCGACAGTCGTTGCCGACTGCCTGGCCGGCCGCCCGCAGCACATGTACGACGGCGGCCGCGTCAGCGGTGACGACTTCGTCTCGGCGCGGTGGGACCTCCTCCCGCAGGGGCGGTACATGTGGGCATCGGTGCAGACGGTGCGCGGGTGCGCGAAGCACTGCTCGTTCTGCTCAGTGTGGCGCACAGATGGGCAGAAGCCCCGGCAGCGCGCAGTCGACCGCGTTGTCCGCGAAGTCGTCGAGCTTCGGCGGATCGGCTTCCGCTTCATCGCGCTCGCCGACGACAATTTCTATCCCGTGACGTTCGAGGATCTCGCGCAGGCACGGCGGCGATCGGATCCAACGCGGCTGCGCGAGCTCGAGGCGCTGCGGCAGGAGCGATTCGACCTGATGGCGGAGCTCGCGCGCCTGCCCAAGGATCTGGTGTTCTACACGCAGATCACGATGGAGGCCGCCGAAGATCCGAAGTTCCTCCAGGCGATGCACGACGCGCGAATCCTTGGCGCGCTGGTCGGCGTCGAATCGGTCACGCAGGAAGGGCTGAAGGACATCTACAAGGGATTCAACCTTTCCGGTGACGCGCTCGCGGCCAGGTTGCGCGCGTTCCGGCAGCACGGCGTGCACGTGCTCGGGTCGTTCATCTTCGGCCTGCCAAGCGATCGGCCGGACACGTTCGACGCGACCGTAGCACTGGCCGAGCGATCCGATCTCACGTTCGCCCAGTTCGTGCTGCTCACGCCATTCCCAGGAACCATCGATTTCGACAAATGGGCTGCGGAGATCGGCCGCGAAGCACCCGCGGTCGACGGCGTGCCGATCACGCGTCACTGGCTGATTCCACAGCACCGCCGGCCCAAGCTGTACGCGCCGCATCCGTCGATGTCGCACGAGGAGATTCGTCTCGGAACGCAGCGGGCGTGGGATCGCTTCTACAGCCTCAGCCGCATCTGGCAGCGGTCGCGTGTCGTCAAGTCGCTCAAGGCGCGGCTGGCCTTCGTGCTCATCTCGAAGCTGTACCGGCAGATGTACGCCAACACCGGCATCGCCACCGACAGCGCGCGCGTGGCGCGCTCGGCACGATGGGCGAGATACGTCGGCAAAGCGTGCCGCGGCCTGTTCCTCGGCCGGCCAATGCCGGACCTCGCCATGCCGGCGCCGCTCACCGCCGAGTGCGAACGCGCGTCCTGACTGGACGTCGCGCTCGGCGGGCGATCAGCGCGCGCCGGCGAGCGTCGGGTAGGTGAGGGGCGGCAGCGTCGATTCGATGGCCGCGCGCTGCGGCGCCAGCCACGGCGGCAGCACCAGCGATTCGCCAAGATGCGCGGGATCTTCGTCGACGCTGAATCCTGGTCCATCCGTCGCCAGCTCGAACAGCACGCCACCCGGCTCGAGGAAGTACACCGACCTGAACCAGAACCGATCGATGATCGGCGTCGGCCGCCGTCCGGCGCGATCGATCCGCTCGCGCATCTCGATCTGGTGACCGTCGTCGTCGACGCGCCAGGCGAGGTGATGAATGCTCCCGACACCCCACGCGCCGCGCCGCCATTCCGGCACCTCCTGCACGTCGACGTATTGTCCCGACCCTCCGCCGGCGACGCCGTAGCGCCGCCAGCCGTGCTCGTCCGCGACGTGTGAGAAGCCGAGAACGTCGATCAGAAAGTTGACCGTGAGATCGGCGTCGCGCTCCCGCAACCGTGCGCCTTCGAGACCGCGGATTTGCCGCTCGACGGGGATCGGACTGCCGTCCCACGGCTCGAAAAGACGCTCGGCGGCGTCCGCGCGCTCGATGAGCGCGACGCGCAGCCCGTGGGGATCCACGATCGGCAGCGCGCGATCGCCGAACCGTTGCTCCATCGGCTGCATCGTCACGCCGTAGCGGCGAAGGCGGTCGTGCCAGTAGTCGAGCGCGCCCGGCATCACCGTCAGCGACACTTCGGTGCTGAGACCGTGACCCTCGCGCGACGGCGAGCGCTGGGTCCACGGAAAGAAGGTGAGATCGGTGCCCGGGTGTCCGACCGCGTCCGCGTAGAACAAGTGGTACGTGCCGGGATCGTCCTGGTTGACGCTCTTCTTCACCAGCCGCATCCCGAGCATGCCGGCGTAGAAGTCGAGATTCTCCTGCGCGGGACCGGAAATGGCGGTCACATGGTGCAGCCCGCGAACATGAGGCGTCATCGGCGTGCTACACTTTTGCACGAACCGGGCCCGACATCCCAAGGAGTCTGAATGGCAAATCGCACGAAAGTGACGCAGCAGAAGCGCGCGCGGGAGCGCGCGAAACAGGAGCGTCAGCAGGAAAAGACCCGCCGCCGTGAAGAGGCCAGGGTGCGCCGCGCCAACACTCCTCGGGTGGCCGGCGACGAGGATCCGGATATCGCCGGGATCGTTCCTGGACCGCAGCCGAGCCCCTGGGGCGACGACGAAGAGCAGGCCTGATCAGACACACCTGGTAAAACCGTCCAGTCCGCGTGTGCCGCGCGGAATCCCACACGGTCACCGACATCTTTGTGCTTTTGCTGGATGCGCCGTCGCCGGCGAGCAACGGCGGAGGGTAGACAGCAGGGGGATCGCCAGGCAGCGCTGCGAGCTGCGGAGGGTGTTCCGGTCCGGAGGAGACCGGATCGACCTGGTTCCCTGCTGTCTACCGCCCGCGGCCCTTCGACGCGCTCAGCGCATTCTGAGCTCCGCCAAAGGACGGGGATCGAACTCTGAAAAAACGGTAAATAGAAGAGCAACAGCCGTGCCGCAGCGCGGAGGCAGAGAATTCCCAAGAAAACTGCCGATCCAACAGAGTCAGCAGTGCGACGGGCAGCCAATCAATTGGCCACCATCGGCCAACCAATTGGCCACCAGCCTTCGCTCGGTGCTGGCGAAGGCTGCCCGCCGAAGCTTCCGCGAAGGCGGGTGCCTTCTGTCGGAAAGAGCTACGGCTGGCAAGCCCTCGGGTAGTCCGAATACCGCTCAGTTCGAGAGCAGCGTCAGACGGTTCGACGGCCGCTCACCAGGCCGACCACGAACAGCACCAGCGCGATCACGAGCAGGACGTAGATGAAGTTGCCCATCGTGTAGCCGCTGATGAGGCCGAGCAGCCACAGGACCAGCAAAATCACCGCAATCGTAAACAGCATGTCGGTTCGCCCTCCTGCCATCCCAATGAGCACACGGCGTGCCGTCCCGGCCTGTCCCGCAACCGCCTGAACCGGCCACGATCGGCCCAGTGTTGAGGTGTCCGTGGCCCAATGTGTGGCGCCCGTTTGCCCACTATTGAAGTTGTGTCTACCGCGTGCCCCGGCCGTTCGATTAGCATGGGCCGATTTTGTAATCACTGATCCCGTCACAAGGAGAACCATGCCGATGCGGAGCTTTCTGAAGCGGCAGACTTCTGTCGCCCTCTGCGCGGTCGCCACGACGTTCGCGATCGCGTCGCCTGAACGCACCACTTCGACTTACGCACAAGCGGCCAGTTCCCAACAATCGGCGCGCGTCGATCCCGCGCTGTTCGCCGGCCTTCGCTGGCGCTCGATCGGGCCGGCCCGCGGCGGACGGTCGATCGCCGTTGCCGGCAGCAGCTCGCGGCCGTTCGAGTATTACTTCGGCGCCACCGGCGGCGGATTGTGGAAGACGACCGATGGCGGGCAGACCTGGAATCCGGTCTCGGATCGGGTCTTCAAGACGTCGTCGGTCGGCGCCGTCGCTGTCTCGGAGTCGAACCCCGACGTCGTCTACGCCGGCATGGGCGAAGTCGCGCTGCGCGGCAACATCATCCAGGGCGACGGCGTGTACAAGACGACGGATGGCGGCAAGTCCTGGACGCACGTCGGCCTCGATAAGACGATGGCGATTGGACGCATCCGCATCCATCCATCGAATCCGGACATCGTCTTCGTCGCGGCACTGGGAAATCCCTACGGGGCGAATGCCGAGCGCGGCGTCTTCAAGTCGACGAATGGCGGGAAGTCGTGGGACCGCGTGTTCTTCCGCAATGACAAGACCGGTGCCGTCGATCTGACGATGGACGTGAAGAATCCCGACGTGCTGTACGCGGGATTCTGGGAAGTGTTCCGCACGCCGCATTCGCTTTCGAGCGGCGGACCAGGCAGCGGCCTGTTCAAGACGACGGACGGCGGGAAGAACTGGACCGAACTGACGAAGAACCCCGGGCTGCCCAAGCCGATCTGGGGCAAGATCGGCGTCTCCGTGTCAGCCGCGGATTCGTCGCGGGTCTACGCGATCATCGAAGCCGCCGAGGGTGGCGTGTTCCTCTCCGACGATGCGGGCGCGACGTGGAAGCTCGTGAACGACGACCGGCGGCTGCGGCAGCGCGCGTTCTACTACACGCGCATCTACGCCGATCCACAGGCGAAGGATACGGTCTACATCCTCAACACTGGCTTCTACCGCTCGACGGATGCGGGCAAGTCCATCCGGCCGATCCGCGTCCCGCACGGCGACAATCACGATCTGTGGATCGCGCCGAACGATCCGCGCCGGATGATCAACAGCAACGACGGCGGCGCGAACGTGTCGGTCACCGCCGGCGAGTCGTGGACGGACCAGGACTATCCGACGGCGCAGTTCTACAACGTCTTCACGACCGCGCACGTGCCCTATCACGTGTGCGGCGCGCAGCAGGACAACAGTACCGCGTGCATTCCCAGCACCGGCGGCGAGCTGTATGCCGTTGGCGGCGGCGAGAGCGGCTACATTGCGCCCGACCCGGAGGACATCGACGTGTTCTACGCCGGCAGCTACGGCGGGCTGCTGACCCGCATCAACCGGCGAACCGGCGAACGGCGCGCGATCAACATCTGGCCGGACAACCCGATGGGGTACTCGGCGAAGGACATCACCGAGCGGTTCCAGTGGACGTTCCCGATCGTCATCTCGCCGACCGATCCGAACACGCTGTACGCCACGTCGCAGCACGTGTGGCGGTCCAGCAACGAAGGCCAGGGCTGGACGCGTATCAGCGGCGATCTGACGCGAGCGGATCCGTCGACGCTCGGTCCATCGGGCGGGCCGATCACGCTCGACCAGACCGGCGTCGAAACCTATGCCACCGTGTTCACGCTGGCGCCGAGCCCGCGCGACGGGCGTGTCATCTGGGCGGGGTCGGACGACGGCGTGGTGCAGGTGACGCGCGACGCCGGCAAGAGCTGGTCGAAGGTCACGCCGAAGGGGCTGCCGGACTTCACGCGCATCAGCCTGATCGATGCCTCGCCGCACGACCCGGCAACCGCGTATCTTGCCGGCAACCGCTACCAGCGCGCCGACCGCGCGCCGTACGTCTACAAGACGAGCGACTACGGCAACACCTGGACGAAGATCGTCACCGGCATCCCGGAAGACGATTTCGCCCGCTCCATCCGCGAAGATCCGAAGCGCAAGGGCCTTCTGTTCGTCGGCACGGAGACGTCTATCTATGTCTCGTTCGACGAGGGCGCGAACTGGCAATCGCTGCGGCTCGAGTTGCCCGTAACGCCCGTCCACGGGATCCAGGTGAAGAACGACGACGTGGTGATCGGAACGCACGGCCGTTCGTTCTACGTCCTGGACAACATCAGCGTGCTGCGGCAGATCACGAACCGGACCACGACGGATTCCGTCGTGCTGTTCGACCCCGCGGACGCGACCCGCTCGGTATCGCGCGGCGTGGTCGTCGACTACTACCTGCGCGAGCCGGCCGAAAAGGTGTCGATTGCGTTTCTCGACGCCACGGGACAGACGATCAGGACGTTCACGAACACGCCGGCGCCGCAGGGTGGCCGCGGCCAGGCTCCGGCGGAGGAACCGCAGGAGGAGGGAGGCGGCGGCCGCGGCGGACCGCCGGCGCGCGTGACCACGCGGCAGGGCATGAACCGGTTCACGTGGGACATGCGTTATCCGGACGCGCGCGCTTTTCCCGGCATGATCCTGTGGGCCGGCGGCACGCGAGGTCCGCAGGCGCCTCCGGGAAAATATCAGGTCAGGCTGACTGCCGCCGGCGTAACGAAGACGCAGGACTTCGAGATCAAGCGCAACGCCGCGGTACCCGGCATCACCGATGCCGATCTGATCGAGCAGTTCAAGCTGGCCAAGCAGATCAACGACAAGGTGTCGGCGGCGAACCAGGCGGTGATCCGCATCCGCGATCTCAAGACGCAGCTCGGCGAGCGCTCTGGAAAGGCGACGGACGCGAAGATCAAGGACGCGGCGAAAACACTGACCGAGAAGCTGACCGACGTCGAAGGGGAGATCTACCAGCACCGCAATCGCAGCAGCCAGGATCCCCTCAACTTCCCGATCAAGTTGAACAACAAGCTGGCGGCGCTGCAGGGCGTCGTCGAGAGCGGGGACTACAAGCCGACCGATCAATCGTACGCGGTGTTCAAGGAGCTCTCGGCCAGGCTGGACAGGGAGCTGGCCAGGCTCGACGCGCTCGTCACGAGCGACATCGCCGCGTTCAACAGGCAACTCGAGGCGGCGAAGCTGGATCCGATCAAGTAACGTCGCGCTCGACCGTCACCTCGACGAGCCCGACCGGCTCGTCGAGGGCGACGAACACCTCGTCGGGATTCTCCGCACCCGTACTGAACAGATCTGCCGGACGATACGGCCGTTCGTGGAGCGTCAGCGAGATGTCCGCGATCTCCTCGTACGATGCCAGGACGACATCGCCGATCGCGTACAGTGTCTGCTGAACCGATTGCCCCTGGTGCCACGCGAACGTATCGACGATCGCGTGGCGGACGCCGTGACGATACGGTCCGAAGGTGACGTCGCCGCTCGTGTAGGTCCACCGCGCCGCGAGCGACGCGACGAGCAGGCGCTGCAGGCCGTCCATGCGCCCGCTGTCATCGTTCTCACGGGGCGTCCGCGGACCGAAGCCGGCCGTCCGCATCAGCGAGAGGTCCTCGACGCCCGACACGACGGCGACCTGCGTGCCATTGCTCGTGACGGCCGCCGTGCGGCGCTCGCCGCTGCCCGCGGCAAATGCCTGCCCCTGCGCTTTGCCGCCAGCCTCCAGCCGCGTCCACGCCTGCTCGGCCACCTCCACGCGGACACGTGTGATCCGCGACGTCCGCGCCAGCAGCCGTTCGCACGCGGCCAGCCCAATCACCTCGAGCTCCGACGCGCCGTGCTGGCGGACGACGTCGTGGAGGATCGTCTTGAGCGTCTCACCCGGCAGCAGGCCTTCGGCGCGGCCCTCACGGAACGCCGCGGCAAAATCGCCTTCGAACCGGCACGCCATCGTCAGATCGCGCGGGTCGTGGCGGTCGCCGCGCCGGACGATGCGCAGCACGCGGACGCGCGACTCGCCATGGCTGCTTGCCCTGATGAGCGATTTGGGATTTGGCATTTCGCATCCAGCATTCCATAATTTGCGTTTCGTATGGTGGTTGCGCGGCGCTTTCTCGTATCGGGCCACGTTCAAGGGGTCGGTTTCCGCTACTTCGTGTCCGATCGCGCGCACCTCGAAGGCGTGCACGGATACGTGCGCAATCTGCCGGACGGGCGCGTCGAAGCAGTCGTCGAAGGGGACGAAGAATCGGTGGAACGGATGGAGCGCGCGATCCGCCGCGGACCGCCGGGCGCCTACGTCGAGGCGGTCAGCGTCGAGTCAACGACGCCGGCGGGAAGGCCAATCGGCTTCTCGATCAAGTAGCGAGGACAAACAGCATTCATGGACGCCTTGAAATCGCGGATTCGACACGTGCCGGACTTCCCGAAGGCCGGCATCCTCTTCTACGACGTCACCACGCTGCTGCGCGATCCGGAGGGATTCCGGCTCGCGGTCGATAGCATGGCGCTGCCGCACCAGTCCGGCGCCATCGATCTGGTCGTCGGCATCGAGAGCCGCGGGTTCATTCTTGGCGCGGCAGTCGCGGATCGTCTTCGCAGCGGATTCGTTCCGGTGCGGAAGCTCGGGAAGCTGCCGGCGGCCACGGTTCGCGCGAGCTACGCGCTCGAGTACGGCACCGACAGCCTCGAGATGCATCGGGATGCGATCCAGCCGGGGCAGCGCGTGCTGATCGTCGACGACCTGCTCGCCACCGGCGGTACTGCGCGCGCCACGCTCGATCTCGTCAAACAACTCGGCGGAAGTGTGGCCGGCGTGTCGTTCCTGATCGAGTTGTTGGAGCTGAACGGCCGCGCGAAGCTCGAGGGCGAGAACGTGACCGCGGTCCTGCAGTACTGACGAACGTTACTCGGAGAACGTGTTTTCGGGCGAGATCACGAACCTCTGACGCATCAACCGCCGGTGCAGGGGGGCGGCCTCCAGCGTGACGACGACTCGGATGTCTTCGCTGCCGGACGCAGCCCAGGTCGCGGTCGTGCGGATGCGGTAGCTCCTGCCGTCGCGCGCCTTCGCCGTTTTCACCATCGCGCGGCCGATGACCTCCCGCCAGAGGCTGTAGGGCAACTGCTGCAGGCGGCCGATCTCGTCTTCGAGCAGCTCGCGGCGGACTTCGATCTCCCAGGCAGAAGGGCCGTGGAACATGGCCGGGTGGCGGAGCGCACTATACGCTAGAATTGAATGTTTCGCGCCCGTAGCTCAGCGGATAGAGCACCCGCCTCCTAAGCGGGGGGCCGCCGGTTCAATTCCGGCCGGGCGCGCTTCTTGTTGAATGGCGGGGGCCCCTGCACCCCGCCAGGCTCGCTTCACTACGCGCGCGCTTCGCCGCGCGCTCCGTTGCGCTCGCACACGGCGAGTTTCGTCGAGGTCGTGCGCGATGGCGGACGGTCTCGTTACACGGAGTTTCGGAACGTGAAAGCCACTGAACGCCACAAGCTGAAAGAGAACGAGTTCGCACGATCGGTCGCCAGCGCGCGCCAGATGCTGGAGACGCGGGGCCGCGACCTCGGCATCCTGCTCCTCGTCATCGTCGTTGCCATCGTCGCGGTGGGCGGTTACACCTGGTGGCGCCAGTCCCGCAACAACAAGGCGAACGTGATGCTCGCCGGGGCTCTGGCGGTCTACGAGGCACCCGTCGTCCCGCCGGCCGAGCCGAAGGCTGGCAGCCCGATGCCCGTGGACCAGCCGGGCACGTATCGCACCGAGCAGGCCAAGCTCGAAGCGGCGCTGCCGAGGTTCATCGAGACGGCGAACGCGTACCCCTCGACGGACTCGGGGATCGCGGCGCGGTTTCACGCCGCCGGGATCCTCGCGTCTCTCGGCCGCCACGGCGAGGCGGAGCAGCAGTACCAGCAGGTGATCGACAAGGCGGGCCGCACCATCTATGCGCGCACGGCGCGGCTCGGTCTCGCCGAAGCGCAGATCGCCCAGGGGAAGATCGACAGCGCGATTGCGATCTACCGCGAGCTGAGTACGGACGCGAACGCGCAGCTGCCCGTCGACGGCGTGTTGATGCAGCTCGGACGCGCGTATCTCCTGGCGGGGAAGAAGGAGGATGCGGCGCGCGCTTTCAACCGAATTGTGGAGGAATTCCCTGAGTCGGTCTATCTGAGCGACGCGCGCCGCGAACTCGAGGCCGCTAGGAAAGGCTGACCCGCGCGTCTCCCTCCAAACAGAGCGCGGGAGAAGGACCGAGCACCTCGAGGCGGCGCAGCGCGCCGCGCGGCACGAACACGAGGTCCCCGGCAGTGAGGATGGCGGACTCTCCATCGATCGTGACTTTCAGCAGACCGCTGACCACGGCCTGAATGCCTTCGCCGGCGGCGGCCTGCCCGGCGGCGACCGTGCCGGCGGGATACTGGCGCTTCTCGACCTGATACCCACGCGACTCGAGCTTCTGCACGAGTGCGGCTTCGCTGAGCGGACCGTCGCGCCGGGCATCCCATCGTTCGATCCGCATCAACAACATCATTCGGGCACTCCAGAGCGACTCGCGCGGGGGTTCGCTCGATTCCTGAGGCTGGGGGGTGTCACTCACGCGGTCCTCGTGTGGCCCGCTTTGGCGCCCCATCCATGGGTCGCCGGCACCGCCCGTTCCGGCTCGACGAGCAGACGCAGTGCGTACAGCGTCGGCGCGCCGGTCATAGGGCTGTCCTCGCCGACGCGAAAGACGGCCGAGAGCACGTTCGCCTTGCGCAGCGACGGCGGCAGATCCGCTGAGTGGCGAGCGTCGCGATCCACCTGGAAGTAGACCAGCCGGTAGAGCGGAATCGCTGTCGGGATCTGACACTCGAGGCTGACGCCGTCATCGCTGACGTCCCTGGTCATCACCGGCGCCATGCGCGTCGCGCCGCGCGCGTCTTTCCACACGATCTGCCCCGGCACCGCGAGCGGCCGCCGCTCCGACCTCCGCTGCTCCGGGCGCGGGCCGCTGCCTTGCACCAGTCGAAAGCGCTGCTCCATTTGATAGGTCCTCCGGCCCAGTGTGGTTGATGTCAGGGTGAGCTGTATCAAGTGCCGAGCCGGAACGGACGGGGTAAGAACCGCTCGGCGCGTCGAGACGGAAGTCTTTTTTTGTTAACTACTTGTGAGGAAGGTTCGAAGGAGGAAGACAAATGGGAATAGGATACCCAGTATCCAAACCTGCAAAGTTGCGGATACCAAGTATCCAGATCGTGGAGATGCCTACACGCCGGCTGTGACTCCGAGGCGCTGCATCTTCAGGTAGAGACCGCGGCGCGTCAGGCCGAGCAGCCGCGCGGTTTCGGAAATGTTGCCCGATGCGCGCTCGAGCGCCGACTCGATCATCTCGCGTTCGAGCTTGTCGACAGCCGCCGCCAGCGTCATGCGACGGAATCGTGGCCGTGCGGTGGTGTCGACCGGCAGGGGGGTTGGGCTGAGCGCGGGCGACAGCAGCTCCGGCGTGATGACGCCGTGCGGCGACGCCATCGCCACGGCGCGCTGCACCTCGTTGCGCAGCTGCCGCACGTTGCCCGGCCAGGCGAACGCGTCGAACAGGTCGAGCGTTTCCTGGCTCAGACGCACGGCCGGCTTTCCAAGCCGCTCGGACGCTTCCCGCAGGAAATACGTGCTCAGATGCGGGATCTCCTCGCGTCGATCGCGCAACGGCGGGACGTGAATCCGGATCACGCTCAGTCGATAGAACAAGTCGTCCCGGAACGTCCCCTCGCTGACACGCTGCTCGAGATCGGCATTGGTCGCCGCCACCACGCGCACGTCGACGCGGTGCGGACGCGTATCGCCGACCGGCAGCACCTCTCCCTGCTCCAGGAACCGCAGCAGCTTTGGCTGCACGTCGAGCGGCAGGTCGCCGACTTCGTCGAGAAACAGCGTGCCGCCCACCGCCGTCCGCAGCACGCCCGGCTGATCCGACAGCGCGCCGGTGAAACTGCCACGCCGATGACCGAACAACTGGCTGTCAGCCAGCTCCCGCGTGGCGCTGGTGCAATTGTAGGGGAGGAACATGTTGCCGCGCCGCGGCGAACCGGCGTGAATCGCGCGGGCAACGAGGTCCTTGCCGGTGCCGCTCTCGCCGGTGACGAGCACGGTGAGATCGTTGCCCTGCAGCCGCTGAATCTGTTCGGCCACGCGCTGCATCGCCGCACTGGCGCAAATCAACCCCGGCAACAATGGCTCGAGCGGCCGTTCCACGCTGCCCGGCTGCAGGTCGGGCGGCCGCTCGCGGGCGAGGCAGAGATCGAATCCCTGTCGCAGCACGGCGCACAGCGTCCGGAATCGCTGAAGCACCGGCGACGGGAACGGCCGCGCCGTGGAGACGACGGCGAAGCGTGCGCCGTCGGCGTCGCGCCCCACGGACTCGACGACCATCATCGACGCCGCGCGTCCCGTCGCGCTGCGCAGGGCCGCCACCGCCAGGGCCCGTGCCGTATCCGCGTCGCAACCCGCGCCGCCCAGCACGCGCACCTGCCCGCCGGAAAGCTGCACGAACAGCACGGCGGCCTGCGCGTCGCACGCCTCGACCAGTGCGGTCGCCCCCTCGCGCGCGAGCAGCGCCGGCATCACGGACGCGTCCACGATCCGCCGCACGATCGCATCGTCACCGTCCATCCGGACGCCGACGAAACCACCGGTGACGCCGGTGGGAATCGCGGCGAGAGACGTGCGCGCCTCGATGAGGTCGGGGGTGGCGCCTAGCGACTCGAAGATCGTCGCGGCATCCGAGAGATAGCGCGTCGCCCGAGACCGCGCGCCGGCGCTCGCGGCAAGACGCCCCAGCGCGAGATAACTCAGGCCGGCCTGATAGCGTTCGCCGAGCAGATCGAACACGCTCACGCTCTGCCCGAAATCGTGGTACGCCTCGGTCGCATGGTCCGAGGCGGCGTTCAGACGGCCGCGAAGCCGGAGGAACTCACCCCACGCGCCGCTCATCGCGCCAGGCTGGATGCGGCCCGCCACGGCGTCGAGCCGCTGCTGTGCCTCGACGATGCGGTCCGATGCCAGCATCGCCTCGACGGCAATCAGCTCCGCTTGGAGCGTGTAGGTGGAGGGGGCGTCAGCCGAGCCCGCGACTTCGGCCGCGATGGCCAGCGCGTCCTCCGGGCGGCGACGCCGCAACGCGAGGCGCGCCTCGGTGACGCGGACGGAGAACTGGTACCAGCGGGCCGCACCCTTCTGGCCATGCGCCTCCCGCGCCTTCTGCAGACAGCGGCTCGCCTCGTCGTGTTCCCCGCGAATGATATGGATCTGCGCGAGCGTGTCGAAGACCGCGCCCGTTGTCTCGCGCATGAACAACAGCGAGCTCCGTACATCCAGCGCGCGGTTGAGCACCTCCTCGGCTCGCGTCAGGTTGCCCACGCGGACGTAGATCTGGCCGAGCGAGGCGAGCGCAACGCCCAGACCGTGTGGCGTGCCCGCCTGTTCCTGGAGCTCGACGCTGCGCTCGGCGAGCGCCAGCGCCTGATCGTGCCGGTGCTGCATCAGCGCGACGTTCGCCTGGTTGCCGCAGACGGTCGCCAGCACATCGTCCGCCTCGGCGATGAGGGCCAGGCGTTCCGCCTGGCGAAGCGCGGCCATCGCCTCGTCGAGACGGCCTTCCTGCGCCAGCGTGATCCCGGAGAGCGAGTGGACCATCGCCAGATACCGCCGGTCGCCGGCGGCGTGGAGCGCGGATGCGGCCTTCCCTATGTGCTCGCGAACGATGGCGGCGTCACCGACCTGGCGATAGCAGAGACCGAGCTCGTAATGGGCGAGGCCAATGGCCCGCGAATCGTGCGCCCGCTCGGCCTGCTTCAGGGCCTTTGAAAGCAGCGCGATGCCACGGGAAGCCTCGCGGCGCGCTACAGCCAGGCGGCCGTGCATACGCCAGAGGTCGGACAGGCGCGCCGGGTCGAGGCGCTCTCGCCCTTCGGGGAGCTGCCCCAGAGCGTCGGCAGCCTGGCGGGTGTCGTCCTGTAGAAGCCAGGCTTCCGCCAGCGCCGAGCGGATCTGAGCCTCATCGTCGCGCCGCAACCCAGGCTGCTTCAGCGCCCGATTGAGCAGCAGGGTCGCTTCAGCCCCGTGCCCCTGTTCGAGAGCGAGCGTGGCCTCGGCGTAAAGCTCGGTCATGTGCGCGGCAGTATACCTGGTATACAGCCCTTCGCGCCACGGGTCAGATCTCTCGCGCCACGCGCCCCGGGGTCAGATCTCGATCTTCTCGCCAGCCCTGCCAGCCCCGGGGTCAGATCTCGATCTTCTT
>JBMDXB010000154.1:0-10193 GCA_048594885.1 Vicinamibacterales bacterium
CGGTGGATTGAGGATTGGCCAGTGAGGCTGGCTAGGGGGATTGAGGAGTGGCGATCGGATTGGGGATTGAGGATTGGGGGCGGATTGACGATTGGTTGGAAGGATTGATGATCTCGAAGGGAAGGTTTGGACGTGGGCAGTCAGCAATGGAATTCGCAATCGAATCGGCAATCCGAATCGACAATCCAACAATCGTCAATCCAACAATCGGCAATCCAATCGTCAATCCAACAATCGGCAATCCAATCGTCAATCCAACAATCGGCAATCCAATCGGCAATCCAACAATCACCAATCCCAATCGACAATCCAACAATCACCAATCCAATCGACAATCCAACAATCACCAACCCAATCGACAATCGTCAATCGACAATCCAATCCCCAATCCCCCAATCCCCCAATCCCAATCCCCAATCCCCAATCCCGTCAATCCGCAATCCGCAATCGACGATCCGCAATCGGGTGAAGTGAGGCTATGACCGAATTCAGATCCCATCCGGACCCCTCCCAGTGGGATGACTATGTCGATTTCGAGTCGACGAGCTGGCCGAAGAAGGACCGGCGGCGCTACTGGATCATTCCGTCGATCTGCTTCAATTGCGAGTCTGCTTGCGGCATCCTTGCCTACGTCGATCAGCAGACGCTGGAGGTGCGCAAGATCGAGGGAAACCCCGTCCATCCAGGCAGCCGCGGGCGGACGTGCGCGAAGGGCGTCGTGACGCCCAACCAGCTCGAAGATCCGGATCGCATTCTGTATCCGTTGCGGCGCGCCGGCGAGCGGGGCGAAGGACGCTGGGAGCAGGTGTCGTGGAACGAGGCGCTGGAAGACATCGGCGGGCGCATTCGCCGCGCCATCGTCGAAGGCCGGCGAAACGAAATCATGTACCACGTCGGCCGCCCTGGCGAGGACGGCTACGCCAACCGCGTGCTGCAGGCCTGGGGGGTCGACGGCCACAACAGCCACACGAACGTCTGCTCTTCGTCGGCGCGGCTCGGCCACTTCCTCTGGTGCGGCGCGGACCGTCCCTCGCCGGATTACGCCAACGCGCAGACGATCCTGCTGCTGTCATCGCACCTCGAATCCGGCCACTACTTCAATCCTCACGCGCAGCGCATCATCGAAGCGAAGGCAAACGGCGGCACGCTCATCGTCGTCGATCCGCGCCACTCGAACACGTCGGCCAAGGCCGACATGTGGCTGCCGGCGTATTCGGGGACGGAGGGGGCGCTGCTGCTCGCCATCGCGCGCATCCTCATTCACGAGCGCCTGTTCAACAGCGAGTTCGTGCGCCGATGGGTGAACTGGCCCGACTACATGAAGGCGGAGCGGCCGGACCTGCCGCAGACGTTCGATGGCTTCATCACCGCGCTCGAGCAGCTTTACGCGCAGTTCACACCTGAATTCGCGGAGGCGGAGACCGGCGTGCCCGCGGCACAGATCGTCGAGGCCGCGCATGCGATCGCGCGCGCCGGGACGCGGTTCGCGGCCCACAACTGGCGGGCGGCGGCGTCCGGAAACCTGTGGGGATGGCAGATCACGCGGTGTCTCTACCTGCTCGTCGTGCTGACCGGATCGCTCGGCGCCATCGGCGGCGTGAACATGCACGTCACGAACAAGTTCGTGCCGAAGCATCCCAATCCTCCGCCGCCGCCGCGGTTCTGGAACGAGCTGCTCTATCCGCGCGAGTTCCCGCTGGCGTTCTTCGAGATGAGCTTCCTGCTGCCGCACTTGCTCAAGGAGGGGCGCGGCAGACTCGACGTCTATTTCACGCGGGTCTACAACCCGCTCTGGACGAACCCGGACGGCTTCTCGTGGATGGAAGTCCTCCAGGACCAGGAGAAGATCGGTCTCCACGTCGCGCTGACGCCGACGTGGAGCGAGACCGCCTGGTTCGCCGATTACGTGCTGCCGATGGGACTCGGCACCGAGCGGCACGACACCATGAGCCAGGAGACGCACGCCGGCCAGTGGCTCGGCTTCCGCCAACCGGTGTTGCGTGTCGCCCGCGCCAAACGCGGAGATCACATTACCGCGACCTACGAAGCGAATCCCGGCGAGGTATGGGAAGAGAACGAGTTCTGGATCGCCCTGAGCTGGAAGATCGATCCCGATGGCTCGCTCGGCATCCGGCGCTATTTCGAATCGCCGTACCGGCCCGGCGAGGAGATCACCGTCGACGAGTACTACCGCTGGATCTTCGAGAACTCGGTGCCGGGCCTGCCCGAGGCCGCGGCGCGCGAGAATCTCGCGCCGCTCGATTACATGCGGAAGTACGGCGTGTTCAAAGTGTCGGACAGAACGTACAGCCGCGCGCACGAGCGGCGGCTGCCGGACGACGAGAGCGCCGGCACCGAGCGGCTCGACAACGGCGTGCTCGTCCGCGGCACGGCGGCGGTCGGCGTCATCGTTGACGGCGTCGCGTACGCCGGATTCAACACGCCGTCGCGCAAGCTCGAGTTCTTCTCGCAGACGCTCGTGGATTGGGGCTGGCCCGAGCACGCCGTGCCCTCGTACGTTCCCGGCCACGTCCACTGGAGGGATCTGAAGCGCGAGGAGGGCGAGTTCGACCTCCTGCCGAACTTCCGCCTGCCGACGCTGATCCACACGCGTTCGCCCGTGAAGTGGCTCTACGAGATCTCCCACACCAACCCGCTGTGGATTTCCACGGAAGACGCGCGCAAGTATTCGATTGAGACCGGCGACCTCGTGAAGGTCCGCACGCGCATCGGCTACTTCGTCACCCGCGCCTGGGTGACGGAAGGCATCAAGCCTGGCGTGCTCGGCATGTCGCATCACCTCGGGCGCTGGCGTCTTCACGAGGAGCAGGGCAACCGCGTCGCCTCCGCCCTCGTCAGGATTTCGCGAGACGCCTCCGGCAAGTACTGGATGAAGCAGGTCCACGGCGCGCAGCCGTTCGAAAGCCACGACCCTGACACGGGACGCATCTGGTGGAGCGAGGTCGGCGTGCATCAGAACGTGACCTTCCCGGTCCAGCCCGACCCCGTCAGCGGGATGCACTGCTGGCATCAGCGCGTCCGGCTCGAAAAAGCCCTCCTCGACGATGCCTACGGGGACATCGTGGTGGATACGGCCGCCGCGCATGAGGTGTACAAGGAGTGGATTGGGAAGACACGACCCGCTCCGGGGCCCGGGGGCTTGCGAAGACCGGCGTGGTTCGATCGACCGCTGCGGCCGGTGCCGGATGCCTATAAAATTCCCTCTACATGAGCCCTCGAGAGGTTCGGCGGCCGCTCGCGATCATCTGGAGCCTCGTCGGCGCGGTGGCCTTGCTCCAGATTTTCGGGTGGCTGCTCGCCGACGTCCCACCGCCGCAGCCGATCGTTCTCGCGCAATTCGCTGCGGGTTGGGTCCTCATGCTCGTGCTCGGCTTCTTCGCTGCGGGCCGCATCGAACGCCTCGCGCTCAAACTGGCGCAACAGGACGACGCGCACAGGGCGACGCTCGATGAAATCGAGCAGTTGCTGACGCAGAACGCGATCCTCCAGGTCATTGCGCGCTCCGTCGACGTTCCTCTCGCCTTCCAGTCTCTGGCCGCGCGCATCGTCCGGATCGTTCCGTGCGACCGTCTCGGTCTCGCCCTGCTGTCGCACGACGGACACGAGTTCCAGACCTACACCGCGAGAGTCCACGAGGACGAGCGCCGGGCGCGGCCGCGTCCGGAGGTCGTCTTCAAGGCCGACCGGACGGTGATTGGCAGCGTCGTCCGATCGCGCGAGCCGCTCATCATCAACGACACGAGCGACTGCGCGGCCGACTACCTGGACGCCAACGTGCTGCACACCGCCGGCTTCGGCTCGGCGCTCGTGATGCCGCTGCTGTCGAAGGGACGCGCCGTCGGCACGCTGAACGTCGTCTCGCGCCAGAAGGACGCGTTTCAGCAGTCGCACGTCCAGGCGCTGGAGCCGATCGCCGAAATCTTCGCCGTCGCCTACGTCGCGCAGCAACTCCAGATGAGCATCGGCAAGTACCGGACGATGGAGACAATGTCGGAGCTGACGCTGTCGATTGCGTCGGAGATCAACAGCGCGTTGCAGACGATCGTCGGGCACTGCGATCTGCTCGAGCGCGGCTACCCGGACATCGGCCTGCAGCGCGACCTCGCGACCATCGCCCGGCAGGCGCAGCGGATCACCACGCTGCTCGAGAAAATGCGCGTCGCCGCGCACGAGCGCATGAAGGAGGTGGCGCACTCGGTGCACCAGCACGCGATCCCGTCGAGCCCGGAGCGCTACGGCGAACACGACTCGCGGAACTAGCGCTACACCCTGTTCGACAGCGCCATCGAGAGCGCGAGAAACAGCAGCACGGCGACCGCCGTGCCGGCGAACACCCAGTCACGCTCGCGAATGAAATCGCCGATCGCCAGAACCACGCGCAGCACGGGCGTGGCCATCAGGGTGAGCAGGCCGATGTCGAGGAGCCACGTGTGCGCCGTGCCGCCGGTCAAAAGCCAGGCGGCCAGGCCGAGGACGAGACTGACCGCCGAGAAGGAGACCAACGCCAGCAGCGCCTTCACAGCGCCCTCCGGAAGTACGTGATCGAGACGGCGATCAGCACCAGCGCCATCAGTACCTTCAGCCACTTCACGCGCGCGTGCGTGACGATCCACAGCCCCGCGCGCGAGCCGACGAGCACACCGACAACGGCAGCGGCGGCCAGCGGTCCGTTGACGTGGCCGCGCCCGTAGTAGATCGGCGCCGAGGCGGCGGCGGTGACGCCGATCATGACGGCGCTCGTCGCGGTCGCCGCGCGGATTGGCACGCCGCACCACGAATTCAGCGCCGGAACCTGGAGAATGCCACCGCCGATGCCCAGAATCCCCGAGATGTAGCCGCCCGCGACCGAGATCGCCGTCGCCAGCGGCAGGCGCTTCAACCGGTAGACGATCTCCTGGCCGCTGTCCTCGTCATGAAACCGGCCGCCGAGCAGCCCCGGATCGACGGCCGTGTCGAGGATCACGTTGCGCCGATCCAGCCGGGACAGCATGATAACGGCGATGAGCGCGGTGACGACCGCGAAGATGAGTCCGAGCGTCCGCTCGGACAACTGGACGACGGAAATGCCGCCGACGAGCGCGCCGGGACTGGCGGCGGCGAGCAGCAGGATGGCGAGCCTCAGGTTCATGTGACGCCGTCCCGTCGCATCCGATGTGACGGCGCTCGACGTCGCCATGATCGTCATCAGGCTGATGCCGCTCGCGATTGGCCAGGGCAGTCCCAGCACGACGTTGAGGAACGGCACGAGGAACACGCCGCCGCCGATCCCGAGCAGCGCTCCGAGGCAGCCGGCAATGGAGCCCGCGGCAGCGACGATCGCAATGAGCCCGGGCGTGATCGCTGGCATCGGCGAGTGGTTTATGATTCGGACGGGACTGAAACAAGGATTCTAGCCCATGTTCCAGCGTTACTTCGACGAAGGTCTCGCGCAGGCATCCTTTCTCATCGCCTGCGAGCGGACGCGCGACGCGTTCGTGATCGATTCGCGGCGCGACATCGGCATCTACGTCGATGCCGCCCGCCGGCACGACCTGCGCATCGTCTACGCGATCGAGACGCACGTTCATGCGGACTTCGTCTCCGGCTCGCACGAACTGAGCGCACTCGGCGTGCGGACGATCGGAGGACCGGGCTCGGATCTGGGCTTCGACTTCCAAGAAGCGCGCGACGGCGAGAGCCTCCACGTCGGCGACATCGTCGTGCGCTTTCTTCACACCCCGGGCCACACGCCGGAGCACCTCTCGATCGTCGTGGAGCAGCCTGGCGCGCCGGTCCGCGTGTTCACGGGCGACACGCTGTTCGTTGGCGCCGTCGGACGGCCGGATCTGCTCGGCGAGGAGCTGACACGACGTCTCGCCGGCGAGCTGTACGGGTCGCTGTTCGGCAAGCTGCTCGCCCTCGACGACGCGATCGAAGTGCATCCGGGGCACGGCGCCGGGTCGCTGTGCGGCGCCGGCATCGGCAGCGAGCCGCATTCGACGATCGGCCAGGAGCGCCGGTTCAATCCCATGCTTCAGCACACGTCGCGCGACGCGTTCGTTGCCGCCGTGCTCGGCGACCTGCCGGAGACGCCTTCGTACTTCCCACGCATGAAGCGCATCAACCGCGAAGGGCCGGCGCTGCTCGATCTGGCGGAAGGCTACCCCGCGGTGGCGGACCTTTCCCCACGCGACGCATCGCGGCTCGCCGCCGAGGGTGTCTGGGTCGTCGATCTGCGCACGAGTGAAGAGTTCGGCGCCGGTCATCCCGCCGGCGCGGTGCACGTCGGCTTCGGATCCAAAGTCGGCTACTGGGCCGGCTGGATCCTGCCTGGCGACGCGCGCATCATCTTGATCGCGTCGAGTGCGAGCCACGTTCGCGAGGCGCAGGCGCAGATGCTGCGCGTTGGTCTCGATCGCATCGAAGGAGCCGTGACGGGCGGCTTCGAGGCGTGGAAGGCAGCGGGCCTGCCGGTGCGGTCGGTGCCGCAAATGGACGTCGGCACCCTGCACGCGAAGCTGATGTCCGGCGACCGGCTCATGGTGCTCGACGTACGCACGCGCAAGGAGTTCGCCGCCGGCCATGTCGAAGGCGCGCTCAACGTACCGGTCGGTGAAGTGCGCGATATCGGCGCACCGTCCGCCGGCACGACGGTGGCGACAATGTGCGAGGGTGGATATCGATCGAGTCTCGCCTCGAGCCTGCTGCTGCGCGCGGGCTTTCCAGACGTGATCAACGTCACCGGCGGCATGAGCGCCTATCGCGAGGTTCAGGCGCGCACCTGACAGCCGCGGCACGATCGACCGGGGGGTAGAATAGTAGGGTCCCTGAAGAAATTGATGCCCCTCGGTCCAGGCACTCGTCTCGCTCAATACGAAATCGTTGCGCCGCTCGGCTCCGGCGGCATGGGCGAGGTGTATCGCGCGCGCGATCTCCGTCTCGGACGGGACGTCGCGATCAAGGTGATGGCGACGCACATCGCCGCCGATCCCGAGATGCGCGCGCGCTTCGAGACGGAGGCGCGCGCCGTCGCGTCGCTCTCGCACCCCGGCATCCTCTCCATCCACGAGCTCGCCGTCATCAACGGCATTCCCGTCGCGGTCATGGAGCTGCTCGAGGGGGAGAACCTGCGCCGGCGCATGGAGCGCGGCGGGATGGGCTGGCAGGAAGCCGTCGAGATCGCCGCGTCGATCGCGGAAGGCCTGGCGGCGGCGCACGCCAAGGGGATCATCCATCGCGATCTCAAGCCGGAGAACGTGTTCCTCACGACGATGGGGGTCGTGAAGGTGCTCGACTTCGGCCTCGCGCTGCACCGGCTGCCGGCGGCCGCCGGCGGCGCCGAGGCGCCGACCGTGCAGCACACGGCCGCGGGGGTCGTGCTCGGCACCTTCGGATACATGTCACCGGAGCAGGTGCTCGGCGAGCGCGTGGACGGCCGCAGCGACGTGTTCTCCGCCGGCTGCGTCCTGTACGAAATGCTCACCGGCCGCCGCCTGTTCACCGGAGCAACGCCCCAGGAAGTGATCGCGAACCTGCTCCACGATTCCGTGCCCGAGCTGTCCGCAGTCGCTCCGGCGGCGCCGACGGAGCTGCGGCGGATCGTCGCGCGCTGCGTCGATCGCCGCCCGGAGCGCAGGTTCCAGTCGGCGCGCGATCTCTCGATGGCGCTGCGGTCGCTGCTGACGGGGTCGGCGCCGTCTGTTGAAAAACGCCGCGGCCGCGCGCGCGGGAAATCGCTGGCCGTGCTGCCGTTCGTCAACAGCGCCGCGGATCCGCAGATCGAGTACCTCGTCGACGGCATCACCGAGAGCATCATCAACAGCCTGTCGCAACTCGCGGGGCTGCGCGTGGTGCCGCGGAGTCTGGCCTTCCGCTACAAGGGCCTGCAGGCGGATCCGTCGACGGTCGGCCTCGCCCTCAACGCGCGAACGATTCTCACGGGGCGCATCGTCATGCGCGGCGACGTCCTCAACATCCAGGCGGAGCTCGTCGATACCGTCACCGAGGCGCAGCTCTGGGGCGAGCAGTTCCGCCAGAGCGCCTCGGACCTGATGACCGTGCAGGAGGAGATCGCGTGGCAGATCTCCGAGGCGCTGCGGCTGAAGCTGACGGGCGCGCAGAAGAAGAAGCTGCGCAAGCGCCACACCGTCAACCCCGAGGCGCATCAGGAATACCTGCGCGGCCGCTATCACTGGAACCTGTTCACGCCGGACAGCTTCCGCCGCGCGCTCGAGCACTTCGACCGCGCCATCGCGCACGACCCGCTGTATGCGCTCGCCTACACCGGCCTCGGCTACGCCTACGGCGCGCTCGCCTACTTCGGCTTCATCCAGCCGGAAGACGGATTCCCTCGTGCGCGAGCGGCGGCAACGCGGGCGCTGGAGCTCGATTCGGATCTCGCCGATGCCCACGTCACGCTCGGCCTGACGCACCTGTTCTTCGAGTGGGACTGGCCTGCCGCCGAACGTGAGCTCAAGAAGGCGCTGTCTCTGAATCGGAATCTCGCGCTCGCCCACTCCCTCTACGCGCTCTTCCTGACCACCTGCGGACGGCACGAGAACGCGCTGGAAGAAGCGCGCATCGGCCGGAACCTCGAGCCGCTCTCCGTCTTCGGCGGGATGGGCGTGTGCTGGGCGCTGCATTTCGCCGGCCGCTACGAGGAGGCCATTCTCGAGGCGATGCGCGCGCGCGAGCTGATGCCAGACTCGCCTGAGGCGGGCAACATCATCGTCCATGCGTACGAGCAGCTCGGCCGCTTCGAAGACGCCGCGCGGCTGCTCACACAGCACCGTTTCTGGGGCGTCCGCATCGACGGCGCGGCGCTCGCCGACGCCTACCGCGCGGGCGGCGCGGAGGCCTACTGGCGTGCGCGGCTGCAGTCGCTCGATGAGGCGGCGCCGTCAATCGGCCCGCCGATCAACGGCCAGTTCGCGCTCGTCCACCTGGAGCTCGGCGAGGTCGAAGAGGCAGTCGAGCATCTCGAGCGCATGGTGGACGCCCGTTGCCCGGCATCCGTGTTCGTCATGCACTACGCCGCCTATGCGCCCATGGCGCAACACCCGCGATTCGTCGCGCTCTCGCGCCGCATCCGCGCCGACCTGCCGATCCCCGCCTAGCGCCCTTTACCCTTTACCCCTTCACCATTCACCATTCACCATTCACCCATGGCTTGAGCACGGCGTACAGCGTCGACACGATCGGCACGTCGATGCCGGCGCGCGCGGCGCGCCGGACGACGGCTCCCTGCAGCGCCTCCACCTCGATCCGCTTCTGCTGCGACAGGTCGATCAGCAGCGACGACCGCATCGTCGCGGGAATCCTGTCCACGTAGTCGGAGATCCGCTCGATCATGTCCGTGGCGACGGGTATGCCCTCGGCGCGCGCGAGGCGCTCGATCTCGCGGCAGCCGTCGAGAAAGCGCTCCCGGATGTACGGGTCGGACCGGACGGGTCCAATCGGCAGCCGCGTTGCACCCGTGAAACCTGCAACCGACACCAGCAGGATGAACTTCTCCCAGATCGCCGTGCGGCCATCCTCCGCCGGCTCGCTCTGAATATCGGCGCCTGAGAATGCGTCGTGGATGGCGCGGACACGCTCCGACATCCGCGGCAGCTCACCGAAGACCTCGCCAAACACGATCCGCCGGTGCGTTCCGTTCTGCTCGATCACACCGGGCTCGACGAGCGCGGTCGCGATGTAGGTCGTCCCTCCGATCACCGGTCCCTCGCCGTACAGCGCGGCAATCTCGGCCACGCTGTCCACCCCGTTCTGTAGCGTCAGGATCGACGTGGCCGGTCCGAGCATCGGCTCGATGAGCGGCAAGGCGGTCGCGTTGTCGTACGTCTTGACGGAGACGAGGACGGCATCCACATGCCCGACGCGGCTCGTGTCCTCTTCGGCCGCAGCGTGGACGGTGAAATCGCCGAGGGCCGGGCTGCGAACGGCCAGACCGCGCTCGCGAATCGCCGCCAGATGCGCCCCGCGCGCAATGAAGGTGACGTCATGCCCCGCGCGGGCCAGCTTCGCCCCGTAGTAGCCGCCGACCGCACCCGAACCGAGGATCGCGAATCTCATTGTGGGGGTCAGGTCGTGTATTATCACTTTTTTAATTGGCTGTCCCCTTCGGGCCACCCACCCAAGGGGGTCAGGGGGGAAAAAAGTGATAAATAAACACCAGACCCCCCCGCGACGCC
>JBMDXB010000155.1:0-16269 GCA_048594885.1 Vicinamibacterales bacterium
GACGGTTGTTGCAGCTGTGGTGGCCGTGTCACTGCTGGCGTCGCCTGTCGCGGGGCAGCGCGCTGACCGCGACGATCGGTTCTGGTACGCGCCGAATCCCGGGTCAATCGATCTGATTCGCATGTTCGAGCGGCCGGAGGAATGGCGGCGGGCGCTGCACTTGATCGACGTCTACCAGTTCACGCAGCAGCACACCGGCGCGATCCCCGACCGGATCGTCGGGCCGAATCGCTACGACGCGCTGGTGCGCGCCGACGTGTTCCGGAAGCTCGTTCAGTGGAAGAAGAAGATTGCGCTGGGCGTCGGCTCGGTGAAGGAGCAGTACTGCACGGCGGACGCGAGCGGCATGCAGCAGTCGATCACCGATACGCTGAACGCGATTGCGGCGGTGCACGAGGCTGGAGGAACGGTCTCGTACCTCGCGATGGACGAGCCGTTTCTGTCCGGGCGCTTCACGACGTGCGCCGACAGCACGCTCGACGCGACGGCGGACCGCCTGCGGACTTACATGACGGCCGTCAGCGCCGCGCATCCGTCGATTCGCATCGGCCTCATTGAAGCGTATCCGTCGTTCACGCCCGACGCGTTCGCCGCGATGCTCGATCTGACGCGGCGCCGAGGCGTGCTGCCGGCGTTCCTGCAGGTGGACGTCGACATCCGCGCCGTGCGCGCTCCGCCGCGCAACGACTTCCCGAACGACATGCGGCGCCTCGAGCAGTTCGCCGCCGACGTCGGCATCCCGTTCGGCATCATCATCTGGGGCTACAACGGCGAGGCGGACGCGTTGTTCTCGCGCGACGCCAAGCGGCTGGCGGACGCGTTCCGGGAGGCGTTTCCCGCGTGGGAGGACGTGCCCGACCAGTTGAGCGTGCAGAGCTGGTCCGAGTCGAGCTCCGGCCTGTTCATCACCCCGTCGAACCTGCCCGAAGATCAGCCCTATACATTGACGAGCATTCTCCTGCACACTCACCGCCGATGGATTGCCGACGAAGGCAGCACGTCCACCGGCCGCGCGGTCCGGCGCTAGCGCAGCGCGCGTCCTCCAGGCGATGAGACGACGGATTCAGACCGCCGTCGTCATCCTTGCGTGGCTCGCATACGCGCGGCTCGCATGGGTCGTTCTTGCCGCGCACGTCACGGGCGGCGCTCGGCGGCACCACGTCGAGGCCGCGTGGTTCCTACTCGCGTCGATTGCCGTCGTCGCGGCGTTGCTGGCACGCAGTGATCGAGTGGGCGACACAGCCGCGGCCGGTGGCCCGGGCAAGCCCGGCGACGGGCCGGGCAAGCCTGGCCCCTACGCAGTCCCGTTGTTCGTGGCCCTCGCATTTGTACTCTACAGGCCGGCTCTGGGCGTCGGACTGCTCTCAGACGACTTCGTGCTGCTCGCGAAACCGCTGTTCGGCGCGTGGGAGTTCGTCCGGCCGGTGCCGATGCTGCTGTGGAAAGCGGTGTATCCGCTCGGCGGGCCGGCGGCGCTGCACGTCGTGAACGTGACGCTGCACGCGCTCAATGCCGGGCTCGTCTGGATCTTCGCCCGGCAGATTGGCTGCGGCGCGCCCGGCCGCTGGATCGCGGCGTTCTTCTTCCTGACGTTTCCCGCGGCCGTCGAACCGGTCACCTGGTCTGCCGGCATCTTCGACGTCTTGCTCGCAACGCTCACGCTGGCAGCGGCGCTGCTGGCGCACCGGCCGCAACGCTCATCTCGAGTTGCGGCCCTCCTCCTCGTAGTCGCGGCGCTCTTCACGAAAGAGACCGCCGTCGTCCTGCCAGTGCTGCTGGCGCTGGCGGCGAGCGCCAGCCGGCGCCGCCCGTTCGAGTGGACTACGGTGGCAGCCGCGGGCTGCGTGGCCGGTTATGTCGCCTTTCGCATCGTCGCGATGCCCGGATCGCCGGCGCCGTTCGCGCCACTCGACGGCTACGTCGTCAAAGAGCTCGCCGGCCGGCCGTTTGCGTCGCTGGTGTTGCCGTGGACCCGCGCGGAGCTGCTTCGGCATCCGATTGCGCTCGCGGTGGTGCCGCAGCTCGCAGCGGGCGCATTGATCGTGCGGTATGCAGTGCGTCACAACGCGTCGCGGCTCCTGCCGCTCTTTCTCTGGATCCTCGTTTCGGTCCTCCCGCTCCTCGGCTATCTGTACGTCGGCGACTCGCTCGAAGGATCGCGGTACCTGTATGTGCCTCTGGCCGCATGGGCGGTCGTGATCGCGCGACTGATCGAAGTCCCAGCCGCCGCGGCGCCGCGTCTGTCGCACGCCGCGATCGCCGTCGTCATCGCGCTGCACGCCATAGGCGTTCGAGCGCACATCCGGCCCTGGAAGGATGCCGCCTCGCTGCGAGACCGCATCGTGGCGGCGGCGCGCGCGGCGCACGACGCGTCGGGCTGCTCGACCTCGTCGTTCGATGGCGTGCCGCATTCTGTCGAAGGTGCGCATCTTTTTCGGAACGGTTTCGCGGAGGCGGTCGTGAAACCCATCGATGAGAATGCGACCGCCGATTGCGCGTTCACGTGGACGGGCGATCGGTTTCTCCCACGCGAGCGGCGCAACTGAAGTTGCGCCCTACCGGCGCTCGGCGCCCGGCGCTCGGCGCCCGGCGCTCGGCGATCAGCGATTCGGCGATCGGCGCTCGGCGCTCGGCGCTCAGCGATCACCGAACAGCGATCGGCGATAAGCGATCGGCGATCAGCGATCAGCGATCGGCGATCAGCGATCGGCGATCAGCGATCGGCGATCAGCGATCCCAGGCGTCCAGATGCTGAAGCAGCGAGTCGATGCTGAACACCTGAATGCTGCGGTCGCGGCGGCGGCGGAACACGGCGCGCGACCAGCCGCGCATCCCGATCGGCTCGTACACTTCACCCTCGATCCTCAGCGGCTTTCCGGCGATCGCATGAATGAGGACGCGCTCGTAGCGCGACCGGTCGAGCGCGCTGGCCGGCATCTCGCCCGGCCATTGGCACAACCGCCCGGCGTCATCGTACGCGGGCGGACGCTCCGGCAGATCGAGCAGCGACGCTGCACGGCCATCCATGACGGCGGAGATGAGACGCAGGCTGAACGGGTCGGCGAGCCGCGCGATACTGCCGCGGAAGTGCATGAAAACGTCGAGTGCGATGTCGCGAAGCGTGCGGTGCGACCCGTCGCGAACGGGCGCGCCCTGCTCGCGCCAGACCGGCGCATCGGGTCCCTCTGCGAACGGATTGCGCGGGTAGCAGTCCGCGCGCGCCAGCCAGCCGCGGCGCGACGTGTGCGGCATCGGCCGGAAGCCGGCGATTCGCGGCAGCCGCCGGCGGCGCAGCTCCGACAGATGCCACGAGCGCCACTGCGCTACTTCGCGGACGACGCCGGCGATGAGTGTGGCCGTCGCAATCTGCAGCGCGGCGTCCGGTGTGAAATCGCACGTCACCTCAATGCGCGTGACACGAGGGCGCACGCCAACGCCCGTCGACTTGCGGTTCGCTGCGAGCAGCATGACCGGCGCGGGAAGGAAGTAGGTCATCAGCTTGGCCAGCGCGTCGAGCCGCCGCGGCAACAGCGGCGGATGCACCGAGATGTTGTAGTGCGTGCTGAAGCCGGTGAGCTGCACAGTGCGTCGCGTGCGGCGCTCCCACGAATCGAGCGCATCGCGGACCGAGTGGATGCCTTCCCAGAGCGACCGTCCGGCGCGCGCGGCCGCGCCGCGTTCGAGCTCGATTGCCGGCGTGACGACTTCGACGACCCCGGTGTCGAAGTAGACGGCACCGCCATGCGGCAGGTGATACGACGTGCCGACGCGGTGCATCATCGGCTGTTGCAGGAAACCGCGCGGATCGCCGAACAAATCCTCCGGCCGCGTCGGCGCGCCGTCGACGACGAGCGTGAACTCGGCCTCGAGGCCGATGGCTGCCAGCGCCAGCGGGCGTTCGCCGGTGTCACTGCGCGGCTTCATGCCTGACTCGGGGGAAGCGCTACCGTCGGCGCAACGCTGGGATCGACGGACGCGAGCGGCTCCCGCGGCACGACGACGATGTAGCCGATGTCGATGTGAAGGTGATCGATCGTCTGGCCGCGTTCCGTGCCGAACGGGCGGCACCAGGCCGACGGCAGAATCCGATGCGCCATGCCGGCGTAGCGCTCGATCGTCGCCTTGTCCGCCATGTCCTCGGCACCGATCCGATAGATGTTCGCCGCCGTTCCCCACGAGTGCGGCGAATCGGGCGCGTTCATCTCGTGCGCCGGCGATCGGTAACCGCCGTTCGTCGCGATGCGCACTGGCTGGCCGACGGTCTGGCGGAACAGCTCGAGGTGCACTGCCAGAACGCTGACGGCGCAGGGAACGTAGCGTGGGAAGTCGCGCAGGAGCTCCGCCTCGCGCACGTCGACCTCGAGAAACTCCCACAGGGAGAAGTGCGGCGACAGTTGGACGTCGAGCGCGGTCTGCCATGAATCGACTTCGTAGAAGTACCGCGGGTGCCGCAGCAGTTCGCCGTGCGGTCCCTCGACGGGCGCGTCCAGCAGCAGCCGCCGGTACTCCTCGGGCAGCATCTCGACGTCGACAATGCGCAGCGGGACGGACGGGTTCATGCGTCCGCCGGGCGCGCCGCTGCGCCCGCCTCGGCGATCGCGTCGTAGACGAGACTCGACATCCTCGCGATCGGCTCGAACCGCTGCGGCCTGTCGGCCGCGTGCTCCGTCAGAACTGCGAGCGCGTACGGCGGCCGGCCTGGCAGGAACACCAGACCGGCGTCGTGCGACGCAGTGGAGATCTCACCGGTCTTGTGCGCGACCTGTGCGGCCGCACGCACCACCTGCGGGAGGCCCGCAGGGATGCCGCTGTTGAACTCCTGCGACGCCAGCGCGGCGATCATTGCCGCCGTCGCGCCGGCGCCGGCGAACTGCCCCTCGTAAATGGCCTTCAGCAGCGCCACGAGGCCGTCGGCCGTGACGCGATTGATCACGCCCGCCTCGAACGCGCGGTCGTCTTCCACGCCGCGCTGGAAGTCGATGCCGCGCTGCACGTTGCCGCCGGCCGCGGCGAGAAACGCGCGGATGCGAGCCGTGCCAATGAATTCGACGAGCAGGTTCGTCGCGAGATTGCTGCTCGTCGCGATCATGTGACGGGCGAGATCGCCGATGTGCATCGAGCGGCCGACTTCGGCGTGCACGTCGGCGTTGGCATCGCGTCCGGCCGAGACGCGATAGGCAAGGCCGTCGGCGGCGCTGAAGAAGCGATTGCGGATGTGCAGCCGGTGCCACGGCGTGAGGCCCCGGCGTTCGAGCTCCGCGTACACCGCGGCGAGCACCGCGATCTTGATGGTGCTGGCGGCGTGAAACCAGCGGCCGCCGCCGTACGACCAGGTGTGGCCCGTCTGGTAATCGTAGAGCGAGACGGCGACGGGACCGTCGGCGGACAGCTCCTCGAGAGCTGTTGTGAGCTGGTCGAATGCCATCACGATCGCGACGAACGGCGCAACTGCAGTCGCGCCCTACGGTGACAGACCCGACACAGCCGTAGGGCGGAACTTTGGTTCCGCCATGAGTTACAGCGCCCGCGCCGCGTCCCTGGCGTAATAGGTGATGATGATGTCCGCGCCGGCGCGCCGGATTGCCGTCAGCGTCTCCATCATCGCGCGCGGTTCGTCGATCCAGCCGTTGCGCGCCGCGGCCTTGAGCATCGCGTACTCGCCGCTGACGTGGTACGCCGCCGTCGGCAGGCCGAACTCCGCCTTCACCTTCGCGATCACGTCGAGATACGCCACCGCGGGCTTCACCATGACGATGTCGGCGCCTTCTTCGACGTCGAGCGCGACTTCCTGAAGCGCCTCCTCGACGTTGGCCGGATCCATTTGATGCGATCGCCGATCGCCGAAGGCTGGCGCGGAATCGGCCACGTCGCGGAACGGGCCGTAGAACGCGGAGCAGTACTTCGCGGCATACGACATAATCGCCGTCTGCACGAAGCCCGCTTCGTCGAGCGCGCTGCGGATCGCTCCGACACGGCCGTCCATCATGTCCGAGGGCGCGACCACGTCGGCGCCGGCCGCCGCGTGCGACAGCGCGGCGCGCACGAGCTGTCCCACCGTCACATCGTTCGCGACGTCCTCGTCGACGAGAATGCCGCAGTGCCCGTGCGAGGTGTACTCGCAGAGACAGACGTCGGTGACGACCAGCATGCCCGGCACTTCACGCTTGATCGCGCGCACGGCCATCTGCACCGGCGCTTCGGGATCGTAGGCCGCCGACCCGACGGGATCCTTCGCGTCGGGAATGCCGAACAGCAGCACGCCCTGAATCCCGTCCGCTTTCGCCGCCGCGGCCTCCTTGACGGCTTCGTCCACTGAGAGCTGATACACGCCCGGCAGCGACTCGACCGCGCGCCGCTGTCCTTCGCCGGTGCGGACGAAGAGCGGGTAGATGAACATGTCCGGCGAGAGCCGCGTCTCGCGCACCAGCGCGCGCATCGCCGGGTTGCGCCGCAGCCGGCGCGGGCGACGGGTGAGATTCAGAGTCGTATCGTGCGTTTGCGTCGTTGCGGATGTGTCTTTGGTGTGAGGCATCGTGGCAGCTTCTCTTATTGCGGCCTCTCGAAGCGGGCCGACCAAGGTCGGCCCCTACGTTGTCGGGGCGGAGCTTGCTCCGCCCGCGGGGGCGGCCAAGGTCGGCCCCTACTGAAGTTCGGCGCTACGGTCGCCCGCAAAATGCTCGACGAGCGCGTCGACGAGATCGGGAATGGTGTATCGCTCCGGCATCACGGTCGTCGAAATGCCGAGCTGTTGCGCAGCCTCGGCCGTGACGGGCCCGATGCATGCGACGACGGTGGTGCGCAGCAGGTCGGCAGCCTGCTCCTCGCCGAAGATGGCGGCGAAGTTCCGCACGGTCGAGGCGCTCGTGAACGTCACCGCATCGATCTGACGGTCGAGCAGCATCCGGTACACGTCGTAATCGCTGTCGCGGTCGCCGGCCCCGAGCACCGTTCGGTACGCCGCGACTTCCACCACCTGGGCGCCCGCGGCGCGCAACTCTTCAGCGAGCACCTCGCGAGCGATGTCGGCGCGCGGCAGCAGGAACCGCGTCCCCTTCAGGTCGCCGTCCGCCTTCAGCGCTTGCACGATCGCTTCCGCCCGGTATTCCTCAGGTGTGAGATCCACGCGAATGCCGTACCGCTGCACGCGCGACGCGGTTGACGGCCCGATCGTGCAGATGCGTACGCCCTTGAGATCGCGGACGTCGCCGACGGCGAGCAGCCGTCGCATGAAATGGTCGACGCCGTTGGCGCTCGTGAACACAACCCAATCGAACGATCCCGCCTCGGCGCATGCGCGATCGAGCGCGTCGGGATCCTCCGGCGGAACGACACGGATCGTCGGCGCCGGAATCGCTTCCGCGCCGCGCTCCTCGAGCATCTCCATCAGTTCGCCTGCCTGCTCGCGCGATCGCGTCACGACGATGCGGCGGCCCGACAGCGGCCGGTCGTCGTACCAGCGCAAGTGCTCGCGCAGGCCTGCGACCTGTCCGATCACGAGCAGCGCCGGCGCGTCCTCCTTCGCTTCGCCGGCGATCGAGCCCAACGTGCCGGCGATCGTCCGCTGCGACGGCAGCGTCGCGTCGTAAATGAGCGCCGCGGTCTCGTTCGCGGAGCGCCCGTGCGACAGCAGTCCTTCGGTGATGCGGTCGATCTGCTTGGCGCTGGCGTACGACACGAGCGTGCCGCTGAGCCCGGCGAGCCGCGCCCAGTCGACTTCCGGCGCCGCCTGCGTTTCGCTCTCGTTGCCGCGAATCAGCGTCAGCGTGTCGCCGCCGGCGGGATACGTCACGGGGATGCCCGCGTAGGCGGGGCCGCCGATCGTGACCGGGATGCCTGGCACCACCTGGAATGGGATGCCCTGCTCGTGGAGGAACAGCGCTTCCTTGCCGCCGCTGTCGAACACGAACGGATCGCCCCATTTGAGCCGCACGACGGTCTTGCCCTCGCGCGCCTTGTCGACGAGCAGGAAAGAGATGGCGTCTTGATCGAGCGGCTTCGGCGCGGCAGGGCCGACATCGATCCGCTCGGCATCGGGGTTGGCGAGCCGCAGCAGCCGCGCGTGCACGCGGTGGTCGTAGAGGACGACGTCCGCATTCTCGAGGCAGCGGCGGCCTCGGACGCTGATCAGCGAGGGATCTCCAGGCCCGGCCCCCACGATGTAGACACACGGCGCAGTCATAGCGGACATCCCGTCGATTGCGGATCGTCGATTGCGGATTGCCGATTGCCGGGATTGGGGATTGGGGATTGGGATTGACGATTGGGGATTGGTTTGGGGATTGGGGATTGGGGATTGGAATGCGGATTGGGGATTGAATGGGGATTGGGGATTGAATGGGGATTGCGGATTGAATGGGGATTGCGGATTGAATGGGGATTGCGGATTGAGGATTGCCACACCGCACGTCCGCCTCCAGCTGGTCGCGTCATCGTCAATCGCCACTCCTCATTCGACATCTGAGTCCCCGTCGGCACTGATCCGCAATCCACAATCCGCAATCCCCATTCCAATCGTCAATCCGCAATTCGCAATCCGCATTCCAATCGTCCATCCGCAATCCCCATTCCAATCGTCAATCCGCAATCCACAATCCACAATCCACAATCCACAATCCACAATCCAATCCCCAATCCGCAATCCCCAATCCCAATCCTCAATCCCTCAATCCCAATCGGCAATCCCCAATCCCGTCAATCCGCAATCGACGATCGGCAATCCGCAATCGACTAGTATGACCCTTCTACCGGTCCCTGGGCGCGGCGAACTTCGTCGAGGATGTCTCCAGCGCCTCCGGCGAGCAGTTCGGCCGCTAGCGCCCGTCCCACCGCCTCCGGTTCGTGCGACGAGCCGTTCGCCTCGCGGCGGACGATGCGCTTGCCGTCGAGCGACGTGACGATGCCGCGCGCCGTGACGCGGCCGTTCTCGATGGTCGCGACCGCGCCGAGCGGCAGTTGGCACCCGCCGCCGAGCGCCGCCACGACGGTCCGCTCCGTCGTCAGGGCCGCCTCCGCGGCGATGTCGGTCAGGCGCCGCAATTGCGCACGCATCTCCTCGTCGGCGGCACGGATCTCGATCGCGACGATCCCCTGGCCGGGAGCCGGGATGCACTGCGGGACGGGGATTCGTGCCGAGATGCGAGCGGCAAAGCCGAGGCGCAGCATGCCGGCGGATGCGAGGACGAGCGCGTCGAAGCCGCCCGCGTCCAGCTTGCGCAGCCGCGTGTCGACGTTGCCGCGGATCGGAACGAACGTCGCGCCTGGCAGCAGTGCAGCGAGTTGCGCGACGCGGCGGACGCTGCTGGTCGCAATCGTCGGCGCGCTGCCGAGCTGCGCGAGGACGGCTTCGATGCCCGCCTCGGTCGCGCCGTCGGCGATGACCAGCGCATCGCGCGGATCTTCGCGCGGCAGTACCGCGGCGATGTCCAGCGCCTCGGGCAGGACGGCGGGCATGTCCTTCGCGCTGTGCACGGCGAGATCGACGTCCTGGCGCAGCAGCGCGTCTTCGATCTCCTTCACGAAGAGCCGCTTGCCGCCGACTTCCGAGAGCGGTGCCTCCTGCAGGCGATCGCCGGCCGTCTTGATCTTGATGATGTCCGAGCGAAGGCCGGCGCGTTCGAGGAGCGCCGCGACGGTGTTGGCCTGCCACAGCGCGAGCTGGCTGCCGCGCGTGCCGATTCTGACGGTCCTCACGTGCCCTCGCTGTCCGCGTGCGTCCTGCCGGCGGCTTCCGGCGGTCTCGCTTCCTCCGCCGCGAGGCTGAACAGGCGGTTCAGCGCGTCGGAGTACGCCACCACCATCGCCTCGTCGCTGACGGATTTGAGCTGCTCGGTCGGCGTCAGCAACAGCTTTTCGACGATGAGATGCGTGATCTCGTCGAGACGCGCGCGCGCCTCCGGCGGCAACCCCGCGAGCTTTGGTTCGAGGCGAGACAGCTCCGACTGGCGGATCGCCTCGAAGCGGCGGCGCAGCGCGACGACGGTTGGAATGATCTCGCGCGACTGCATCCACGCGCCGAACCGCGACGCCTCTTCGGCGACGATGGCCTCGGCCCGCTGCAGCTCGGCGGCGCGCCGCGCCAGGTTCTCTTTCACGATCGCGCGCAGATCGTCGAGATTGTAGAGAAACACCTGATCGACGTCGCCCGCGGTCGCCTCGACGTCGCGCGGCAGCGCGATGTCGATGATGAACAGCGGCCGCTGGCGCCGCGGGCGCATCACGTCCTCGATCCGGCTGTGCGTCAGCACCGGCTCGGTCGCGCCCGTTGCCGTGATCACGATGTCGGCGGCGGCGAGCGCGGGATCGAGCTCCGTCCATGGCACCGCCCGCCCTTCGAGGTGCCGCCCGAGCTGTTCGGCTGTCGACAGCGTGCGGCTCGCGATCGTGATCTGCCGCACCTTTTGCGCGCGGAGATGGACGCCGGTCAGCTTCGCCATCTCGCCGGCGCCGAGGATCAGGACGTTCCGCCCCTCGAGGTTGCCGAAGATCTTCTTCGCCAGCGCGATGGCCGCATAGCTCACCGACACGGCGCCCTCGCCGAGTCCAGTCTCCGTGCGAACGCGCTTGCCGACGGCAAATGCCGAGTGGAACAGCCGGTTGGTGAGCGCGCCCGTCGAGTGGAGCTCGTTGGCGGTCGAGTACGCCGACTTCACCTGGCCGAGAATCTGCGGCTCGCCGACGACGAGCGAGTCGAGGCCGGCGGCGACACGGAACAGATGCGAAGCGGCGTCGACGCCGCGGTGCACGTAGAGATGCTCCCCCATGCGCTCGACCGGAACGCCGTGGTACTCGCTGAAGAACTGCTTCAGGGCCTCGGCGGTCTCGTCGGTCTCGCCGGCCGCATAGATCTCCGCGCGGTTGCACGTGGAGAGCACCACCGCCTCGCTCGCGAACGCCTTCGAGACGAGCGCCGACCCCGCCGCTTCGACCCCCGCCCGCGCGAAGTCGACGCACTCGCGGAGCTCGACGGGCGCTGTGCGGTGGCTGAGGCCGGCGGCAAAGAGGCGCATCGCGTCAGAAGTTGTGGCTCTTGGTGAGGAAGTAGCCGACCGGCACGAAGTTCAGCAACACCATGACGAAGCCGATGGCCGACAGCCACGCGGCACGCCGCCCGCTCCACCCGAACGCCTGCCTGGCGAACAGGGCGAACGAGTACACGACCCAGACGACGATGGCGAACAGGATCTTCGGATCCGCGACCGACATCGCCTGCGCCCGCGGATCCGGCGAGCTCTGGATCTGCGTCGCCCAGATGCCGCCAATCGCGAGGCCGAGCGTCAGGAAAATCCAGCCCACCGTGACGGCGCGCGCGTTCATCGTGTCGAGCACCTGCAGCGACGGCAGCCGCGCGTAGAACACGCCGAGGTGCTTCGCCTTGATCTCGGTGAACAACAGGACGTAGGTGATGCCGATGACGCAGGCGAGCGCAAGGCTGGCGTAGGCGAACAGCATCGATGCGACGTGGATGGTGAAGAGCGGACTGCGGAGCAGCGGCGGACGCGGGCTGGCGCCGGGGTCCAGCGCCGGAATGATGTCGAGCGCGACGAGCAGCAGCGCGACGAACACGCCCATCGACCGTTCGTTCGTCGTCATCTCCACGTAGAGATAGGAGAGCCCGAGGAGCCAGACGAACGCGGAGATGGCGGCGGTCGTGCCGACGAGCGGGGCATGACCGACCTGCACGGTCTGCATGCCGATCACGAACGTGTGCGCCAGGACGCCTCCGCCGAGCAGCACCGTGGCCAGACGGCCCACGCGCGGATCGCGCCAGGCGAAATGGGCTGCGTATGCCGCGGCGCCGGCGGCATACAGCAGAAGCGGCAGCAGGTGCATGGCCTACGAACCAGTCGGTCCGAAGTAGCCGCGGCGCGTGCGGGCGGTCAGGCCCGGCCGGGCGATCCGGACGTCGATGCGCCGCCAGGCGCCGTTGCGCAGCGGGTTCTTCGACGCGTAGGCGAGCGAGTACTGGCTGGCGAGCTCGTCTGAGATCTGCTGGTAGATCTTCGGCAGTTCCGCCGTCGCACGGTGCTCGTCGATGAAGAAGGCGCGGCCGCCGGTCTCCTGCGCGAGCTGCCGCAGCACGAACTCCGCTTCCTTGAAGCGCGGCTTGCCGATGTCGGGCTGGCGCAGGCCGATTGAGTAGATTGCCGTCTCGGACCGCTTCGCCAGATCGAGGACGTCGTCGTAGGGAATCATGCTCGACGTGTCGTCGCCGTCCGAGAGCACGACCAGCGCCTGCCGGCGGATGTCCTCCGCCGACTGGGCGCGCATCTTCTTCAACCCTTTGAGCGAGATGTAAATGGCGTTGTAGAGCGACGTCGATCCGTTGACGCTCGTCGCGCGGATCGCCTTCTCGAGCAGCGACTGATTGTTCGTCATCGCCTGCACGATATCGACCTGGCTGTTGAAGGCGACGACTTCCATCGCGTCCTGCGGCTGCATGCGCTTGACGAAGCCGACGGCGGCCTCCTGCGCGGTCGGCAGCCGCTCTTCCATGCTGTTGCTGGTGTCGAGCAGCACCGCGAGCGCGACCGGCTGCTGCACGCGGGTGAAGAACGTGACCTTCTGCCGCACGCCGTCCTCGAACACGTCGAAGTCGGCTTCGTTCAGGTCGGTGACGTACTTCGCTCCCTCGGTCACCGTCACGGCCAGGGAGACGAGCTCGACGCCGCCGCGAAACCGCTGCGCGGCCGATTCGGCGCCGGCAAGGGAGACGACGACCGACGCCACCAGAAGAGCGCGACGCATGGGGAAATTCCTTCTACTTCTTCGCGGCTTTGATCAATACGCGGGTCCGCGCCCGGGCCTTCAGATCCGGCCGCTTGACCGAGACGGCGACCGTCTCCGGCGGGATGAGCGCATCCGGGACCCCGTAGGTCACCACATACTGGCTGAGGAGCTCGTCCGCCAGCTTCATCAGTTTATCCGGAATCGCGTTCTCGATCAGGATCTGCTCGCGGCGGCCACCCGTGTGGCTCGTTCCGTCCGAGACGACGATGTTCCGGTTGCGGACCTCGTCGGTCATCGAGTCCGAGGGGCGGCCGATCGACAGGACGTGCAGCGTCGCGCCGGTGGCGTAGAGCCGATCGAGCACGCTGCGCGCGTCGAGCGAGCTGAACTCGATCCCCTCGGTGATGAGCGCTATGATGACGGGCCGGTTGACCTCACGCCGTTGCATGCCCCGCGTCACGTCGTCCAGCGCTTCGAGAAAGTAGGCGCCGGAACCCGGCCTTGCGAAAATTCGTGAGATTCCCTTCTTGATGGTCTCGAGGTTGGTCGTCGGTTCGGTGACCGACGTCGGCCGCTCGCCGATCGTCACCAGTCCGATCTCCGCTTTTCCCTGCATTCTGGCCACGAACGAGGTGAGCGCCTGCCGCAGGTCCTGAATCGCCCGATCGGCGGCGGCGCTGTCATCGATCAGGAGCACGATTTGCATGGGCTCGGTCGCAGGTTCAGCCTTCAGCACTTCCCGGAGAGTACCGTCCTCGCGGACGGCGAAATCCGCTGCCGCCAATCCGGCAACAGCCTGATCGTTGCGGTCGACGACGCTGACGAAGATCTGGCGTGTGCGGGAGCTGGCCTGGGACGCCTGCAGAGCGATTGGCAGGACCGCGAATACGGCCAGAAGGGCTCGAGCCGCGTGAGTCATTTCATGCCGAGTATAACGTCGAAAACCATTGGGTTCCAAGGATTTGGGCTTTCGTTGACCCTGTCGGGAAGCGCGTGCTATAAACAGCCGTTTTCCCGGGCTCTGGGCAGATTCCCCACACAACTTTGACGCCATGCTCCAGGCCTACATCCCTATCTTCCTGTTCGTGCTGATCGCGATCGGCTTCGCGATCGTCACGCTGATCGCCTCCGGCATCATCCACCCGAAGCGCTACAACAAGGTGAAGCTCGAACCGTACGAATGCGGAATCGAGGCGGTGGGCGACGCGCGCGACCGCTACAGCATCCGCTACTACCTGATCGCGATGCTGTTCGTCATCTTCGACGTCGAGACGATCTTCATGTTTCCCTGGGCCGTGGCGCTGGATCAGCTCGCGCTGTTCGGCCTGATCGAGATGCTCGTGTTCCTGTTCATCCTCGTGGTCGGCTACTTCTACGCCTGGAAGAAGGGCGCCCTCGAGTGGCAATCCTGAATGGCTGATACCCCAACTCCTCCTGAAGCGGCCGGCGACAAGCCGGCCGGCGAGGCTGCCGGCGACAAGCCGGCTGGTAAGGGACGAGCCGAACCGCTGTCGGGCGACGTGTCGCGCGCGGGCGACACGCCGAAGAATCCGGTGGCGGCGGCCCGCCCCTCTCCCGCTGCCGGAAAACCGGCAGAGCACGTCAAGACCGCCCCGGCGCCGGCGGGCCCGCCCGATCCGCCGCCGCCTGCCGAGGTCGCCGTGCCGGAGTTCATCTCGGCCCTGCAGTCGGCGCTTCCCGGCGGCGTTGAGCGCGTGTCGTACTGGGTCGGCGACTGGACGATCGTCGTTCCGGCATCGCGGTTGCTGGAAGTGGCGGCATACCTGCGGGACACTCCAGGCGCCGAGTTCGACTTCTGCTCGGACGTCACCGCCAGCGACTGGCCGCCGCGCGATACGCGCTTCGACGTGATCCACTGCTTGTATTCGACGCGGTTGCGTCACCGGATCCGGATGAAGGCGCGCGTGGCGCTCGACGAGGCGGTGCCGAGCGTCACCAGCGTGTGGCCCGCGGCGAATTGGCTCGAGCGCGAAATCTTCGACATGTTCGGCATCCGGTTCGACGGGCATCCCGATCTGCGGCGCATTCTCATGCCGGACACGTGGCAGGGGCACCCGCAACGCAAGGACTATCCGCTCGAGGGGCCGGGCGAGCTGCTGCTCGAATCGCCGCAGGACTGGCTGAAGGTGAAGCGGGCTGAGGACATCGAATGAGGCGAGCAGAACGGAGCGAGCGGCGGAGTGCGAGCGTCGTGAAGCGAGCCAAGCGAGGGGCCGGAGGGGACCCCCGCGAAGCCGCGGCCCCGAGCGCCAGACAATGAGCTCGTTGTTCGACGCGCAGGAGCTCGTCATCAATATGGGGCCGCAGCACCCCAGCACGCACGGCGTGCTGCGCGTCGTGCTGCGCCTCGATGGCGAGCGCGTCGTCGGCTGCGACGTCGTCATCGGCTACCTGCACCGCGGGATCGAAAAGCTGTGCGAGCAGCGTGACTGGGCGCAGATCGTCCTGCTCACCGACCGCATGGACTACGTCGCCGCGGCGACGAACAACCTCGGATACTGCGAGACCGTCGAGAAGCTGATGTCGCTCGAGGTGCCGAAGCGGGCGCAGTACATCCGGACGATCCTGTCGGAGCTGCAGCGGATCGCCAGCCACTGCCTGTGGCTCGGCACGCACGCGATGGACATCGGCGCGATGACGGTGTTCCTCTACGCGTTCCGCGAGCGCGAGCTGATTCTCGATCTGTTCGAGGAGTACTGCGGCGCGCGCCTGACCTACAACTGCATGCGGATCGGCGGGCTGCCGCTCGACATGCCGGCGGGATGGGACCGCAAGGTGCGCGAGCTGTGCGACGTGATCGACGCGAAGGCGGTCGAGTACGAGGAGCTGCTGACGCGCAACCGCATCTGGCACGAGCGCACGCGGGGCATCGGCGTCATCTCGGGAGCCGACGCCATCGCGATCGGCCTGAGCGGCCCGGCGCTGCGCGGATCCGGCGTCGTGCGCGACATCCGCAAGGACGAGCCCTACGCGGCGTACGCCGACTTCGAGTTCGACATCCCGATCGGCACGACCGGCGACACCTACGACAGATATCTCGTGCGGATGGAGGAGTGGCGCCAGTCGACGCGGATCATCCGCCAGGCGCTCGACGGCATGCCCGAAGGGCCGATCGTCGGCAAAGTGCCGCGGCTGATCAAGCCGCCCGCGGGCGAGACCTATCACGCGATCGAGTCGCCGAAGGGGGAGCTCGGGTACTTCATCGTCAGCGACGGCAAGTCGAACGCGCCGTACCGCTTCCGCGTGCGCCCGCCGTCGTTCTGCAACCTGCAGGCGCTGCCGCAGTTGATCAAGGGGCATCTCGTCGCCGACGTGGTGGCGTTGATTGGATCGATCGATATCGTGCTCGGAGACGTGGATAGATGACACAGACACCAGGCTGCCGGCGCGAAGCGCCGGCGGCAAGGCCAAAGGCCGTCCCCCGCCAAGCGCGCGTAATCGCGGGGGGGTGGGGCCCCCCCCGCACTAAAAGAAGCTGACACACCCTAGCGAAACAGGCGCAAAGATAGACACCAAAGACAA
>JBMDXB010000156.1:0-34082 GCA_048594885.1 Vicinamibacterales bacterium
CGGCAGGACGAAGTCGATGAAGAACCCTGCGAAGCCGAGCACCACCCTCGCGCGGATCGGATCGGCGACGCCTGTGAAGATGAAGATGCAGATCGACGCGCCGGCGAAGCCGGTGATGGCGACGATGCGGCGGGCGAGCGCGACGCTGCCGGTGCCACGCGCCAGACGTGGAATCAGCGCCGCCGAGACGAGACATCCCGCGCCGCCGAGCAGCAGCGGCAGGCCGGCGAGGAGCGCGCCCATCCGCACGCTGGTGCCGCGTGCGTTCCGCAGGTACGTCGGCAGCCAGTTGATGTAGAACCACCAGCCGTACGCCAGGCACATGTACTGAATCGAGAGGAGCCAGACCTGTGGCGACGAGAAGATCAGCCGCCATGGCACGCCGGTCTTGGCGATGGCCGTGTCATTGGGCGCCGGCAGCAGCGCGAGCTCCGCTGCGTTCACGGCCGGGTGCTCCGACGGCGCGTCGCGATACCAGCGATAGAACGCGAGCGCCCAGATGAGGCCGACGATCCCGAAAAGCTCGAAGGTACGGCGCCACGACACGAGCGAGATCAGGACGGCGACGAGCAGCGGCGTGAACGCGCCGCTCACGCGTGTGGCGAGCCACAGGAACGCCTGTGCCCGCTCGCGCTCCTTTACCGGCAGCCACGTGGTGAACACGCGCGTCAGATTCGGAAAGGCCCCCGCCTCACCGGCGCCGAACAGCGCCCGCGTGACGACGAGCGACGTCGCGCTCCAGGCCCAGCCGGTGAAGGCGGTGAACAGCGACCACCAGATGACGATCCGCATCAGCACCTTGCGCGGACCGATGCGATCGCCCAGCCAGCCGCCCGGGATCTCGAAGACGGCGTAGGCCCAGCCGAACGCGGCCAGCGCCCATCCCATCTGGATCGTCGACAGTCCGAGGTCCTGCGTGATGAACGGCGCCGACACGGAGATCGCCACACGATCGATGTAGGTAATCAGCGCGAGCGTCACCGCGAACATGGTGACGACGTGGCGCGCGCGTGTCGGCGCCGGCATCATTTACCTCGTGCCGCCTTTCTTCGCGCTGGGCACGTCGTCGGCCGGCAGATCGCCGAGGGCGTACTGGATGCCCGCGAGGACGTGCTCGAGGATCGGCTTGATGGCGTAGACCCGCTCGCTGTGGCCGAGCGCCTCGTAGAACACGCGTCCCTTGCCTTCACGCCGAATCCAACTCAATCCGTAGTCGCCGTCGGCGCGCGGGAATTGTTCCTTCGCCTTGTCCTCGGCGCTCATCTTGTCGTAGTCGACGCTCGTGAGCACGCGCAGATTCTCGCGCGAGTAGGTGTCGCGGCCGAATGTGTAGATCTCGTCCATGATCTCGAACGGTTGGCCCTTGAACGGCGCGTTGATCGGGTGCTTCGGATCGTCGAGCTTCACGGTGATGACCGTGCCGTCGTTCCAGTGGAACTTGAAGAAGCCGCCGATCATCTTGTTGAACTCCGGCCAGGTGCCCGTCTGCGTGTCTGGGCCGAGCTGCGTCGCCGGCGGCTGGATCGGGAAGCCGGTCTTACCCATCGCAGGCTTCGGCGGCGCCGGCATCAGCGAGGCGTAGCGCTGCGGAAAATCCTGCTGGCCGATGCGGCCGGTCTTCTGCGCGTCCATCTTGTCGAACCACGCGTCGGCGAGCGCGCTCATCTCGTCGCGCGACAGCTTCTTATCCGCGTTCTTGTCTCCCTGCGCGACCATCTGCGTTGCCAGCGGCCCCATCATCGCGTTCCCGCGTCCGCCGCCCCGTTGTCCGGGCCGGGCAAGCCCGGCCCCTACGGAACCGCGCCCACGACCGCCCGTCTCTCCGGGCCGGGCAAGCCCGGCCCCTGCGGCGGGATCTGTCGGCCGGTTACGGTGGTACGAGTCGCCCGCCGCGTGGATGCCAGCCAGGCCCTTGCCGCCGCGCACGAAGTCGAGCAACGCCTTGCGCCGCGCCGCCGTGACGGCGGCGTCGTTCGGATCGTCGAGGAACTCTCCGGTCGTACTCGCCAGGAAGATCGCGTCGTACTGTTTCAGGTTCGCTTCGTTGATGTCGGCGGGGTCATACGTGATCGTCGTCGACCACGCGCCGGTCTTCTTGCCGATCTCCTCGACCGAGCGCGCGGCGATTGGAATCGACGAGTGGACGAACCCCGCGGCGCGTCCGAGCACGAGGACCTTGCGCGGCTGTTTCGGCTTCGCGGGCGCCATGTCGGGGAGCGCCGCCATCAGCTTCTCGACGTCGGATGGATTTGGCTGAAGCGGGCGTTGCCCGGCAGCCGCAGGTGCCGGCGGCTGCGTCACCGGCAGCACCGACGCGAGCCCCTGCGAGATCTGCTCCTGCGTCACGGCGCCACTCTTGTTCGCGTCCCACTGCGTGAACCACTTGCCGAACGCCGCCTTCAGCTCGTCACGCGTGATCGCGGCGTCCTTGTTCGCGTCGACGGCGGTAAAGAGTGCGGGCGCCGCGCCGCCGCGGCCGCCCTGCGCGCTGCTCTGGATCGTCACCGCCAGCATGACCGCCACGCTCGCGCCGAGCGTGAGCATCAGTGTCGAATATCTCGCTCGCATCGGTGGCCTCCGTTACGGATTCGTTGCCTTGCCGTTCTGAAATAGTTGCGGCGCGAACTCCGCGAGATAGTTGCGCCAGTTGATCCACGTGTGTCCGCCGGGCGTCTCCTTGTAGACGACGTTGAAGCCATGTTTCTTGAAGAGGGCGACGGTCGCTTCGGTCGTCGCCAGCAGGAAGTCGTCCTTGCCCGTGGCGAACCAGAACAGACGCAGGCCCTTCTTCAACGCCGCATCGCTGAGCTTCGCGGCGTGTTGCTTCTCCCAGTCCGCAGCCGCAGGTGGCGGGGCAGGGGGCGGAGTTGCGGGCGCCGCGGCGGGCGCTGCGCCACGTCCACGTCCGCGGCCGGCGCCGGGGAACGCACCCAGCAGGCCCGAGCTGTAGACGCCGATGTAGCCGAAGCGCTCGAGATACGGGATGCCGATGTTCAGCGAGTGCCCGCCACCCATCGAGAGGCCGGCAATCGCGGTGTTCGCGCGGCCGGTGAGCACGCGGTAGTTCTTCTCGACGTACGGCATTACGTCCTTGACGAAGTCATCGACGAATTCCTGGGTCGCCGATCGATCCATCGCGCCCGCGCGCGTGCGCGACGTATGCCCCGCCGGCATCACGACGATCATCGGCCTCGCCTTCTTCGCCGCGATCAGGTTGTCGAGGATGAAGCCCGCCCGCCCGACCGACGACCACGCATCGTCGTTGTCGCCCGCGCCGTGCAGCAGGTAGAACACGGGATAGCGCTCGCGGCCGACCTCGTAGCCGGGCGGCGTGTAGACGTGCATGCGGCGGAAGCGCCCGAGCGCCGTCGATTTGTAGATCACCTCCGCGACGGCGCCGTGCGGCACTTCACGCGTATCGAACAGCTCTGAGCCGGGCACGACGACCAGGCTCCACACGTTGTTGTTCGACTCGCTGATCGCCGGGTTGCGCGGATCGATCGTCGCGACGCCGTCGACGTTGTAGTTGTAGCGGTACGCGCCGGGATCGATCGGGCCGATCGTCACCTCCCAGACGCCGTTCTCCGCTTTCGTCAACTGTGTGGTCTGGCCGACGCCGGGGATGTCTCCGGCGGCGAGGCGGATCGCGTCGGCGTTCGGCGCGAAGACCCGGAAGGTGATCTTCCGCTCCGCCGACACCTCCGGCGACATGAACTGTGGCGGAGGCTGCGGCGCGTTCTGCGCCAACGCCGGTAGGGCTGTCGAAAGGAACAGAGTTATCAGAGCGAATCGTTTCGTGAATCGATGCATCGTCGTCTCCCGTGTTTGGCAGCCCTGAAGGGCTGCACTACGGCTGCCTTGTCTTTACCGCCCGCCGCGTCCGCCGGCGAGTCTCGCGATCTCCTCCTCCGTCCATGGCCGCTTTCTGCCGGCCGTCATTCCCCGGATCTCTTTCACGTCAGCTGCGGTCACGGCCGATGCCGTGTGTCCCCATTCGCGGCGGATATAGGTGAGCACTGCCGCAACCTGGTCGTCCGTCAGGCTGCCGCCGAGCGGCGGCATCAGCGCGACACGTCCCTCCTTGCCCGACAGGACGATGCGCGCGGCGACGCCGGCGTCGCCGACAACGTACCTTGAATCGAGGAGCGATGGCGCAATCTTTTCCAGGCCGCGGCCGTCCGCCTGGTGGCACGCGACGCAGAGATTCTTGTAGATATCGCGCCCTTTCGCGAAACGGTCCTGCTCGGAAGCCGTAAGTGGCGTAACGCGGATCGCCGGTGCCGGCTTGCCAGGCCACGTGAGCCGGCCAGCAACGGCCGCCGCGAGCTTGCCAAGTTCGCCCGGCGACGCCGCAAGCTTCGTGATCGCGGCCGGTTCCTGCTCCAGCGACAGCCCCCCGGCCCCCCGGCCCGCCGCCTCCGCGCTACGCGCTCCGGCGCCCAAGCCCGACCCCCTGGCCCCCCGTCCCCCCGGCCCTCCGGCCCCCCGGCTCCCCGACAGCGCGAGGTCCGCGCCGCGCAGCACCGCGATGCGCTGCCACGACGGTCGCGCAGCATCACCCGCGACGTCCAGCACGCTCGCGACGTCCTCTGCGTCACGCGCGCGGACGATCGCTGCCGCGAGCATCGCCACCGCATCGTCCGTAGGCGCCGGGCTTGCCCGGCGCGGCGCCGCGCCCGTGGGAGCTTTCGGTTCGAGTAGCGCGTTCAGCGCGGCTAGCTCCTGGCGGGCGAGTCCGCTGATCGCCGCATCGACGGTGATCGGATCGTGGCCGTATCGCCGCAGCAGCGCGACGATGTGATCGAGCCGATCTGCGGGCGGCAGATTCCCGAGTGACGCCGCGAGTTGCCGCCGCACCGTCCAGCTCGCATCGTCCGTCAGCGCGAGAACCGCGGCCCTGATTGGCTGCGCGGCATCGCCGATCCACTTCTCGCTGAGCCGCACCGCCGATGCGCGCACGTCGGCAGACTTGTCGCCGAGCGCCTTCTGCACCGTCGCGGCGTCCAGTTCGCCGATACCGTCGAGCGTCCACAGCGCGTGAATCCTCGGGCGCCAGTCGGGGTGCACCGCCGCCATCTCACGCAACGCCCGCGCGGCCGTACGCGCGCTGCGCTCGACGAGCAGGCGCTGCGCGGTGTCGCGATACCAGCCGTTCGGATGCGCGAGCAGCGCGACGAGATCGCTCGGCGCTGCCTTCGACAACGACGGTCTGCGATCGCGCGTCGTCGTCGTGTGCACGACACGCCAGATGCGTCCGAGGCCGACGGGCAACTCCAGGTTGTTCGTCTTGATGTAGTCGCGCAGGTAGTCGGTCCAGTACTGCCCGTCCTGGATCACGCCGCGATACATGTCGATGACGTAGAGCGTGCCGTCCGGCGCGGAGAACAGGTTGACGGGGCGGAAGCGTTCATCGCTCGACGCGAAGAACTCGCCTTTCGGATACGAGTTCCGCGCGGACAGCCTGCCCGAGCCGTCGTCGACGATGGTGAGGCGATGAACGAGATTGCCCGCCGACTCGGTGACGAACGCATCGCCGTAGAGATCCTTCGGCAGGCGATCGCCGCGGTAGATGGTCGGTGTTCCAGCAGACACATAGGTCGTGAGCGTGCCGTCCGCGCGCAGGACGCCGTCCCGGTAGCCGCGATTCACGCCGCGCGTCGGGCGCACCGGCCACACGGTCATGTCCTTCGGATCCATGAGGATCTCGTAGAGCCCGCGCGTGCGCGCGAGGTTCGGGTTGCGCATGTAGTAGCGCGGCGCAATGACGTCCACGAACAGCGGCTGCTCGTTCCAGTTCCGGTAGACACGGCCGCCATCGTCCGTCGACGCGCCCCACTGGCCCCGGCTCAGCGTCGGCTGCACGGCGAACGCACCGTTGCGCAGCTCGAGATGGTAAGTGTGCTCGGACGTGTAAATGACGTTGTCGAGCCCCCAGTGCAGGCCGTTCGCGTTGTGCTCGGGATTGCCCGCGAGCCGGCCGTAGTCGTTGCGAACGAGCTCTTTCGAGTCCGCCTTCAGATCGCCGTCCGTGTCGCGCGCCAGCCAGAGGTTGGGCGGCTCGGCGACGAGCACGCCTCGATCGAGGACCTTGACCGATCGCGGCAGGATCAACTTGTCGAGAAACACCGTGCGTCGATCCATCCGGCCGTCGTCGTTGTCATCTTCGAGAACCGCGACGCGTCCGATCGGTTCACGCGAGTCGGTGCCGGAGGTGTCCGGCATGAAGCCGAGCATCTCGACGACCCACATGCGGCCGTCCGGATCGAAATCGATGGCGACCGGATCCACGACCATCGGCTCGCTCGCGACGAGCTCGACGCCGTACCCGGGCGGCAAGAAGAACGTCTTCTGCTCGTCGGCAGGCGAGAGCGCGGGCGATTCCGCCTTCACCTGCTGAACGGGCGGCGGCCAGATGCGCGACTGCGCGGCGGCGACGACCGCTGCAGCCGCCAGCGTCGCCGCGGCTGCACGTGCCGCCCGCGTCATTTCACGACCGGCACGAGCCGGATGATGACGCCGGGAGTCGTGTCGCTGAGACGAGCGCCGGGCAGGCTGAGCGCAACGTGGAGAAGACCATCGGGACCGAGAATGATGTCGCGCACGCGGCCGTACTCGTTGAAGAGGACCTCCTGGTGCCTGACCCTGTCACCCGCGATCTCGACCCGCCGCAGTTGCTGGCCGCCGAGTCCGGTGACGAACAGGTCGTTCGTCCAGCCCGGATAGCGAGAGCCGGTGTTGAAGGCAATGCCGGCCGGCGCGATCGACGGCGTCCAGTACGCGATGGGCGATTCCATTCCCTGTTCCTCGGACTTCGTGATGCCCTGCTGCATGCCGTGCGAGACGACGGCCCACCCGTAGTTGCGGCCAGGCTGGATGCGATTCAGCTCGTCGCCGCCGCGCGGCCCGTGTTCCGTGGCCCAGAGCGCGCCGTTCGCGTCGAACCCAAGGCCCTGCGGGTTGCGATGGCCGTAGCTCCAGATCGTGCCGAGCGCTCCATCACGGCCGGCGAACGGATTGTCCTTCGGAATCGATCCATCGTCGTTGACGCGATGAATCTTGCCTGCGGGCTTCGACAGATCTTGCGCGTCTTCAGGGCGCCCCTTGTCGCCGATCGAGTAGAACAGGTGACCCTGCTGGTCGAAGAGGAACCGCGAACCGTAGTGGAAGTTGTGCGGCGTGTAGGTGTCGGGCGCGCCCTTGAAGAGGACCTGCTGATCGACGAGCGCGTTGTCCTTGATACGGCCGCGCATCACGATCGTATTCGAGGTCTTCTCCGCACCTTGCTCTGAGTACGAGAGGTAGATCCAGCCGTTCTTCGCGTAGTCGGGATGCACCTCGACGTCGAAGAGGCCGCCGTCCTGGACGTGCCACACGGCAGGAATGCCTGAAATCGGCGGCTGAAGCTGTCCTTTGTCGAGGATGCGCAGCCGTCCCGGCCGCTCGGTGATGAGCAGCCGGCCGTCGGGAAGAAACGCGAGGCCCCAGGGCGTCTCGAGATCTTTCGCGACGACCTCGAGCCTGACGGTCTGCTTCGCCGACGTGATGATCGCGCCGTGCGGATCGACCTTCGTCTCAGGCTTGCCCTTTGCGAGCCCCGCCTGCTCACGGATGTGGAACACGAGCAGCCGGATCTGCTGATCGTCGAGCACGTCCTTGAAGGCGATCATCGCCGTGCCCGGCCGTCCGTCGCGGATGCTGGCCGCGACGCTCGCGTCGTCTCCGCCGAACCTCCAGTCGTCGTCGAGGAGGCTGCCGGCGGCGCCGCCTTCGAGCTTCGGGCCATGGCACGTCGCGCAGTGCTGTGTGTAGAGCGCGGCAGCGGGATTTCTGCCGCGTCCCTGAGAGGCTGGCGGTGACGCGCCCGTTGGGACTACACTCCCGGCGGCCAGTGCGAGGAGAAACGCTGGCAGGGTCGCTCTCATGGAGTGCTGATTCTAACGTCGAGCGGAGGATGAAATGATCGTGAAAATCGTGATCCGAACGGCGGTGGCCGTGGCGTTCGTACTCGCGGGATATGCGGTCGGCCGAACGTCAGCCGTTCCTACGGCAGCGGCGCTGCAGGCGGCCACGCGCGTCTTCGAGCTGCGCACCTACACCACGCCGGACGACGCCAAGTTCGGCATGCTGCAGGCCCGTTTCCGCGATCACACGACGCGCATCTTCGAGAAGCACGGGATCAAGAACGTCGGCTACTGGACGCCGGTCGATACGCCGAACACGCTGATCTACATCGTCTCGCACCCGAGCATGGAAGAGGCCAAGAAGAACTGGGGCAGCTTCCGGAACGACCCGGACTGGCTCAAGGTCAGAAAAGACACCGAGGCGCAAGGGCTCACCGGCGTGAAGGTCGAGTCGAAGTACCTGGTGCCGACCGACTACTCCCCGCTGAAGTAGTGGTTGCCTATCTCGTCGCCCTTGCCATCACGGCGTGGGCGCAGTCGCCGCCTGCAGCGTTCGCCCAGGCAGAAGCATCCGGGCGTCGCGTGGACGAGCTCCTCGGCCGCGCGCGAAGCGTCATGCATGGCTGGCTGCGCCACGCCGACGAGCGCACGCTGCTGCTGCCGGATCATCTTCCCGTCTTCCGCAAGGGCGAGCCGCTCTACACGCCGCACAATTCCGGCGCTGACAACTATCCCTATCTCGTCGCTACGGCCTGGTTCACCGACCGTTCCACCTTCGACGGCCGCATGCGCGACATGCTGCGCAACGAGATCCGTTACACGAACGACGCGAACGGGCTGCCGCGCACGTTGAACCTGGCAACGGACGCGCTCGGCGAGTCGTACGTGTTCGGCGCGGCCGAGTACGCGAAGGACGGTCTCGTTACCGTGACGGAGCTTCTCGGACGCACGCCGTGGTTCTACCGGATGGCGGACATGACGGCGGCGCTGATGGAGCGCGCGTCGGTGGAGTCGCGGTTCGGCCGGCTGCCGGACAAGGGCGCGGAGATCAACGGCGATCTCCTGCAGACGCTCGTGCGGCTGGCGGCGATGACGGGCGATCGCCGGTTCCTCGAGTGGGCCGAGCGGATCGGCGACGCCTACGTCGAGGAGATCCTGCCGGCGAGTCACGGCCTGCCTCCGTACGACTGGGACTTCAAGACCCGTACCGGTCCCGATCGTCTGCGGCTGCGCGACCACGGCAACGAGATCATCGTCGGACTCGTGCTGCTGCACGCGCTCGAGACGTCGCTCGGGCGGCCGCGCGCGGAATTCTACCGGCCGGTGCTGGCACGGATGATCGATCGCGTGCTTGCGTCGGCGAATGCCGACGGCATGTTCTACAACGAGATCCGCTGCTCGGACCTCTCGCCGATCGACAAAGGTATCTCCGACAACTGGGGCTACATCTACGGCGCGATCTACACGTTCCACATGGTGACCGGCGAGGCGAAGTACCGCGACGCCGTGCTGCGCGTGCTCCGCTCGCTGCCGAAGTACCGCGGCTTCGACTGGGAGCGCGGCCGGCAGGACGGATACGCCGACACGATTGAGAGCGCGCTGTATCTCATCAACCGCGAGCCGGCGCCGGAGGCGATCGACTGGATCGAGGGTGAAATGCGGACGCTGCTCGCGTTTCAGAAGGGCGATCTCGTCGAGGGCGCGTATCCGGACGGCAACTGGCTGCGCACGGTGCTGGTCTACACGTTGTGGAAGACGCAGGGCACGTGGGTGGAGGAGTGGCGGCCCGGCGTTCGCCTCGGCGCCGAGCGCCGCGGCGACACGCTCTACGTCGCGATCGACGCAGATACGCGCTGGTCGGGCCGCCTGCGATTCGACCGCGCGCGCCACCGGCGCGTCATGAACTTCGATCGCAACTACGTCCGCCTCAACGAATGGCCCGAGTGGTTCGTCGTCGACGAGAACACGCTCTACGACGTCCGCGATGCGTCAGGTCGCACGCAGACGCTGCTTGGCTCGGATCTCATCGACGGCGTCCCTGTCGACACGCCGGCACGGCTGGAGATACGGAGATCACGGAGGTAGCGGAGAAATACTGAACACGGAGGAACGGAGAAACGGAGAACGCTTTTCCTCTGATGAATGAGTTGACCGCGCTCGCAGAGGGCGAGCCTCACGTAACTTGTCGAGCAGCCGTGGCTGATGGGCAAACCAGAGATTGCTCCGTTGCTCCGTTCCTCCGTGTTCAGTATTCCTCCGTCCTCTCCGCCACCTCCGTTCTCTCTATCCCCCGGCCAGCGCGCCGATGATGTAGAACGACTCGCTGCCGTTGACGACGGCGTCGGGCAGCGGCGCGTCCGGCGCCTCGTGCGACAGGTCGTCCTCGCAGGCGAAGAACCGCACGAACGCGCGCCGCTTCCCGGTCACCTGATCGCGAATCGTTCCACGCAGCACCGGGTATCGCGCTTCGAGCGCGTCGAGCACGGCGCGCTGCGTCGGCGCGCCGTCGATGTCGATCTGCACTTCGCCGCTCACCTTGGCCAGCGTCTGCAAATGCTGCGGCAGGACGACGCGAATCATGAGAGCGTCTGGACCTCCACCGAGAGGACCGGCGGCAGGTCGCGCACGATGGGCGCCCACGAATCACCGCCGTCCGCTGACCCGTAGACTTGTCCGCCGGTCGTGCCGAAGTAGACGCCGCACGGCTCGAGCGCGTCGACCGACATCGAGTCACGCAGCACGTTCACGTAACAGTCCTTCTGCGGCAGCCCGTTCGTCAGCGCCTCCCACTCGTTGCCGCCGGTGCGGCTGCGATACACGCGCAGCTTGCCGTCGGGCGGGTAGTGCTCCGAGTCGCTCTTGATCGGGACGACGTAGATGGTGTTCGGTTCGTGAGAGTTGACGTCGATGACGAAGCCGAAGTCGGTCGGCAGGTTGCCGCTGACTTCGACCCACGAATCGCCCGCATCGTCCGTGCGCAAGACATCCCAGTGTTTCTGCATGAACAGCACGTTGGGACGCGACTGATGCATCGCGATGCGGTGGACGCAGTGGCCGACTTCCGCTTCCGGATCCGGAATGTACTGGGAGCGCAGTCCCCTGTTGATGGGTTTCCATGTCTGGCCCCCGTCGTCGGTCCGGAAGGCGCCGGCGGCGGAGATGGCGATGAACATGCGATCGGCATTCGAGCGATCGAGAAGGATCGTGTGGAGGCACAGCCCGCCCGCGCCGGGCTGCCACTTCGGTCCCGAGCCGTGGCCGCGCATGCCGGGGAGCTCGTGCCATGACTGGGCGCCGTCGGTCGAGCGGAAGAGCGCCGCGTCCTCGACCCCGGCGTAGACGACATCCGGATCGTGGAGGGACGGCTCGAGATGCCAGACGCGCTTGAATTCCCACGGATGCGGCGTGCCGTCGTACCACTGGTGCGTGCCGGGCTCGCCTTCGTAGACGAACTTGTTGTTGACCGTTTCCCAGTTCTTGCCGCCGTCGGACGAGCGCTGAATCACCTGCCCGAACCAGCTGCTCGATTGAGAGGCGTACAACCGGTTCTGATCAACCGGCGATCCCTTGAAGTGGTAGATCTCCCACCCGCCGAAGTGCGGCCCGCTCACGTCCCAGTTGCGGCGCGCGCCGTCGGACGTGAGGATGAACGCGCCCTTGCGCGTGCCGACGAGTACACGTACACCACTCATTCTGTTTCCTCCTTCACTCGGACTCTCGCTCTCGGACTCTCGGACTCTCGAACTACTTCGACTGCCGATCGAATGGCGCGAGCTTCCCACCGTGGACCGCGAGCAGCCGCTCGTGCGTCTCCTTCGCGGCGGCGACGAGTTCCGCGTACGGCTGGTCGGTGACGTCGATGAAGCCGATGTTGTAGTTCTCGCCGTCGTTGCGTCCCGTCACCGGCTGATCGAGCCATTGGAACCAGTGCGTGCCGATCATCGCGGGATGCGACGCGCTCTGCTCGACGTAGTAGCGATACGCAACCGCCCGCTCCGCCTGGCTGCTCGCCTGGACGAGCCCGGGCGAGAGACCGCGGTCGGGCACGCCGATGTGGAACTCGCCGATCAGCATCGGCCGCTTCGTGGCGTTGTAGATCCGGTCGAGCGTCTCGCGACGTGGCGCGTAGGCGTAGATGTTCACGCTGAAGACGTCGAAGCCCTGCGCCGCCTTGATCACTGCTTCGTCGGGATTGCCGCCGAAGCGGATGCCGAGATTGAGGTGATTCGGCGCATGCTTGCGGACGGCGGCGTTGATGACGTCGAGATAGCGCTCGAACGCGGCGTGGACGAACGCCTTGCGCCGCTCCGGCGTGTCGCCGTCGGCGAGATGTGCCTTCAAGCGCTTCTGCATCTCTCCCGCCGGCGCGGCGAGGATCAGATCGACAAGCTGACTCTCGCGGCCCGGCCACGGCGGCTCGTTGCCGATGAAGTACCCGAGCATCCACGGGTCGTCTTTTCGAGGCCCGAGCTGGCTCGCGGCGGCGTCTTCGACGCGCTTCGCGAAGTCCTCGGCGTAGACGTCCGGCATACCCATGATCGACTGCGAGGTCTGCCAGCCGCGCAGCATCTGCGCGTAGGGAACGCGCGGCTCATTCCCGGCGGTCTGATGGCGCGGGCCCCAGTAGTGAATCGAGTTGAGCCCCCACGCCGTCAGCCGCTGCGTCGTGGTTGCCGCCCACTTCGGCCGCCAGTCGTCGCCGTAGCGGCGCTGCAGGTTCCAGGTGTAGAAGGACGCTCCCTGCGCCACAGTCGAAGGCGGCAGCGCGGCAAACAGATCCTGACGGCCTTCGACGCGCGTCCCGGATGCCGTGCCGACGCCGTTCACGCCTGACGAAAAGAACAGATGCCCGTCCGGATCGACGAACCACCAGCGGCCGTCGATCTGCTCGACGCGAAAGAACCCGGCCGCCCGCGCCTTGGTGCTGGTGAACCCGCCGTACTCGCACCGGCCGGGAAGCGGCGCCTTCAGCGTGGCGTCTTCACCGCTCCATCGGCTCTGAAGGTCCGCGAGCGACGCGACTTTGCCCGGCCAGTCCACGTACCGGTACTGGCCGAACTCGTCGATGAGCGGATTGCCCTCGAGCACCGCATCGCCCACATCGGTCTTCGACAGCTCGACGGATCGGATCTCGAGCGTCGGCTCGCCGACAGGACGCTGGATCACCACCGTCAGGCCGCGCACCTCGTCAACCGGCGCGAAACGTCCGCCATCGAGATTGATCCAGTAGGAGCCGCGCGGCCGGTTGTAGGTCGCGGCGAGATCCACCGCGCTGCCTGGAGGCTCGCGGTAGAAGCGCAGCGGAATCGACGCGCGTACCCACACGCCGGCGAACGGGCCGATGCGCTTCGTGATTCGGCCTTTTGCCGTCTCGATCCCCAGTTGGAAGCGCTGGGACGACGAGGCCTTGAATTCGAGCACGAGAAAGTCGTACGGCGACCAGTCTGCGGGAAAACCGGAGCCGAGCTCCTTCAGCGTCCAGGTGTGCTCCGTCTGTTGTGGAGTGAAAGTGGCGCGCAGGGACGTCGCCGTCCGCGCCGGTGTCTGGAGCAGTGCCAGCGCCGTCAGAGAAACGAAGAAGTATTTCATGCGAGCCCTCGAATGATGACGCTGTATATCACGTCATACGGGGTTCAGTTCGCGCACGGGCCTCACCTCGACGCTTCCCTCACGTGCAGCCGGAATCTTCGCGGCAATCTGAATCGCCTCGTTGAGGTCGCGCGCGTCGATGAGATAGAAGCCCGCGAGCTGCTCCTTCGTCTCGGCGAAGGGCCCGTCGGTGACCGACACCTTGCCGTTCCGGACGCGAACCGTCGTCGCCGTCTCCACCGGGTGCAGCGGCTCGGCGGCAACGAGATGCCCGCTCTCCCGCAGTCCGGTTCCGCACGCGAAGCACTCGCGGTCGTCAATCGCGTTCCACTTCGCCTGTTCGAGATAGACGAGACAGAGGTACTTCATCGCCCTTCCTGAGGGGGTCAGGTCTTGAATTGTCACTTTTCTGATGATTCAAGACCTGACCCCTTTGCAGTTTCTGCAGTGTCAGCCAAGTTCCGCGAGGCGCCGCTCGAGAAAGCGGCGCTCCGGCACCTGGCGCGTCAGCGCGAGCGCGCGTTCGTACGAGGCTCGCGCGTCAGCCGTCCTCCCGAGCCGCCGGCAGAAGTCGGCGCGCGCCGCGTGCGCGAACCGGTAGTCCGTCAGATCGCCGCGCGCGAGGATCCGGTCGACGATGGAGAGGCCAGCCTCGGGACCATCTCGCATCGCCACCGCAACCGCGCGATTCAGCTCGACGATCGGCGACGGGTCAAGCCGCAGCAGGGCGTCGTAGAGGCCGACAATCTGCGGCCAGTCCGTCGCGCCCGCGCCCGGCGCCTCCGCGTGGACGGCGGCAATCGCCGCCTGAATCGTGTACGGACCGGGCCGCCGCGATGCCAGCGCCTGCTCGACGAGCGTCACGCCCTCGGCAATCTGCCGACGATTCCAAAGCGATCGATCCTGTTCGTGCAGCAGGATCAGTTCGCCGGACGCGTCCATGCGCGCCGCGCGCCGGGATTCCTGCAGCAGCATCAGCGCCAGCAGCCCGCCCGCCTCCGGTTCCGGCAGCAGCTCCACGAGCAGTCGTCCAAGGCGAATCGCCTCCGCCGACAGATCGTGTCGCGTCACCGATTCGCCGGATGACGCGGCATAGCCCTCGTTGAACACGAGGTAGATGACGCGAAGTACCGCGTCGAGGCGCTCCGGCAGCTCGGCGGGCGAGGGCACCTGATACGGAATGCGCGCGTCGCGAATCTTCGCCTTCGCGCGCACGATCCGCTGCGCCAGCGTCGGCGCCGGCGTCAGGAACGCCTGCGCGATCTCCTCGGTCGTCAGTCCGCAGACTTCACGCAGCGTCAGCGCCACCTGCGCATCTCGCGACAGCGCCGGGTGGCAGCACGTGAAGATCAGCCGCAGACGGTCGTCCTCGACGCTCTCCTCGTCCGCCCACGCGTTCGGATCCTCGACGGCGACGTCGGCGGCCGGCGACGTCTCCAGCGGGTCGAACCGCGAGCGCCGCCGGATGCCATCGATCGCCTTGAACCGCCCGGCCGAGATGAGCCACGACCGCGGGTTGGAGGGGACGCCGTCGCGCGGCCATTGCTCGAGCGCCGCCCTGAAGGCGTCGTGCAGCGCCTCCTCGGCCGTGTCGAAGTCGCCGAGCAGCCGGATGAGCGTGGCGAGCACGTGTCTCGAGTGCGAGACGTACATCTCGTTGACCGCCTCGCGGATGGGATCGGGCGCCGTCACGGCGCCCGATCACATCACGTCAATCGCCGCGCGTGCAAGAACGCGCTCAGACGCCGGCGGGGTCCGCGCTGACCATCCAGGGAATCCCGAAACGATCGACGAGCATGCCGAAGCCTGCCGACCAGAACGTCTCGTTGAAGGGCATCGTCACCTGGCCGCCCTCAGCCAAGGCGTTGAAGATACGCCTCGATTCGGCCGCCGTCTTGACGCCGATCGCGACGGAGGTTCCCTGCGCCGGTGCGTACTGGTCCGGCGGCGCGTCCGAGCCGAACAGCTTGCCGCCGCCGTCGACCTCGAGGGTGGTGTGGATGATCTTGTCGTGCAGGGCGGCGGGGACGTGGTCTTTGGCCGGCGAGTCGCCGAACTTCATGCTCATGACGATCTTTCCACCGAGCACCCGAGCATAGAAGTCGAACGCTTCGGCGCAGCGTCCGTTGAAAATGAGATACGGCGTGAGCTCCACGGAAACCTCCTTCTGGCCCTAGTCGAACGAAGGTCCATCCGTTCGACAGGCTGCCGCAATCTTTTCACATGTCGAAAGTCCGTCCCGTAGATCGACCACTCGATGAAGGAGGCGGGGAATGAGATTCAATCGGACGTTGTGGGTGTTGCAGGGGTTGCTGGCCGCGCTGTTTCTGTTTGCCGGCGGCATGAAGCTCGTCGTGCCCGCCGAGCAACTGGCCGGTCCAGTCGAGCTGCCGGGCGGGCTCATGCGCGTCATCGGGGTGGCCGAGGTGCTCGGTGCCGTTGGCCTTGTGCTGCCGTGGCTGCTGCAGATCCGGCCGGCACTGACGCCGCTCGCGGCCGGGGGGCTCATCATCATCATGACGGGCGCAACCGCTATTACCTGGCTCGGCCTGGGCGTTGGCCCGGCGGTCATGCCGTTTGCGATCGGCGTGCTCTGCGCGGTGGTAGCGTATGGCCGTTCGCGTTCAGTCTCGCGCCGCCCTGCTCACGGTCACGCGGTGCTGCAACACGCCAACTGAGGAGAAACGAAGATGGCTCTCTACGTCGATGGATTCCTGCTGCCCGTCCCGAAGAAGAACCTTGACGCCTACCGCCGAATGTCGGCGAAAGCGGGCAAGGTGTGGCGCGATCACGGCGCGCTCGAGTACCGCGAGTGCGTGGGCGACGCAATGGACAACAAATTTGGCCTCGCGTTTCCGCGGGTTGCCAGGACGAAGCCCGGCGAGGTGGTTGTGTTCTCGTGGATCGTCTTCAAGTCGAAGGGCCACCGCGATCGCGTGAACGCCGCGGTCATGAAGGATCCCAGGTTGAACGAGATGATGGATCCCAAGGGAATGCCGTTCGACGTCAAGCGGATGACGTACGGCGGCTTCAGAACGATCGTCGATCTGACCGCCTGATGCGCCGCTCCTGCTGGGTTCAGCGGTCCTCGCGCTGGCCGGCTTGCCGGAAATTCGCGACCGCGAGCGCGGTCTGGTTCAGCGTACGGCGGTCGTCCGCGTCGCAGTCGGTGTTGGCCATGTTTCCCGGCTGGCAATTCGTCCTGCTTCCGCCTGGAATGCCCATCGGCGAGCCGGGGAAGAACCAGTACTGCAGGCGGCTGCAGTCGAAGCCGCGCTCGCAGAACGCGTTGTATCGCTTGTCCGGATTCGCCCAGTTCAGCAGACGCGTGCAGCTGAATCCCTGTCTCGAGCACTGGTCGGCGTAGGCCATGATCGTCCGCCACCGCTGGCCTGGTGTGGCGTTGACATGGCCGTGCGCGTAGGTGAACGGCGTCGTGCCACCGTCAACGAACCAGTCGTGCCGCGCGCCCATGTTGTGACCGAGCTCGTGCGCGAATGTGTAGTTCGGGCTCACGCACGACGTGTCGGTCACGCTGTAGCCGAACGGCGCGAAGTTCGAGGTCACCGACGTCATGAGGTACGCGATGCCGCAGGCGTTCGCCGCCGCCGGCCGAACCAGCATCTTCACGAGATCCGCGCCGTGTGCGTCACGCTGAGCGGCGACGCCTGACAACGCTCCTGCGCCCGTCCGGAGGTTCGTCAGATTCGTGCCGAAGTCGCCGCTCTCGACATAATCGACCTGCGCGGCGTGCACGAGGCGGATGCGCTGCTCGACCCCGCTGTTTGCGTACGACGTGTTCGTCTCGCTGACGGCGAGGTTGATGAGATTCGTGATGCTGCCGCGTCCGCCCGCATGCGCGGCCGCGGCGGCCGTGTAGACCACCATGACGTCGATGACGTCCGCCGGGTCGGTCATCGGCGTGTCGGAGGCTGCGAGCTCGGCGTCGTTCAGCACGGGCTCGATCGGATCCGCCTCGCGCATGAACCTGTCCTGATCGATCTGCGAGACAACGTGCAGGCGGCCGGAGCCGGCGGCCGCGCCCTGCGGCGCCGGGCGGATCTGATACAGCGCCGTGGGCGTGACGATGCTGCCAGCCATTTCGCCGCCGGAGTAGACCAGCGTCACGGTGCTCATCGGCACGTCCTCGACGTGGCCGACCCACGTCACGCCGTCGCGATTCGGATCGTACCGATCGAAGGCCGCGAAGATCGTCACGTCCGGAAAGAGCTCCAGCGTGATCGTCGGCTCGCGCAGCATGCGGCGGTCGGTTGGACCGGGCAGCACGTCGAAATTGATCGTCGTCAGCCGCGAGCGCTTCACCGTCGGGTCGTCCGGCACCTGCACGCCGGCGGCATCGTCCGCGGACACGGCGTTCAACAACGGAGAGGCCGCTGCGCGCGCGGGACGGGAAAGCGACGCGGTGTAGGCGAGTGCGCCAGCCGCGGCAAGCAGCAGGATTACGCGAAATGAGGACGATGGAGTCATGCGCGCTCCGCTGGATATTACTACCCACCCGCGCCCTCTGCACGGTTATGAGACACTACCGCAGCAAAGGCGGTCTCGATGAACAGGCGGGTGATCGCGGCAGCCCTCGGGATACTCCTCGCGCTCGGCGGGACGCCGGCGTGGGCGCAGACCGTGCGGAAGCCGCAGAAGCCGAAAGGACCGCCGCGCTGGACGCTGGAGGTGCACGGCGGAATCAGCAAACCCGCCAGTCCCGACATGGGCACTGCCGGGCAGTTTCCGGCTGGAGCGACGTTGCCGACGGAGGCCGGCCCGAGCCGCGTCGTGCCGTCCTGGTTCTTTGGCGACGGCGCGGCGCTGTTCAACGAAGTGCGATCCCAGTTCGCCTCGCGGTTCAACGTGCAATATCCGCAGATCGACACGCTCGATCGCACGTTGACGACGGTTCCGGTCAAGCGCCAGGGCGGCGCGACCTTCGGGTTCCGCGTCGGCCGGCAGAGCGTGTCGCGTTTCGGCGTCGAGTTCGGTTTCGATCGCAGCGAGGGAACGCTGAAGCTGGCTGACGCAGCGCGAACGGCCGTCGAAGCGGCGCGCGCAAGCTTCGAGTCCGGGTTCAGCGGTCTGCTCGCCACCGTGCCACAGACGAATCTCAGCGTCACGTCGACAGCCGACATCGAGGAGACCGGCACCACGCAGACGGCAATGACCGGAGCGTTGACAGTCAGGGTGTTTTCGAGCGGCCGGCTGTCGGTCCACGCGCTCGCCGGCGGCGGCCGCCTGACGCACAGCAGCGACAGGGTCGAAGTGCGTCTTCGCGGCAACTACCAGTTCCGCCTGTTCAATACCTACGCGTTCAGCGAAACGGACAGCGTGACGATCCGGACGCGGGAGCGGAAGAATTCCGGCGTCGGCCTTCTTGGTGGCGGCCTCACGTATGACTTCAACCGGCGGAGCGGCCTCCGCTTCGATGTGCGGGCGCTGATCGGCGCCGACGGTATCAGGACGACCGTGGATGCGTCGCCGACGACGAGCACGTCAGTGCCCGCGATTGCGCTGCCGTCGCTCACCACTCCGAGCATCCAATTCAGCACCCTGGCGACGGTACCCTCGTCACTGAGCGGCCAGACGACGGACCTGCAGACGCTGCGGGGCAATTGGCTCGACTCGCGTGTGCTGCTGAGTGCCGGGCTGTTCCTGCGCTTCTAAATGGACGCATGCGTCATCCGGTCGGCGAAGCCCGACGATCGGCCCGCTGCCTATTACGTCTGTCTCAAGACCGGCGACCACGGTGACGACGGCGAGCCGTTCTACGACGACGATCCTGATGCGCTCGGGCGCATGTTCGTCGGGCCGTATCTCGCGTTCGAGCCCGAGTTGAGCCTCGTGCTCGAGGACGCCGGCGGCGTTTGCGGCTACGCGCTCGGCGCGTTCGACTCGCGGGCGTTCTACGCGCGCTACGACAAGGAGTGGCGTCCCGCGCTTTGCGCCCAGTTCGCCGATCCCCCGGGCGACCCGTCGTCATGGACGCGCGCACAGCAGGTGCACCACTGGTATCACCATCCCGATTACTTCTGCCCGGAGCCGTATGAGTCGTATCCTTCGCACCTGCACATTGACCTGTTGCCGCGTGCACAGGGCAGAGGCCACGGTCGCCGGATGATGGAGCGCGTGATGCAGACGCTCGCGGAGCGCGGCTCACCGGGCGCGCACCTCGGCGTGAGCGCGCTGAACAGGCGGGCGATCGTGTTCTACGAGCGGCTTGGATTCCGCGAGCTCACGCGTACGGGCTCGGGAGACGATCGATGCATCTACATGGGCAGGCGCCTGCGGCCGTGAGCGCGTCGAGGCTGGCGCTGTTCGGCGGAACGCCCGTTCGCACGCAGCCGTTTCCGCAGTGGCCGATCTTCGGCGGCGCGGAGGAGCGGCGGCTGATCGATACGCTGCGAAGCGGCAGGTGGGGGCGGCTCGACGGCGCGGAGGTGGCGCGGTTCGAGGAGAGGTTTGCCGCGGCGCACGGCTGCCGGCACGCGATAGCGGTCACCAATGGCACCGTCGCGCTCCGCATCGCGCTGCTCGCGGCCGGCATTCGCGCCGACGACGAAGTGATCGTTCCCGACTACACCTTCGTGGCGACGGCGACCAGCGTTGTCGAGACGAATGCGGTACCCGTGTTCGCGGATGTCGACGCCAGCACGTTCAATATCGATCCGGGCGCTGTGCGCAGGACGATGACGCCGCGCACCCGCGCGATCGTGCCGGTGCACTTCGCCGGCATGCCTGCCGCGATGGACGAACTCGGCGAGATCGCGCGCGAGCACGATCTCGTCGTCATCGAAGATGCTGCGCATGCGCATGGCGCGTCCTGGCGCGGCCGGCCGGCGGGATCGATCGGGCACCTGGGCTGCTTCTCGTTTCAGTCGAGCAAGAACCTGACGTGCGGCGAGGGCGGTGTCATCGTGACGAATGACGACGGCCTGGCCGAGGCGTGCCGCTCGACTCACAACTGCGGCCGTGCGCCGGATGGCGTGTGGTACGAGCATCACGTCATCTCGGGCAACTACCGGCTCGGCGAGTTCCAGGGCGCCGTGCTGAACGCGCAGCTCGATCGCCTCGAGGAGCAGACGCGGGCGCGGGACGACAACGGCCAGTACCTCGCGTCGAGGCTGGCCGCGCTGCCGGGCATGCACCCGCAGGCGCGTTCCGCGGACTGCACCAGGCACAGCTACCACCTGCTGATGCTGCGGCTCAACGCCGACGCGTTCGGCGCGCGGCGCGACGCCGTCGTCTCAGCGCTGCAGGCGGAAGGCATTCCGTGCTCGAGCGGCTATGGATGGCCCGTCCATCGGCAGCCGCTGTTCCGCAACAAGGCGTTCGGTCCGTTCCTCGCCGGCCGCGCCCCATCGCTCGATTACACGGCGGTGAGCTGTCCCAACGCCGAGCGGCTGTGCGACGAGAGCATCTGGCTTGGCCAGAGCCTTCTTCTCGGCGATCGCGCCGACATCGACGACATCGTCCGCGCATTCGAGAAGGTACACGACCAGCGCGGCGCGTTGCAGGCATGTTGAGATCGCGCGTCGTTGCTGCCCTGACGGCCTTCGCCGAGAACACTTACATTGCGGCGATCCGCGCCGGCATGGTCGCTGTCGTACCGCTGACGATCGTCGGCGGCGTGTTCATGATCGTCGCGTATCTGCCGGTGCCGGCGTGGGAGGAGTTCGTCCGACCGTGGCAGCCGCTGCTCGAGATCCCGGTGACCGCCACCTTCGGCGTTCTGGCCGTCGTTGCGTGCTTCTCGATCGCGTACGACCTCGGCAAACGGCTGAAACAGGAGGCGATCGTCAGCGCGACGCTCGCGACGGTGGCCTTTCTGCTGATTCAACTCGACGTGACCACCGCGGCATTCAGGATGGAGAGCCTCGGCTCGAAGGGGCTGTTCACCGCGATTCTCGTCGCGCTCATCGCCGTGCGCCTCCAGGCGTTCCTCACCGCGAGGAACATGGTCATCAGGATGCCTGCCACGCCGAAGCCGGGAGGCGAAGGCGGGCCTGCGAGCGTGCCGGAGGTCGTCACCCAGTCGTTTCTCTCGCTGACGCCGCTGCTGCTGCTCGTCGCGATCTTCTGGCTGGTTCGCTTCGTGGCGGGCCTCGACATCGATCGCCTCGTTCAGACCGCATTCAGCCCGCTCGTGTTCGCGCTCAACACGCTGCCCGGCATCCTCGCGTATGCGCTGCTGGTGACGCTGCTGTGGTCGGTGGGGATCAATGGCGACAATGCGGTTGACGTGGTTGTCGCGCCGATCTTTCTCCAGTATCTATCCGCGAACGTCGCGGCCGTGACAGAGGGCCAGCCGCTTCCGTACGTCACCGCCTACGGGTTCTTCACCGTGTTCGTGAACGTCGGCGGTACGGGCGCGACGATCGCGCTCGCGCTGGTGCTGTGGCGTTCGAAGGATCCCGGCTTCCGAAAGATCAGCCGGCTGTCGATGCCGACGCAGATCTTTCAGATCAACGAGCCGATCTTCTTCGGCCTGCCGATCGTGCTGAATCCGGTGTTCATGATTCCGTACATCCTCAACGCGCTGATCCTCACCACCTGCGCGTACCTGCTGATGCAGTGGCACGTCATCCAGAAGCCGTTCATGAACGTGCCGTGGACGACGCCGCCGATCGTCGGGCATTACCTGGTCACGGGCGGCGACTGGAAAGCGGCGGTGTGGGGCGCGCTGTCAATCGTCATCGCGATGCTCGTCTATCTGCCGTTCGCGAAGATTGCCGAACGGCAGCGGCTGAAGGCCACCGTATGACCGTACGCCTGTTGCTCATCGCCTGTGTCGCTCTCGTGAATGCGCAACTGGCGCCTTCGGGGCAGTTCCTGCAGAAATCGCGCACGTTCCACACAGCCGAGGAGTTCGCACGGGTGACCGGCGGGAAGGTGAACGTCGTTCGGCAGCTCGACACAACACGTCTTGCCGCGTTGCGCGGCACGGTCGTGAGCTGGCCGAACACGCAGTTCACGGTCGTCGCGGATCAATCGCCAGGTGTCACCTGGGTCGGCACGCGGCAGGGCGCCGTTCGGCTGACGGAAGGCGGCCGGCGGCGGGAGTACTTCGGCGCGGAGCGCTGGCTGCCGGACGATCACGTTACCGGGATCGGGTTCGATGCCGAATCAGCATGGCTCGAGACGCCGAAGGGGTTCGCGCGCATCGCCTACACAGCGATGACACTCACGGAGAAGTCGCGCGTGTTCGTCGAGCGGATCCAGGCGCGGCACAATCGGTGGGGACTCACGGCCGACTCGCAGCTTCGTGTGCCGGGCGATCTCTCGACGAACCAGATGGTGTCGAGCGACAACGACGGCCTGTGGACGGCGATGTACGTCGCGGCCGAGTGCTTCCGCTTCAAGGTGACGGGCGAGAAGGACGCGCGGGAGAACGCGCGCCGCGGAATGGAAGCAATCGTGCGGCTCGAGTCGATTACCGGGATTTCCGGATTCCCGGCGCGGTCGTTTATCAGGGCTGGCGTCGATGTGCAGCCGAAAGACGGCGAGTGGCACGCCACACCCGACAAGGCCTGGCGCTGGAAGGGCGATACCAGCTCGGACGAGATCGTCGGCCACTACTTCGTCTACCCGATCTACCTCGATCTCGTCGCGGACGAGAGCGAGAAGGCTACGCTTCGCGCCGCGATCGATCGGATCACGACCCACATCCTCGACCACAACTATCAGCTGATCGACGTCGACGGCCAGCGGACGCGGTGGGGCTGGTGGGGCCCTGACGCCATCTGGGAGGATCCCGACGAAACCGGTCTTCGCGCGCTGCACATCCTCTCGCATCTGCGCGTCGCGATGCACATGACCGCCAGCGCGCCGCATCGCGCACGGTACCAGAAGGCCTACGACGATCTTGTCGGAACGCATCGCTATCACCTGCTGACGCGCAACCAGAAGATCATGGTGCCCGGCTCGGTCAATCATTCCGACGACGAGCTGGCGTTCCTGTCGTATTACCCGTTGCTGCAGCACGAGAAGGACCCGAAGCTCCTCGAGGTGTACCGGCACAGCCTCGAGCGAAGCTGGCGCATCGAGCGCCCCGAGCGCAACCCGCTCTGGAACGTGATCTACGCCGCTGGCATGGGAGCGAGGGAGTTCGACGCCGACGCCTCCGTCCGGACGCTGCAGGAAATTCCGATGGACACGATCCGCTGGACCGTCCGCAACTCACATCGTCTCGACGTGCCGGTCGATCCGATGCGCGATCGCTTCCAGCGCCCACAGGCGCTCATCGTCCTGCCGTACGACGAAATCCCGATGTGGAAGTGGAATGGCAATCCTTACAGTCTCGACGGCGGCAACGGCGGGAGGAGCGAAGACGACGGCGCGTACTTCCTGCTGCCGTACTGGATGGGCCGGTATCATCGCCTAATCGCTGATCGCTGATCGCTGGGCGCTGGGCGCTGCGCGCTGGGCGCTGCGCGCTGGGCGCTGCGCGCTGGGCGCTGCGCGCTGGGCGATCGGCGATCGGCGATCAGCGATCGGCGATCAGCGATCAGCGATCACCTCGAAGTCGATTGTCTGCGTCGACCTGTTGTTCTTCTTCGCCAGCTTGTCGACGACGGTCACCTCGAACATGTAGCTCGCGGGCGGCATCGACGCGCCGAACTGCAGCATGCCGGCGGCGATCGCGCGCTTGCCGTCGTTCGTGATGTCAACGGCGCGCGGCGGGCTGTTGAAGACCTCGACGCCGTCGCGAAACAGCCGCGTCGTGCTTTCGAGCTGCGGCCGGCCGTCCTTGCCGCGCCGCGCGTTGTAGACCTCGCAGAAGTAGGTCGCCGACGTGCCCTGCCGGAAGGCTCGCAGCGCCACCGTCGCGCGCGGATCCTCGTGCTCGACTACGTTGTCCGCCTCGTCGGGCGTGGTGCGCTTCGTGCCCTCGATGAGCAGACCGGAGAGCGCGAGCCGCCCTTTCCTCACGTCCGGCACCTCGACGAACTGGCTGGCCGACCCGATGCGACCGCTGCCGACGTCGCGCAGCGCGATGCGCAGTTGGTACGGCCCGGGACGTTTCAGCGGCACGCGGATGCGATAGATGAGGCCCTGCGCGAGCGCCTGCGCGTGGGCCTCCGGCCGCATGGAGAACTTGTAGCGGCGGCTGTTCTGATCCGCGACCTGGCCATCCTCGGCGAACGTCACGGCCAGCGTCTCGAGCTCCGCGGCCATCGTGCCGTCGGGTTGCGCGGTGAACGTCAGGTCGCGCGCGTCGATGTGCATCACGGAGAGCACCACCGATCCCGCCTTCGCGTCCTGGCCGAAGAACGAGCTCAGACGCAGGCGGATGTCGCCGCCGGCAAACGGCGAGGTCACGGCGGCAACCATGCGATTGGCAGGCGTCGGCGACGCGGCGACGCGATCCGGAACGCCGAAGAAGCCGCGCCGCGACCGGACGCGGAGTCCGGGCCGCTTCATGCGCACGGCCAGACGATGGAATCGCGGCCGCGCGCCGGTGGCGAACGTGCCGCTCTCCGGCGTGTAGCCGAGCAGGTAGTACCCCTGCTGATCGTCGAGCGCACGCTGCACGCCGGCGCCGAGATCGTTGGTGTTGCGCACGAAGAGACCGCCGGTCTCCTGCGCGAGGAAGTGAAGCCCGTCCTGCGTCGCGCGGAGCTCGTCGGCCCGGCCCTCGGCGGCGCTGGCATCTCGATCCTCCGCGCTCGGGCCCGTCACCATCAGGCCGCGCGTGTCGATCGTGTAGACGACCACTCCGGCGCGGTTTGCGGCATCGACGAGGTCACGCATGGCGCCCAGCACGCGGCTGTGGCTGTCGTCGGCGTCCGCCAGCCGGAATCCATCCGAGAGCACGATCACCGACTTGCGGCCCGGCAGCGCGCCGATGCCGCGGATCACGTAGTTGATCGCGCCCAGCGTGCCGGCGGTGAAGATCTCGTTCCGCGACCGCTCGAACGCCTGCTCCTCTGGAGTCGCTGCCGTGAACGCGGCCACGCGCGACAGCATGTTGTAGCGAACGCGCTCGACGGCCGCGTCGAGCATGCGTCGATCGGAGGTGAATTGCTGGAGCGCGCCGGAGCCGGCGCCCGTTCGCAGGATCGCGACAAGGTCGCCGCGCTGCATCTGCGTGTCGAGGAACCTGCGCAGCAGCTCGCGCGCGCGATACGCGCTCTCGAACGACAGGCCCAGGTCGTCGACGATGATCGCGATCGTGCGGCGGACTTGATCGGGCCTGAGCGCGGCGGAGGGGCCGAGCGGCCCGGTGGCGCGGCCGGAGGCTGGCGGGGCGCTCGCCGGTGTGGTCGCCGGCGCGAGCCGCACGTACGAGAAGGCCGTGATGCGCTGCGGCCGGCCGTCCTGCCGCACCTCGAAGTCGTCGGCCGTGAGATCCGGCACGTGCCGCCCACGTCCGTCCGTCACCGTCGCGTCGACCTGCACGAGATCGACGCCGATCCGCAGCACCTGTCCAGACCGCTCCGGCTGCTGCGCCAGCGCGATGCCCGCCCCCAGTACGACCGCGACCGAGCACCACTTCATGCTGCGTGTTTTATACACTGTCTGACCGGGTTGTGGCTTGGTACAACCAACAGGAGAAGGGGAGAAAGGGAGCATCTTTGTCTTTTCAGAAAGAGAGAATTGCTCCCGTTCTCCCTGCAAGTACTCAGGCGTCACGATATGCAAAGAGCTTTGGCGATAGCGGTCCTGCTGTCGACGCTGGCGGCGTGCCGCAGTGGCGGGCCGGACGTGCCCATCGTCCAGCCGGGCGCGCCCGGGCAGGACGCGCGGGTCATCGGCGGCCGTGAAGCGGCGGCGATCCCGCAACCCTCGCACACCGAGGCGGACATCAGGTTCATGCAGGGCATGATCCACCACCACGCGCAGGCGCTCGACATGACCGAGCTGCTGAAGACGCGCACGAACAGCGACGACATGAAGAAGCTGGCGCTGCGCATCGAGCTGTCGCAGCGCGACGAGATCCGGATGATGCAGGAATGGCTGAAGGCGCGCGGCGCGGACGCGCCGGGCGAGCACGCCCATCATCAGCCGGGCGCGCCGCTGATGCCGGGAATGTTGACGCCGGATGAGATGCAGCGGCTCGCCGCCGCGAAAGGCGTCGAGTTCGACCGGCTCTTCCTCGAATACATGATCAAGCACCACGAAGGCGCGCTGGTCATGGTAAAAGAGCTGTTCTCCACGCCGGGCGCGGCGCAGGAGGGTGAGGTCTTCGCGTTCGCCTCGGACGTCGACGCCGATCAGTTGATCGAGATTCGCCGCATGAGCGCCATGCTGAAGGAGCTGACGAAATGAGAGCCGTTGCCACGATTGCGGGATCCGCTGCCGCCTTCGTCCTTGCCGGCGTGTTGACCGCCGCGCAGCAGGACGCGAGGGTTGGTTTGAAGCCGGGGCTGAAGGACGCAGGCACGGCGGCACACGGCATGGAGCTCCTCGCGCAGTTGCCGAAGCCGCCCGGCTTCTTCGATCCGAAGGCGCCGGCGGGCGACGTGGCGCCGCCGGAAGAAGGCGACGAGCGGCCGCAGCCAGCGGGCGCTGCGCCGCCCGAAGGAGGACGAGGACAACGCGGGGGCGGACGGGGACGGCGCGGCGGGGCGAGCTTGAACTTCGCCAACTCCGATCTCGCGTTCCGCGGCACGCAGCTCTTCGTCGGCAACTTCAGCGGCTTCAACGCCTACGACATCGCGAATCCCTCGAAGCCGCGGCTGATCGCTTCCGTCGTCTGCCCAGGCGGGCAGGGCGACGTCTCGATTCACGGCAACCTGCTGTTCATGTCGGTCGAGCAGACGCGCGGCCGCGTCGACTGCGGCACGCAGGGCGTCGAGCCGGAGGTCAGCACCGAGCGGTTCCGCGGCGTGCGCATCTTCGATATCCGCGACATCAAGAAGCCGAAGCAGCTCGCGGCGGTGCAGACGTGCCGAGGCTCGCACACGCACACCCTGCTCGTCGATCCGGACGACAAGGAGAACGTCTACATCTACGGCTCCGGGACGAGCACGGTCCGCAAGGCGGAGGAGCTCGCCGGCTGCTCGGGCCTCGGTCCCGAGGAGGATCGGAACACCTCGCTCTTCAGCATCGACGTCATCCAGGTGCCGCTCGCCGCGCCCGAGAAGGCCCGCATCGTCAATCGTCCGCGCATTTTCGCCGACGCGAAGACGGGCGCGATTGCCGGCCTCGCCAGGGAGCGCAAGGCGGAGCCCGGCGTGCAGGGATCGCGGCAGACGAACCAGTGCCACGACATCACGGTGTATCCGGAGATCGGTTTGGCGGCGGGCGCCTGCTCCGGCAACGGCATCCTGCTGGATATCAGCGATCCGGCGAACCCGAAGCGGCTGGACGCGGTGGAGGACAAGAACTTCGCCTACTGGCACTCCGCGACGTTCAACAACGACGGCACGAAGGTGGTGTTCACCGACGAGTGGGGCGGCGGCACGCAGCCGCGCTGCCGGCCGACGGATCCTCCCACGTGGGGCGCCAACGCCATCTTCGACATCGTCGATCGCCGGTTGCAGTTCCGCAGCTATTACAAGCTGCCGGCGCCGCAGACCGATCAGGAGAACTGCGTCGCGCACAACGGCTCGATCGTGCCGGTGCCTGGGCGCGACATCATGGTGCAGGGCTGGTATCAGGGCGGCGTGTCGGTGTTCGACTTCACCGATTCGGCGAAGCCGTACGAGATCGCCTACTTCGATCGCGGTCCGGTGAACCCGAAGCAGTTGATCACCGCCGGTCACTGGTCGGCCTACTGGTTCAACGGCGCGATCTACGGTGCGGAGATCGCGCGAGGCCTCGACGTGTTCCGGCTCGTGCCGGGCGAGCACCTGTCGCAGAACGAGATCGACGCGGCGTCGCTCGTCAAGGTCACCGAGTTCAACGCGCAGCAGCAGCCGAAGGCGGTCTGGCCGGCAGACGCGACGGTCGCTCGCGCGTACCTCGATCAGCTCGCGCGCGGCAACGGCATGTCCGCGGAGCGCGCCGGGGCGGTGCGGGCGGCGATCGGCCGCCGCGGCGCGCAGGCCGAGACGCTTGCGGCGCAGTTCGAGAAGGACGCCGAGAGCGCTTCGCCGCAGGACGCGCTGCGGCTGAAGTCGCTCGCCGCGGTGCTGCGCGGCCGGCGCCCTGCGAGCCCGCAGACGGCAACCCGCGCAGTCGAACCGGGGTTCACGAGCCTGTGGAACGGCAAGGACTGGACCGGCTGGAGGATCGTCGGCCCGCAGGAGTCATGGTCGATCAAGGACGGCGCGATGGTCGCAAATGGCCGTCCGAGCCACGCGTACTACGTCGGCGATTTCAAGGACCACAGCTTCCGCAACTTCGAGCTGAAGGTGGACGTCATGACGAAGCCGGGATCGAACGGCGGCATCTACGTCCTCACCGAGCCATCGGAAAGCACCTGGCCTCGCAAGGGCTTCGAGATCCAGGTCAACAACTCGCACACCGATCGCATCAGGACCGGCAGCCTGTACCACGTCTCCGACGTGCTGGACGACTCGCCCGCCAAAGACGACGAGTGGTTCACGGAGCACATCATCGTCAAAGGCGACACCATCACGGTGTTCGTCAACGGCAAGCAGGTCGTCGAGTGGACGCAGCCAGCCAACTGGGACGGCGGCCGCGAAGGCGCGGGCCGCCGCATCACGGGTCCCGGCACAATCGCGCTCCAGGCGCACGACCCCAAGAGCATCGTCTACTTCAAGAACATCCGCATCAAAGTGCTCGAGTAAGCCGCCCGCCGCCCGCCGATTGCGGATTGCCGATCGTCGATTGCGGATTGACGCGATTGGGGATTGGGGATTGGGATCGTCGATTGCGGATTGGATTGGGGATTGAGGATTGGGGAATGGATCGTCGATTGGGGTTGGGGATTGGGGATTGAGTGTGTCGATTGCGGATTGGATTGAGGATTGGATTGCGGATTGCGATTGGCGATTCGGCAATCAGCAATCTCAAATGAATCCCCAATCGACGATCCGCAATGCCATCCCCAATCGACAATCCGCAATGCAATCCCCAATCGTCAATCCCAATCCCCAATCCCCAATCGCGTCAATCCGCAATCGACGATCGGCAATCGGCAATCGACCGAGCGGTAGCAAGGCATCGATGCGAACGAAGGCGTATCCCCGGCCGGCGAGCAGCGTGAGTAGCTGGTCGAACCGCCCGTGGAACCTGTCGGTTCGCTTCGGGCCGGCGCCGACGTGCAGCAGGAGCAGGAAGCCGTTGAGGCCGTGCGGATCCTCGTGTTCGCGCCGGACGATGCTGTCGAAGATCGCCGCTGACGGGACGAACTGCGGCGTGCCTTCCTCGGTGTAATCGGCGTTCGAGCGCGTGCCTGGCGTGAAGTTGACGAGCGTCAGGCCGCGCGCCTCAGTCCATCTCGCGATCTCCTCGTTGTACCACTCGTACGGCGGCAGGAAGAACCGCACGGCGCCGCGCGGAACGCCGAACGCGTGCAGCGCCTCGATATTCCGCTCGAGATCCGACGTGAACTCCTCGCGGCTGACGAGCGTGACCTTCGGTCCGGTCCACGGGCAGTAGAGAAGGTGCGCGTCGGAATGCGGGCCGATGTAGTGCCCGTCCTCGATGATTCTCCGCACGATCGCCGCGTGCGCGGGGTTGCGCAGAAACGTTCCGGTGAGAAAGAACGACGCTTGCGCCCTCCGCCGTGAGAGCGCGTCGAGAATCGCGGTGGCGCCCTCCGCGTGCTCGTGGCCGGTGAAGACAAGGGCCAGCTGCCGGATTCCCGTTGGTCCGCGTACGATCCCGCCGTCCACGCGGGAGACGTCCGCCTGCACGGCAAGGGCGAGCAGCGACGCGAGCACGGCCGCAGACCGCAGCATGCGCCGTAGGATAGCGCTCTTCGGGGCCAGTGCGGGCGCCTACCATGCAAATCCACGATTGCCGATTGCCGAACGTCGATTGTGGATTGACGCGATTGGCGATTGGCGATTGGGATTGACGATTGGCGATTGCATTGAGGATTGCGGATTGGTGAATTCGTGCGGATTGGGTGATTGAGGAATCGCCAATCAATCCCCAATCCGCAATCCCCCAATCCAATCCCCAATCGCCAATCGACAATCCAATCCCCAATCGACGATCCCAATCCTCAATCCCCAATCGCGTCAATCCGCAATCGACGATCCGCAATCCGCAATCGACCGGGCGTAGCAGCCCAGGCTTGACGATCCAGGAAAGCGGACGTAGCATACGTATACCTAAACCATTTAGGAGACGCGCATGGCCGCCGATCCCGCGGGCATCCTGCCCGGCACCCTCGACCTCCTCATCCTGAAGGCGGTTTCCCTCGGGCAGCTCCACGGCTACGGCGTACTGCGGCGCGTGCAGCAGATGACGCGCGGCGAGCTGGTGATCGAGCAGGGCGCGCTCTATCCGGCGCTGTATCGCCTCGAGCGGCAGGGTCTGCTGGATGCCGAGTGGGGAACGTCCGACAACAACCGGCGGGCGAAGTTCTATCGCCTGACCGCTGCCGGCAGACGGCGCCTGCGCAAGGAAACGGAGGGTTGGAACCGGATCGTCGGGATTATGGGCGCGGCGCTGAAGAGCCGTACGGACGAGGTATAGCCATGCGGTCACTGCCGGAGTTTCTCCGTTCTGTGTTCTCGCGCAGTCGCTTCGAGCAGGACATGCGGGAGGAGTTGGCGCTGCACATCGAGCACCGCGCAGACGACCTGGTGGCTGGCGGCAGGTCCCGCGACGACGCGCTGCGGCAGGCCCGTCTCGAGTTCGGCGCGGTGGAAGCCTGCAAAGAGCGGTGTCGCGATGCACACGGCTTCAGGGCCGGACGCATCGTGCACGGGCTTCGCGGCGACTTCAGGCTCGCGACGCGGCGGCTGACTGCCACACCGCTCTTCACAGCGTTTGCCGTGCTGTCGCTGGCCGTGGGCGTCGGCGTCACGACCGCGGTCTACTCGGTCGTCGACGCGGTGCTCTGGAAGGAGCTGGGGATCGACGACCCGGACACCGTCGTGCTCGTCACGGCGCCGCAGTCCGGGCGTCAGAGCGTCCGTTCGGTTGTCTCGCGCCCGGACTACGACGATCTTCGCGCCGCTCAAACGAGCTTCAGCACTATCGCCGCCGCTCAGGCGATCTTTCCCGCCGTGGCGCTACCGGCGACGACGGAGCTCGTGCCTGCGGAGGCGGTGGACGGATCGTATTTCGCGACGCTGGGCGTGCGCGCCACGATCGGCCGCGTCATCCAGCCGTCCGACGAGTCGCCGCCGCTGCCGGTCGTCGTGCTCGGCGACGTGCTGTGGCGTACGCGATTCCGGGGTGACCCCGCGATTCTGGGCACGTCGATCCGGCTGTCGGGTCGTCCGTTCGAAGTCGTCGGCGTCGCCGGCCGCTCGTTCAGCGGCGGCATCCCCGGACCAACAGGCCCGCAATTGTGGGTGCCGCTCGGAGCGGCGGAGTGGGTGTCCAGGGCCGTGCCGTCTGACCGCGAGCGTCCATCGCTGACGGTGTTCGGACGCCTGCCCCCGGGAGCAACGAGAACGGCAGCGGCTGCGGAGCTCTCCATGTTTGCCGCCGCGCTGGATCGCACGTATCCGAGAGTGCCGGCGCCGGAGGGGAGACCGCGACTGCGCGGCTGGTCCGCGCAAACAGTGGCGGAGTTGAACCGGCAGGGCGACGGCATGCGGCGCTTCGGCCTGATCGTCATCGGCCTGGTCGCGCTGCTGCTGGTCGTGGCCTGCACGAATCTGGCGAATCTCGCGCTCGCCCGCGGCACCGTTCGGCAGTCGGAGTTTGCCGTCCGCCGGGCGCTGGGCGCCTCGCGATGGCGCCTGGTGCGCGAGCAGTGCGCGGAGAGTCTGCTGCTCGCCGCCGCCGGCGCCGTCGCGGCCTGGTTCGTCCTCCAGGCGCTCATCGTCCTGCTGAACGTCGAGGTGCCGTTTGCGCAACACTGGATCGTCTCGCTTCGGCCGGAAGTAAATGCCACGGCACTGGTGGCCGCCGCCAGCGCGCTGGTGTTGTCGCTTGTCGTGTTCGGCCTCGAACCGGCGATGCAGCTCACACGGACCGTTGACGTGCGTCGGGAGCTGGCCGCGTCGTCCGGAAGCGTCGGAGCGCCGCGGAAAGGACGGCAGCGCGCGCTGTTGCGTTGGCAAGTCGCAATCTCGGCCGGGTTCTTCATCATCGCCTCGATGTGCGTCCGCTACCTCGTCGCCGAGGCGCGTCACGACTCGGGTGTGGACATCGATCGCATGGGCGTGGCACGCGTCGACTTCGTGACGCAGCGTTGGGACGAGCCGCGCGCACGCCGCGCCCTCGATCGCGTAATGCAGCACGTTGGCGGCAATCGGGAAATCGAGACCGCCGCGGTGTCGACCGGGCTGCCGTTCGGCACCACGATCACGCCGCTGGCGCTCCTGTCGACGCCGGACAAGCCGATTCTTCCCACAGGCTCGTACGAAGACGCGCTGCTCATCGCCGCCACGCCAGGCTTTTTCAGGACGACTGGCATCCCGATGCTGCGCGGGCGCGGATTCGACGATCGCGACGATGCCGCCGCGAACCCTGTCATCGTCCTGAGCGAGTCTGCGGCGCGGCGAGTGTTCGGAACGTCGGATGTCGTCGGACGGCAGTTGCAGGTGAAGGATGTCTTTGGCCGCTCCGGCCGCACCACGGCAGGGCCAGTTCCTCAGCTCGTGACGATTGTAGGCGTGGCCCGTGACACGGATACGACGCACATGCTGATGAGGGGCGGAAACGTCGTGTACCGCCCGTTCGCGCAGTCGTTCTACCCGTCGGTGACCGTCGTCGCTCGCGCGCAGAATCCTGCGACCGCCGCGCGCGTCGTGCGCGATGCCATCCGCCAGGCGGATCCGGATCTGGCGATTTCGGTTGCCGGTACGGGTCGCATGATCCTGGCCGGCCCGTACGTGTTCCTGCGGGGCGCGGGCATCGTGGCACTCTCCCTGGGCGCGTTGACGCTCTTTCTGGCGATGGTAGGGCTGTACGGCGTGCAATCGCAGCTCGTCACGTGCCGCACGCGAGAGATCGGCGTCCGCATGTCGTGTGGCGCGACGGCCGAGGCCATCAAGCGGCTGGTGCTGAAGGACGGCTACGCACCGGTCGTGCAGGGGCTGACCATCGGACTGGGCATCGGCATCGCTGGACGCTCGATCATCGCCTCACTCACGCCTGTCCCAATCGGCGTCATCGATCCCTGGATGCTCGCCCTGGTACCGATCCCGCCGATCCTCGCCGGCTTCTGCGCCTGCTACCTCCCCGCCCATCGCGCATCGCTCGTCGATCCAATCGTCGCCCTACGACACCTCTAAGGTCACGTCGATTGCCGATTGCCGAGCGTCGATTGCGGATTGACGCTATTGGCGATTGACGATTGGGATTGACGATTGGGGATTGGATTGAAGATTGTGGATTGGTGAATGGATTGCCGGTTGGTTGATTGCGAATCGGCAATCACAGTCCCCAATCCAATCCCCAATCCAATCCCCAATCCAATCCCCAATCCAATCCCCAATCCAATCCCCAGTCCCCAATCGCCAATCCGCAATCAATCCCCAATCCGCAATCGTCAGTCCATTCCCCAATCGCCAATCGAGAATCCAATCCGCAATCGAC
>JBMDXB010000157.1:0-74640 GCA_048594885.1 Vicinamibacterales bacterium
CGATAATCCACGACCTGACCCCCTGCTCATCGCGACGACGAATCCAGGGAAGCAGCGGGAAATCGAGGGCATTCTCGCCGGCGCGCCTGTGACGCTGGTGAGCCTTGCGGACTTCCCCGACATCCCGGAGCCCGAAGAACAGGGCGAGACGTTCGCGGAGAACGCGCGGCTGAAGGCGCTCTACTACGCCGCGGCCACGGGACTGCCGAGCGCCGCGGACGATTCAGGGCTGGAGATCGAAGCGCTCGGCAACGCGCCTGGCGTGCACTCGGCGCGGTGGCACGGCACCGACTACGCCGTGAAGTTCCGGAAGATCTACGAACTGCTCGCCGAGCGCGGCCTCGACGGCAGTCCCGCGCGGTTCGTGTGCCACGTCGCGCTCGCGCACGAAGGGCGGATCCTGTTCGAGGCGGAGGGCGTCGTGAACGGCGAGATCGCCCGCGAGCCACGCGGCGTGCACGGCTTCGGCTACGACCCGATCTTCTTCTACCCGCCGCTCGGCCGCACGCTCGGCGAAATCGAACGCGACGAGAAGGCGGGTGTCAGCCATCGTGGCCGCGCCTTCGCCGAGCTGCGGAAGTATCTCAGCGGATCGTCTCGAGCTGTTTGAGGTGATGGATGTCGTGTCCGGCAAGTTGGCCGAGAACCCAGTCGACGGTCAGCAGCCCGTACTCCGGGTGGCGGAACGTCGTCGCCCGCTGATCGCTCGTCAGGCGACGGAACATCGCGAGGTTGAAGCGGCGCAGCGTCGTGTAGACATCGAGCGCCGCGCGCGCGTCCGTGGCCTCGTCCAGCGCCAGCCAGTCGTCCTGTGAGAGCGGCTGCGCCTGGTAGTCGGGCTCCGTCAGAGCAAAGCGGACGCGCGTGCCGAGCCCCAGCTCGGTCTGCGCGAGGTGGATGAGCACCTTGCGTGCGCTCCATTTGCCCGGCGCGTAGCTGCGCTCGAACCGATCGTGCGGCCAATCGGCGACGAGACGCCGGATTCGCTCCGGCGTCTCGGCATAAGCTTCCAGCGCATCGCGATCGCCGAGGTCCTCCGCATAGGGATTCGGCTTAATCGTCATTCTTCAACTCGGCCACCCTGACCCTCGGACCACTCGGCCCACTCGGACCCTCGGACTACCAGCCCGGCCTCAGGCTGAACTGCCAGAGCCATCCCCGTCCCGGCCGCTGCAACGGCCGCACGTAATCGATCTCGGCGACGGCGAAGCCGAACAGGTTCGCGCGAATCGCGACACCGGCGCTCGTCACCGGCTTCCTGTCGCTCTCGCCGAACCGTTCGACGCTGCCCCACGCGACGCCGGCGTCGGCGAACAGCGCCACCTCGATCGGCAGCGGACCGTAGAAGCCCTCGCCGCCGAACGCGCCCCATGGGGGGAAGCGCAACTCGGCATTCGCGATAGCGACGCGGCTGCCGATCAGGCGGTCGAACGCGGGGCACGTCCCGTCGATCTGGATGCCGCACTCGCCTGCCCGGAACGATCCCTGATCGTATCCACGGACCAGCCCTGGATAACCGAGGAACAGCGTCGGCAGCCGATCGTTGCCGGAATCGCGGCCGTAGCGGCCGTAGTGCAGGCCGCGCAGCGCGAACGTGAAGGGCTGCCGCGGCATGAAGTACGTGCGAAAGTCGGTGAGCAGTCCGGAATACAGGAGCGAGCCGGCGCTCTGCGACAGCTCGAGGCGATAGCGGCTGCCGCGGATCGGGCTGGTCATGCCGCCGATCGACGTGTCGTAGACCAACGCCGCCGACGCTTCGCCGAGGTTCAGCGTCGGGAAGGAGCCCAACTCCTCCTCCTCCTGCGCGAGCTGCTGGCCGGTCACGAGCGAGAACACGCGCGTGCGGACATCCTCCTTCAGGCCGATTTGCCGCACGCCGGCGCTGAACTCCACCCGTTGCGCGCGGCTGAACGGATAGGCCGCGATGCCGGAGATCGAGCGATCGATCTGAAGAATCCGGTACTCCTGCTCGACGTAGAGATCACCGCTGACGCCCGTCTGGTAGCCGCGCGCCACGTACGGCGTCTGGTCGATCGCGGCGCCCCAGTTCCACCGGTTCGCGCGATTGATGTACATCAGCGTGCCGCCGAACTCGTCGAACCGGCTCGTGACCTGTACGGCGGTGCCGACGGTGTGGTTGCCGAGCATGTCGCTGAACAGGAACGAGATGCCGCCGGACGCGTAAGTGCCGAATGGATCGGTGCCGACGCCAATCGACGGCTGGCCGGCGAAGTCGAGCGTCAGCTTCGGCTTGTACGGCTCTGCCGGCTGATCGCTCGGCGCCGCCGGCAGGCCGAAATTGCGGTTCTGAATCGCCGAGAACACCGGTCCCTGTCCCGTTCGCCGCGGCGGCAACACGGCCGCGTTGACCGGGAGATCGATCGGCGGCTTGCCCGCGATCGTGTCGGCCCCCTCCAGTGCGTAGATGCTGTAGCCGTCGTCCTCGTAGGAGCTGAAGACGACGCGGTTGCGAGCGACCGAGAGCGCCGGGCTGAGCGCGGTAACGCCCGTGACCCCGGTGACGAGGTTCGTCAGCTGCGACGCCGAACCGCCGTCTACCGGCGCCCGGTAGATGTTCGTGATCCCGCCGCGATCCGAGAGGAAATAGAGCGAGCGGCCGTCCGAATCCCATTGCGGGCTGATGTTCTTCGCGCCGTCGAAGCCGCCGGCCTCGCGGACGGCGCCGGACGCGGCGTCGACGATGGCGATCTTCAAGTGGCCCGGCGTGATGTCCTGCAGCCGCGTCGAGAAGCGGTCGGTGCTGAAGGCGATCTGCCGGCTGTCGGGCGACCACGCAGGGTCGAGATCCGCGTACGGATCGTTGGTGAGCCGCTTCAGCTGATTCGCGTTGAGGTCGTAGACGAACAGATCGTTGAAACCACCGATGAGCGCGGTGAAGGCGATGCGCGAGCCATCCGCCGACCACGACGGATTGACGATCTCGTCGACTTCCTTGATGCGGATCTCGCGCTCGACCTTGCCGTTGTCGACGTTCACGATCGACAGGATGGGGTCTCCCTTGCTGATCGCCGGGAACACGAAGCGCTGACCGGCGGGGTCCCACGCTCCGGCCGATTGCAGGAACTGCAGGCTCTCGAAGTGGGGATCGGTTGCCGTGTCGGTGAGCTTGCGGATCACCTTCCCCGTTGCCACGTCGGCGAGATAGAGATCGATCGAGAAGAGATCGCGCTCGGAGAAGAACACCATCCGCGAGCCGTCCGGGCTCAACTCGGGGCTGACGTTCAAGCCGGCCCGTTTCTCCTTCAGGATCACCGGCCGCGCGAACGAGGCCGGAATCGCCGTGACTTCCGCCACCGGCTTGTACGCCGCGAACTCGGCGTTGTGCCACTCCGTCGTCAACGTCTTCTCGTCGATACCCAGCACTTCCTTGAACGCGCCTTCGATCCCTTCGCGGCCGAGCGACTGGCGCAGCAGGTCGCCGATGACCTGATCGCCGTACTTGCCGCCGAGATACGCCCACAACGCCTGGCCATAGCGGTACGGGAAATATCGCGGATCGTCGAGGTCTTTGATCGCCGGCAGCTTCTCGCGGCGCGCCGCCTCGCGCATCCACATGGCGGTGTGCGGGTCGACCGGGCCGATCGACAGGTATTCCGCCAGCCCTTCGATGAACCACAGCGGCAGCGCGAGCGCGCCCGCGTTGTTGCCGCTGACGTTCGTGTTCGTGATGTCGTATTGGAACGCGTGGACGAGTTCATGCCCGATGACGTGATCGGTCGCCTCGATCGGGCCGGCAAACGGCAGGATGATCCGGCGCTTGAACGCTTCGGTGACGCCGCCGGTCCCCTCACCGATCTCCCCCATCACCGCGTTCGTCTCGCGGAAGTGCGGACCGCTGGCGTAGAGCACGAGCGGCTGCCGCCCGCGCAGCTCGTGATTGAGCAGCTTCGACAGTCTCGCGTACCACCGCTCCACCATGCGGGCCGCCATTTTCGCGGCCTCTTCCTCTTCCGGGTAGTAGTAGACGTCGAAGTGATCCGTCTTCAGCACGCGGAAGTCGAACTTGTGATACTGGACCTTGTTGCGGCCGAAGTAATCTCCCTGCGCGAGCAGGGCGGAGGGAGTGAAGAGCGCCAGAGCGAGCACACACACCGTCACGCGGAAGCAATGAGCCATGACCATCCGTTCCTTAGACTGAGCTGCCTTCCCGAATATTGCGAACCATCAGCCGAGCTTCGCCTCAGAGGAGTCCTGCCGGCGGTCGGGCCGCTGCAACGCATGTGCCCGGACGTGGGGGACGCCGACGTCAACATTAAATCCAAGCAGATGAATGTTTTCAACGCTGGGCGGCCTTGTCACCCTCAAGGGCGGTGTCCTCATTGTCGTACTGGTCGAACGGCCGTCTGACGCGGTTGGAGGGCACTGTCCGGCCGCGGTGGCGTGGGGGTTGCAGCGATGCCCTTTTGGAGGAGGTGTGATGGAAAGCAGAGCAAAGCTCCTCGGCCATCCGATTCACCCGATGTTGATAGTCCTGCCGCTGGGGCTGCTCATCATGGCGGTCGTGTGCGACGTGATCTATCTGGTCACCGACCGGCAGACTTTTGCCACCGTGGCGTACTGGAACATTGCCGGCGGCATCATCAGCGGTCTGCTGGCGGCGGTCTTCGGCGCGATCGACTGGCTCGCGATTCCAGCCGGCACGCGTGCCAAGACAATCGGCCTCTACCACGGTCTCGCCAACGTCGTGGTGGTGGCGCTGTTCGCGATGAGCCTCTGGATGCGGACGGGCAACCTCAGCTACATCCCCGACACGCCGGCATTTTCGCTCGGTGTCGTGGGCCTGCTGCTCGGGGCTGTGAGCGGCTGGCTGGGCGGTGAGCTCGTCGATCGGCTCGGTGTCGGCGTCGACGATGGCGCGCACCTGAACGCGCCGAACTCGCTGACGGGGCGCCCGGCCCATGAGGGCACGACCAGGCGACCGGTGTAGAAGAAGGGATCAGCGCCCGAAGCGCTGCATCACGGCATCGCGCAGCAGCTTCGGCGGCAGCAATCCTTGCGCGAGGACGTAATCGTGGAACGCGCGCGCGCTGAACTGCGTCCCTTGCGCGCGCTCCACGTCCGCGCGCAGGTTCCGCATGTGCGTGTAGCCGTAGAAATACGACGTCGCCTGCCCGGGCGTGCGGAACATGTAGCGCTCGACCTCCGACTCCGTCATCGCCTCAGAGAGGATCACGTCGTCGCGCAATACCCGGCGGGCCTCCTCCGGCGTCACCTTCCCAATGTGCAGCTCCGGGTCGAGGAACGCACGCGCCGCGCGCATCAGCCGGAACTGCAGCGAGATCAGCTGCCCGTCCACGGGCATGTAGGGCAGCACCATCCACTCGGCGTAGAGTCCCCAGCCCTCGACGTTCGTGCTGTTGAACGCGAACAGCGCGCGCGGCACCGACACGCCCGCCTCGATCATCTTCGCGAACTGCATCTCGTGGCCGGGCCGCGCCTCGTGCGCCGTGAGGGTCCAGGACGCCGCTTCGAATGTGAAGTCGTCGAACTTCTGCGTCTTGGCGGACGCGCCGGGCGGCGCCGGGATGTTCAGCGGCAGGACGAACTCGCCGTACTCCCCCTTGTTGCCGATCAGCCGCGGCGGCCGCATGTTGGGCGCCGGCACGTTTGCGGCCTCGGCCGGCGTCGCGATGCGGATGCGCGCTTCGCGCTCGGGCAGCGTGACGAGCTGCTCGCGACGGATGATCTCTTCGAGCTGCGCGAGCCGGCCGCGGTAGTGCGGCAGGATCGCATCGCCGACGATCTGCTCCTTCTTCAACGCGCGGATCACGTCGCGGTACCCCGTCGCCTGGAAGCCGCGCGCCTTCGCGACCTTCGGCGCGAGCTGCTCCATCTCGTCCTGAATCTGCTTGAACGACGCGCGCGCTTCCGCTGCGAGCTTCTCGGCGGGAATGTCGACGCCGACCTGGTCCAGCGAATAGCGATAGAGCTCCTGCGGCAGCCGGAAATCCGTCCGCACCTTCGGCAGCACTTCGCCGCGGACGAACGTCTCGTAGTCCTTCAACTGCTTCTGCAGCGTCTCGTACGGCTCGCGCCAGCCGTCGATATTGAACTTCTGGAAGAGGCCCGCGAGCCCCTGCTGCAGGATGGCGGCGTTGGCGAGATCGCGCTCGACTTGCGCACGCGCCGGCGGCAGCAGCTTCGGATCCTTCAGCTTCTCGCGCGTGCGCCGCGCCGCGACGCTTGCGACGGGCTCGTGACCCTCGACGAGCCCGGCGTACTTGCGCAGCCTGACGCCCGCCGCGGGCCGCCGCGCGGCGGGCAGCGGGTCGTCGAGCAGCGCGCGGATGCCGCCGAAAACCAGGCCCGTCACGTCCATGTAGGGGACGATCCGGTTCTGCATCAGGTCCGCGCCGCGCAGCCCCTCGTCGGCGCGCGTGATCAGAATCTGGAGATCCTGGCGGACGAGCGGGTGCCTCTCGGCCTGCAGCGCCTCCTGCAGCGTGACGCGCGCGGCCTTGATCTGCTCGATCGCGCGCCGCTGGGTCGCCTCGCTGACGTCGGAGACCTGCTCGTCGAGCCCTTCGACGCCGAACTGCCCCGCCCCTTCAGGGCTGACGCGGGCAAAGACGTCGAGCAGGACCTGCGCGTGCTTGTTGCTGGCGGCGACCCAGGAGGTGTCCTGCGCCTGCGGCTGACGGGCCGACAGAGTCGGTATGAGAGCTGCCAGGAAAGGAATAGGAAGGAACAGAACCAGCCGGCGGAGAAGACACATGGCCGCAAGTGTATCAGCCGGGAGTGCCGCAGCAATCCCCGCGACGCCTCAGGGCACCGGTCTTGCTCCTCCGACAGGAAGGAGAGTGTGCCATGAACTGGGATCAGATCGAGGGAAGCTGGAAGCAGGTGAAGGGCAAGGCGAAGGAGCAGTGGGGGCGGCTGACAGACGACGAGTTGGACAGCCTGGATGGGAAGCGCGATCAGCTGATCGGCAGGGTCCAGGAACGCTACGGGTACGCGCGCGAAGAGGCGGAGCGCGAAGTCGACGACGCCGTTCGTCGCTGGTAGTCGCGGCAAGGCAGCGCCTCAGCTTCAGTCATCGAAGCTGAGGCGTGACTCCCGGCATCGCCGTTGCTGGAACGTGTGGGCGGAGGCACACCATGTTCCCAGTTGGCGACGAACCTGTGCGCGGCGGTCCCCCGGCGTTCGTGACGCTCGGTCTCATCGCGTTGAACGTGCTCGCGTTCTTCGTCGAGCTTTCGCAGCCATCTCCGGGCGCTCTCCAATCGTTCATTCAGGCCTGGGGCGTGGTGCCGCGCGAGTATTCGACGGCGCAGGATATTCCCCCGACGATTCCCCTGCCTTTCTGGTCGACGTTGTTGACCTCCATGTTCCTCCACGGCGGCTGGATGCACCTTGGCGGAAACATGCTCTACCTCTGGATCTTCGGAGACAATCTCGAGAAAGTGATGGGCGCGCTGCGCTTCATGCTCTTCTATCTCGCGTGCGGAGCGGCGGCATCGTTCGCGCACATCATCTTCGGACCGGGATCGAACGTTCCCGCCGTGGGCGCATCGGGAGCGATCAGCGGCGTACTCGGTGGCTACCTGCTGCTGTTCCCACACAATCGGATTCGCGTGCTCACGCACGGCGGACTCGCCCATGTCCCCGCGATTGTGGTCCTCGGCTTGTGGATCGTCATTCAGTTCATCAACGGGATCGGCTCGATGGCGCAAACGACCGAGACCGGCGGCGTCGCGTACATGGCGCACATCGGTGGGTTCGCCGCCGGTCTCGCGCTCGTGAAAGTCATGGCATCGCGCCCGCGCGTGCTCGCCTGAACGCGCCCTACGGGAGGCCACTCCGACTACTTCACCGCCTTGATGCTCTCGACCTTGATGATGTTCGTCTTCGCGTAGAGGACGCCCTTCACCTCGACTTTCTGCGCCGCGAACTTCGCCGGCGTCTCCTGGTCGCTCAGCGTGTACAGCTTGTCGCCCGTCATCAGTGCGTACTTGTAGGTCTTGCCGTCGCCGACGCAGTCACGCACGCACTTCGCCTCTGGCGTGACGTTCATGTGCGTGTGGTCCAGCTTGCACATGGTGTCGGTGATGATGCCGGTGTATGTCTTCGGCTCCGGATCGGTCGGTGCAGCGGCAGTCAGCATCAGCGCGGTTACGACGAACATGATCGATTTCATGACAGCTCTCCCTGGGTTGATGAATGCGCGCGCGCCAGCGCGGGTTTGAGCTCGAAGTGCCACTTCCAGATCTCGTAGATGACCGGATAGACCACGAGCTCGAGGATGAACGAGGTGAAGATCCCGCCGATCATCGGGGCGGCAATCCGCTTCATGACGTCGGCGCCGGAGCCCATCGACCACATGATCGGCACCAGGCCCATGAACATGCAGGCGACCGTCATGAACTTCGGCCGGATGCGCTTGACGGCGCCGTGGAGCACCGCCTCCTGCAGGTCTTTCAGCGATCGGAGACGGCCTTCGCGCTTCGCCTCGCCGTAGGCGATGTCGAGATACAGCAGCATGAAGACGCCCGTCTCGGCATCGACGCCGAGCAGCGCGATGAGCCCGACCCAGACGCCGATGCTCATGTTGTAGCCGAGCAAGTACAGCAGCCAGATCGCGCCGATCGCCGAGAACGGCACGGCGAGCAGGATGATGAACGTCTTCGGGAACGACCGCGTGTTCAGATACAGCAGCAGCACGACGAGGAAGAGCGTGACCGGCAGCACGATCTTCAGCCGCTCGCGCACGCGCTCCATCGATTCGTACTGGCCGCTCCAGACGAGCGAGTAACCCGCCGGCATGTTCACGGCCGCGGCGACCGCCTGCTTGGCGTCGGCCACGTAGCTGCCGATGTCGCGATCGGCGACGTCGACGTAGACATAGCCGTTCAGCATCCCGTTCTCGTTGCGCAGCATCGCCGGGCCGGGCACCAGCCGCACGTCGGCGAGCTGGCCGATCGGAATCTGCATCCGGCCGTCCATCGCCGGCACGACGACGCGCTTCAGGCGATCGACGTCGCTGCGATAGTCCTGGAAATAGCGGACGTTGACGGCGTAGCGCTCGCGGCCTTCGACGGTCGTGGTCACGGTGTCGCCGCCGATCGCCGACATGACGACCATCTGCGCGTCGTCGATGGACAGGCCGTAGCGCGCGAGCTCGTCGCGGTTCCAAGCGAAGTCCAGGAAGTACCCGCCCGACGTGCGCTCGGCGAAGGAGCTGCGCGTGCCGGGGACCCGCGCGAGCACCGCCTCGAGCTCCGTGCCGATCCGCTCGATCTCGGCGACGTCGGCGCCGTAGATCTTGACGCCCACCGGCGTCCGCACGCCGGTCGTCAGCATGTCGATGCGCGCCTTGATCGGCATCGTCCAGGCATTCGTCACGCCCGGCAGCTTCAGCGCGTCGTTCATCTCGGCCACGAGCGCTTCAGTGGAGATGCGGTCGCTCGTGATGCGACGGAACGGCTTCTTCAGCCACTCGGGCGCCCAGTCGGAGTACCACGTCTCCACGTGACGCCACTCGTCGCGCGGCTTCAGGACGATGACGGTTTCCATCATCGAGAAGGGCGCGGGGTCGGTTGACGTCTCCGCGCGCCCCGCCTTGCCGAGCACACGATGGACTTCGGGGAACTGCTTGATCAGCCGGTCCTGCACCTGCAGCAGCTTCTGCGCTTCGGTCACCGAGATGCCGGGCAGCGTCGACGGCATGTAGAGCAGCGTGCCTTCGTCGAGCGGAGGCATGAACTCCGAGCCGAGCTTGTTGTAGACCGGGATGGTCGCCACCGTGACGGCCACGGCGCTCGCCAGCACCGTCCACTTCCACCGCAGCGCCCACGCGCAGACCGGCTCGTACCAGCGAATCAGCACGCGGCTGATCGGGTGCTTCTCTTCCGGATGGATCTTGCCGACGAGCACCGCGGTTGCCGTCCGCGCCAACCATCGCGGCCGGAACGAGAACGAGTGCATGTGCGTGAACAGCAGCCGCATGGCCGGATCGAGCGTGATCGCGAGCACGGCCGCGACGATCATCGTCAGGTTCTTCGTGTAGGCGAGCGGCGTGAACAGCCGCCCCTCCTGCGCCTCGAGCGTCAGGACAGGCAGGAACGAGACGGCGATCACCAGCAGCGCGAAGAAGCTCGGGCCGCCCACTTCCTTGACCGCGTCGATGACGACGCGGTGGTAGTCCTCTTTGCGTCCGGTGCGATCCCAGATCTCCAGCTTTTTGTGCGTCTGCTCGACGACGACGATGGCGGCGTCGACCATGGCGCCGACGGCGATGGCGATGCCGCCGAGCGACATGATGTTGGAGCTCACGCCCATCAGCCGCATCGGGATGAACGCGATGATGATGGCGACCGGAATCGTCACGATCGGAATCAGCGCGCTGGGGATGTGCCAGAGGAAGATCAGGATGACGAGCGACACGATGATCAGCTCTTCGGTCAGCGTGTGCTTCAGGTTGTCGATCGAGCGGAGGATCAGCTCCGAGCGGTCGTAGGCCGTGACGACCTTGACGCCGGCCGGCAGCGATCCCTGCTGCTGCAGCTCGTCGAGCTTCGCCTTCACACGCTCGATCACCGCGAGCGCGTTCTCTTTCTCGCGCATCACGACGATGCCGGAGACGACGTCGCCCGTGCCATCGAGATCCGCGACGCCGCGGCGGATGTCCGGGCCGAGGACGACGCGGCCGACGTCGCGGACGCGGACCGGCACGCCGCCGTCGCTGCGTGCGAGCACGATATCGCCGATGTCCTCCGCCTTCTGAGCGTAGCCGCGGCCGCGCACCATGAACTCCGCGCCCGCCATCTCCACGAGCCGGCCGCCGACGTCGTCGTTGCCCTGACGGACGGCGTCGAGGACCTTGTCGATCGGGATGTTGAACGCGCGCAGGCGATTGGGATCGACCTGCACCTGGTACTGCCGGACGAAGCCGCCGAGCGCGGCGACTTCAGCGACGCCCGGTACCGCCTTCAGGTAGTAGCGGAGATACCAGTCCTGATAGCTGCGCAGCTCGTCGAGGCTGTGCGTGCCGGTCGTGTCGACGAGCGCATACTGGAACACCCAGCCGATGCCCGTGGCATCAGGGCCGAGCTCGGTCTTCACGCCCTGCGGCAGCCGCGGCAGCACGGACGACAGGTACTCGAGCGTGCGCGAGCGCGCCCAGTAAATGTCCGTGCCTTCCTCGAAGATGATGTAGACGTACGAGAACCCGAAGTCCGAGAACCCGCGGACGTCCTTCACCTTCGGCGCGCCGAGCATCGCCGTGACGATTGGATAGGTGACCTGATCCTCCAGGATGTCCGGGCTGCGATCCCACCGCGAGTAGACGATGACCTGCGTGTCGCTCAGATCCGGGATCGCGTCGAGCGGCACCGTCTTCATCGAGTAGACGCCGGCGACGACGCCAACGGCGACGAGCAGGAAGACGAGGAAGCGATTGCGCGCCGAGAATTCGATGATGGCGTCAATCATGGCGATGCTCTTCAGGCGCCGGCGCCTTCTGCGCGGTCGTCTTCGGCGCAGCGTCCTGAGACGCCGGCTTCGCGGCGGCGTGCTGCGAGTGATCCGCTGGAGCGCCCATCGCTCCTGCGGCGGCCTTCAATTGGCTCTCGGAATCGATCAGGAACGTGCCCGAGGCAACGACGCGCTCGCCGCCCGTGAGGCCGGCGGTGATCACGACGCGATCGGCGATGCGCTCGCCTGCGGTCACCTGACGCGGCTCGAGGTAGCCGTTGCCGAGATCGATGAACACCGTCTGGCGCGCGCCGGTATCGACGACGGCGCCGGCCGGCACCGTCAGCCGCTTGTCGCCGGCCACGCTGAGCTCGACGTTCACGAACATGTCCGGCTTGAGACGGACGCCGGGATTCGCCGCTTCAAGGCGCACCTTCAGCGTGCGTGTCATCGGATCGACCTGCGGCTGCACGTAGGCGACGCGTGCGGCAATCGGCGCCGCGCCGGACGTGAAGGTGATGTGCGCGGGCGCACCCGGTCGCATCAGCGGGATGTCCGACTCGAACACATCCGCCATGATCCACACGCGGCTCAAGTCGACGATCGTGTACAGCTGGCTGTCGGGAGACACGCGCTGGTTCGGAAACACGTCGCGCTGGAGCACGAAGCCGGTCGCCGGCGAGTGGAGCGTGACGCTCTCGATAGGCTTGCCGGTCTTGAGCACGCGCTCAACCTGATCAGAGCTCAGGTCCCAGTGCTCGAGGCGCTGGCGAGCCGCCTCGAACAGCGAGTTGCCGCCCTCGGCGGCGCTCGCCATCGGGTTCTTGGCCATCAGGTCGCGCGCGCGCCGCGCCAGCAGCAGCTCCTGCTGCGACGCGATCAGCTCGGGGCTGTGAATCGTCAGCAGCGGCTGGCCGGCCTTGACGAAATCGCCGGTGAAGTTCACGAACACGCGCTCGACCCAGCCGTCGATGCGCGGGTGGACCTTGGCGAGCCGCGTCTCGTCGTAGGCGACGGTGCCAACCGTGCGGATCGTCCTCGTGCTGTCGGTCCACTCCGCCGTCGCGAACTTGACGCCGACGAGCTGCTGCCGCTCGACCGGGACGCGAATCGCCCCAGCAGGCTGCGCGATGGGATCGTCGGCGTAGACCGGCTCCAGCGTGTTGCCGGTCTCGGGATTGAGGCCGGCGGTGTGCGCGGTGTACTTCGGATCCTGCGGATCGCGGTAATACAGGATTCGCCGCTGGGCGCCGGCCGCGGGAGCGGCCGCGCCGCCGTCGGCATACACCGGCTCGAGCGCCATGCCGCAGTCCGGCGCGATGCCCGGCTTGTCGGACTTGTAGGCCGGGTGCATCGGATCGACGTAGTAGAGGATCTTCCGCTCGGCAGCGCCGCCCGCTGCCGCCGGCTTCGCCTTCACCGCTCGATAGATGTACCCGCCGCCGAACGCGAGGGCGACGAAGGCGACGAACGCGACGAATTTCAGAATCTTCATGGCAACCTCAGTGCGCGATCGGCGTGCCGGTCATCTCTTCCAGCCGGCTGATGGCCTGATGGAGCTGCATCAGCTCCTCGAAGTAGGACATCTCGTATTCGAGAACCATCGTGAAATTCGTGAGGACCGAGAGGAAGTCCACGCTGCCCGTCTGGTAGCTCGCCATCGACGACTCGAGCGCGAGGCGTGCTTGCGGCAGCACCGTGTCGCGGTACATCGTCGCGAGCTGCACCGATGTCGCGGCCATCTCGTAGTCTTCCTGGAGCGATCCCTGGAGCGAGAGGCGGCTGCTCGCGAGGGTCTGCTTCGCGGCGGCTGCCAGGTTCAATTGCTCGCTGACGGCAGCGGCGCGGCGCTTCCTCTGCAGCGGAATCGTGACGTCGAACCGGAACTCGTACATCGGCGGCATCGATCCCTGGTTCGCGTAGCCGCCGGAGAATGCGAAGTCCGGCTTGAACTCGAGCCGCGCGGCATTCACCGCCAGGCTGGCGCGATCGATCATCAACTGGTCGCGTTTCAGCATCGGCGCGTTCGCCGACGCCCGCGCACTCAGCGCGTCGAGCGGCTCGGCGAACGGCGTGAACACGAGATCCTCCGGCAGGCCGATGGGCGTGCCGGCGGGCCGCGACAGCAGCGCGTTCAACGCCCCTTCACGCGCGCGCCGCAGCTGCTCGATGCGCTGCTGCTGCAGCTCGAGGATGCTGATCTGCGTCTGCGCCTTGATGACGTCCTGCTGTGCCGCCTGCCCCACGGCGTAGCGCTGCTCGCTGACTTTCACCAGCGTGCGCAGCAGGTCGCGGTTGCGTTCGAGCACGTCGCCGACGGCGTGGGTATAGGCGAGCGCGTAATACGCCTGCTTCACGCGCGAGCCGACACTCAGCCGCGCGGCTTCGATCTGCTGGAACTCGGCGTCCGCTTCCTTGTCGGCCACGGCAGCGCGCGCGTCACGCTTGCCGGGATACGGGACCTCCTGCGTGACCATCAAGCCGATGTTGGCCGTGGGTTCGCTGCCAAGGCCGGCCCCGGGGAGCGGATTACCGGAAGAGGCCCAGCCCGCGGACACCATCGGATCCGGCAGGCTGCGCTCCTGCACCGGGCGCTGCCGCGCAGCCTCGTAGCGCTGCTCGGCGGCGAGGATCTCCGGATGGCTCTTGAGCGCCAGCGCGACGGCGTCGGCCAGCGTCAGCCTCGGCGCGGGCTCCTGCGCCATCGCCGGCGCGGCGGCGAACGAGAAAAGGACGAGAGAAAGTGCGACTCGCATGACAACGTTCCCAAAACGGCGCGCGGACGGATCCGCACACCCATCACCAGACAATCCGTGAGTTGTGGTTTGGGAACGACGCTAGATGACGAGGGTAGCGAGCAGGCTCAGACGTTCCGAGGTACCGAGAGGCGGCACTTCGAACCGACGCGCGCGAGGCCGCGGCACGGCCGGCACGAAGAGGTCCGGCGTCGCCGTCAGCGCGGTGGAATACGCCGCCGAACCGTTCGACAGACGCTTCGCGGGCTCGGCGTCGTTGTGATCAGGCTGCTGGCATTCGCACTGCGCGATCCGCGTGACGTCGCAGCACGCATGGGCGGACATCTGGGCGGCCATCTCGCAGTGGCGCGACGGCTCGGGCATGCAGAATGCCCCCGCCGCGGGCGCCAGCAGCGCGATCAGCGCGAAGACCGCCGAGAACTTGCGTACAACCTGGAACACGGTGCCTGCGAAGATGCACAAGGGGTGCCACTCCATGGTACGGCATCCGAGGCTCGTTTGCCCACGGAGTGCCGGAGAGTGCCGAAGTCCCGCCGAGCTGAGGTGCGGAAAATCCGGCAGGGGTGCGGGATCTTCCGCGGCATCACCCCTCAATCGAGGTCACGAAGCTGATCGTCCAGCGTCTGCGCGTATCGGCTGTCCGGGGCGCCGACCGGCAAGGGATGCGATTCCAGAGTCGCCGAGCGCCGGCGGGTGACGCGCCGCAGCGCGACGACGAGGACCGCCGCGCCAGCGACGAACCCGAGTACCGACAGCACGTACAGGACCCGGCCCGCACCGGCGGCCGGAGGCTCGGCCAGGATCCGGTTCCCGTACTGCGCGACATACGCCTCCAGGATCTGATCTCGCGTCTCTCCGGCCTCCAGCCGCCGCCGGATGTCTTTTCGCACCTCGTCCGCCGCCGGCGAGCCGTGCACCGATACCTGCTGCGTGAAACAGCACGGCGCAATCAGCATGGTCTCGATCTCACGCGCGACGCGCTCGCGATCCGGCGTGGTGATGCCGGCGGCGACTGCCAGTCCGAGGAGGAGGGCCGGAAATCCTGTCACGTGCACATACCCCTTGCGAGTTCAAGCGAAACCGGCGCCACCGGCGGACCAGCGTGGAAATTGCACGGTTTCTCTCGACCTGCTGAAAGGCCGGGGAAAATCTGGTCTTCGTGTGCCCGGGTGCGCATCTCCGCCGCGAGAAATCCGGCACCGCGTCCGGACCTTCGGCAGAGAGGAGGCACCATGCAGTCCGTGGGCTTCATCGGAGGAGGCAGAATTACGCGCATTTTGGTCGGGGGGTGGGCTCGCGCCCGGGCCCTGCCGGACAGCGTTCGCGTGCACGACCTGAACCCGCTGGCCGTCGAGGCGCTGCACGCCATGGCGCCGGCCGTCGAGGACGCGCCGGCGGAGGCCGCCGCGCTGGCCGACGTCGTCTTCGTCGCGCTGCATCCGCCCGCCGTCATCCAGGCCGTCTGGGAAATCCGGCCGTATCTCACGCGTGAGGCGATCCTCGTCTCGCTGGCACCGAAGATTCCAATCGCGGCGCTCGAGGCCGCCTCAGGCACCTCGCGCATCGTGCGGATGATTCCGAACGCACCGTCGTTGATCGGACGCGGCTACAACCCCGTCACCTACGGAACCGGCGTCGATGCCGACGAACAGATCTCGCTGGCCGCGCTCTTCTCGCCGTGGGGACAGACGCCGGAAGTGCCTGAGTCGCACCTCGAGGCGTATGCGGTGCTGACGGGCATGGGCCCGACCTACTTCTGGTTCCAGTGGCAGGCGCTGCGCGAAATTGCCGCGAGCTTCGGGCTGCCCGCCGCCGACGCGGACGCCGCGCTGCACGCGATGGTGGAGGGCGCCGTCGCGACGCTGGTGAAGAGCGGTCTGCCGCCGTCCGCGGTGATCGATCTCGTGCCCGTGAAGCCGCTGGCGGAGATAGAAGCGGGCGTCACGGCGGCGTACCGGATGGCGCTGCCGGCGCTGCATTCGAAGATCAAGCCGACCGAAATCGTCGCGGTCTGAACCGGTTACCTGTCGAGCGGACGGACGCTCACGTCGAGCACGGCGAGGCGCTGCAGGTGCGGGCGCAGGCGCTCGAGAAAACCGGCGTAGTCCTTCTGCTCCTTCGGCGTCCACACGACCTCGGCAAGCGCGGTCAAGCGCGGAAACGCCATGTACTCGACGCGCTTCGGCGTCGGCAGGTATTCCGTCCAGAGCTGCGCTTGCGCGCCGAGCACGTGCTTCGCGAACTGCGGCTCGAGCTCCTCGGGAATCGGCTCGTAGCCATAGACGGTCTCGAGCGGCAGGAACCCGCCGATCGCCAGCGGCTCGCTCGCGCGATCCTTGGACTGGTAATAATCGAGATACGTGTGCGTCGTCGGCGCCATGACGACGTCGTGGTTCGCGCGGGCGGCTTCGATGCCCCCTTTGACGCCGCGCCATGACATGACGACGGCGTTCTCGGCGAGGCCGCCCTCGAGGATCTCGTCCCAACCGACGAGGCGCCGGCCTTTCGAGGTCAGGAACGCGTCCATCTGGCGGATGAACCAGCTCTGAAGCGCGTGCTCGTCGGGGAGCCCCAGTTCCTTGATGCGCTGCTGGATGCGCGCGTTCGTCTTCCACTTCGCCTTGTCCGCCTCGTCGCCGCCGATGTGGATGTAGCGGCTCGGGAAGAGCGACATCACCTCGGTGAGCACGTTCTGCATGAACGTGATGGTCGACGGCTCCGCGTTGAGGATGTCGCTGAAGATGCCCCAGCGCGTCGCCACCTGCAGCGGCTCGCCGCCGAGACCGAGCTCCGGATACGCCGTGATGGCGGCCACCGCGTGGCCGGGCATCTCGATCTCCGGCACGACGTCGATGAATCGCGCCTTCGCATACGCGACGATCTCGCGCACGTCATCCTGGGTGTAGAAGCCGCAGTGCGGCGTCGCGTCGAACTTCCATTGCTTCTCGTCGCGGACGTAGCGGCCGACGAGCGTCTCCTTGCGGCACGAGCCGACGCTCGTCAGCTTCGGATACTGCTCGATCTCGAGCCGCCAGCCCTGGTCGTCGGTGAGATGCCAGTGAAAGGTGTTCAGCTTGTGGAGCGCCAGCAGGTCGATGTACTTCTTCACGAACTCGCGCGGCATGAAGTGGCGCGCGACGTCGAGGTGCGCGCCGCGCCAGGCGAAGCGCGGTCTGTCCTCAATCGTGACGGCGGGCAACGTCCACTCGACGTGTTCTGGCGGCGCCTCTCTGAAGATCTCCGGCGGCAGCAATTGCCTGATCGTCTGGACGGCGTAGAACAGTCCCGCGAGCTCCGGCGCGCGCGCAATGACGCGCGAGGGCTGCACCTCGAGCGTGTAGCCTTCGCGGCCGAGGCGCTTCAGCGTCGCATCCCGTCGGAGGACGATCGCGCCGGCCGGATTTACGGCGCTGACCTGCACTCGCAACGAGAAGCCGATCGCCGGCTCGAGATAGTCCGCGAGCTGCCGGGCGATCCGCGCGCTGGCGGCGTCGGCGACGATCGTGGTGTTCGCTGTGATGCGGAACGTTCCGTCGTGCGGCTTGACGGAAACAGGTCGCGGAATGATGGAAATCTGCGCGGCGCTCGACTGCGGCGCGAGCGCGGCAAGCATGGCAAAGATGATGACGGTCATCAGAGCACCAGACGAAGTCCGAAATTGAGATCGAAGGTCCACGGACGGATACGCAACGGAGCGGGCGCGAGCATCTCCTGAGCCTCGCTGACGGTCAGCGAAAACAGGCCGTCGCCGACGGCGGTCACGCGGACCGGCGCCCCAATCGTTCGCGGCGCCATGACTCGCAGCCCCGCGGTGAATCCGGCGCGATTGGTGAACGCGCGAAACACGTCGAATCCGGCGACCGCGCCAATGCTCCACTTGCGATCGACGGTAAGCGTCAGCGCGCGATCGTCGCTGAACAGCGTCGAGTGGCCGCCCAGCCGGAACACGCTGAGAGCGACAGGCTCGAACTCACCGCTGACAGCGACCAGCGCCAGGCCGCCAGAGACCCGCGCCTCGAGACGCCGCGCGTCGCCGAAGCGGCCGATCGCCAGGACGTCGAGGCAGACGGTCCGAAGCTCCCCCCCGGGCGCAGGTTGATCGGTGGAGGTCTGCAGCGAGAACTGCCGCGGGACGTAGTCCGGCGGCTGCCGCGACGTGTAGGTCAGCGACACGTGATGCGGGCCACTCGTTCCGCTCACGGTCGAGGAACGGAACCCGGCGCGTGCCTCGACGCCCGCGTGCCGCGCCGGAAACCACGCGACCGCTCCCCAGACCGCTGGCCGGCGACTGCGCTGAAGCGTGACTGTCTGCCCCGCCTCGCCGGAGGATTCGAACGCGACGACCGGAGGAACGTAGCGCGTGTCGTAAAGGAAGGACGACTGCCGAAGCGGCACGTCCACTCCGCCTGCGAGCTCGATCGACTGCGCTTGTGAGGGCCCCGGCACGAGCAGCAGCGTCGTCAACGCAACGACGCTCGCGCGCATACGGCCACTATACGCTCATCGCGCCGGCTGTTTCACGCGCAACGACACGGCGGCGGCAGTCGGAAAATCGCGCGGCACTGCTTGCGTCACCTTTCCCGTCGCGGCCCACTCGGTGCCGCGCTGCATCGAGACGATGAAGTCGACGCTGGAGATTGCCGCGACCGGCTCGACGTCCTTCGGCCCGACGTGGCCCAGCGTGTTGTGGAACACGCGCCCCTTGCCGTACTGGATCGTCATGAACATCGGCTCGTGCTCGCCCGTGCCGCCCTTTGCCTTGTCGGGCACCGCCGTCGCCAGCACCGCGAGGTTCTTCGCCGGGCCGCGCAAGTTGCTGTAGACCTCGTCGTTCGCGTGCATCCACTCACCCGGCAGCCCTTTCATGATCGGATGCTCCGGCGCGCGCGACACGATTGTGAAGTCGTGCTTGGGCGGATGGCTCGCGGTGCCGGGCGTCGTATCGAGGACCATCTTGCCGTCGCGCCAACGGACCTTCGGCCCCCAGCTCTCGTCGCGGCCGGCCCAGCCGCCGACGCCGGACATCTCGAGAAACTCGGTCCACTTCGGAAACGCGTTGTCGGCCGCGTGGACGAGCACGAGTCCGCCGCCGCCGCGCACGAACTCGACGAACGCCCGCTTCGTCTCCTCCGGCCACTCGTCGCCTTCGTAGTCCATGACGACGGCGCCGTAACCGGCGAACGAGGGCTTGAAGCCGGACATGTCCTGCCCTTTCGCCGGTGACGTCACGACCGTGACGTCGAACTTCCCCGCCTCGTCCAGCATGCGCTTGATGGCGGCGCTGCTGACCGCCCAGTTGTGGTACGGATTGCACTGGCCGGTGAGGAGCATCACTTTGATGCGCGACTGCGCCGCGGGTCCCGCGGCCGAGAGGGCAATCGCGAGGACAGGGAGAACGACGGCGAGTCGAAAGAGCGTCGATGAATGCGATGTCATGATGGCGTGAGTTTACACGCTCCGAGCATCGTTCGTCCTACAATCGCCTTCATGCGCAAATCCCTGTCGGTCCCTCTGGTGTGGCTGCTCGCGCTTCCGGCCGCGGCGTTCGCGCAGGACACGGAACGGCGGTACCTCTCCGGCACCGACAAGGACCACACGGTCAAGTGGGAGTTCATGGTGGACGGCGGCCGCCGCGACGGCGAGTGGACGACGATCCCGGTGCCGTCCAACTGGGAACTGCACGGATTCGGCGCCTACAACTACGGCAACGACAAGGATAAGGCGAGCGAACGCGGCCACTACCGGCATCGCTTCGACGTGCCTTCCGCATGGCGCGGCAAGCGCATCGTCCTCGTGTTCGAAGGCTCGATGACGGACACCGACGTGAAGGTGAACGGGCGTGCCGCCGGGCCCGTCCACCAGGGCGGATTCTACGAGTTCCGCTACGACGTGAGCGGGCTGCTGCAGTACGGACGCCCGAATCTGCTGGAAACGACCGTCAGCAAGCAGTCGTCGAACCCGTCGGTCACGCGCGCCGAGCGCGATGCCGACTACTGGGTCTTCGGCGGCATCTACCGCCCCGTCTACCTCGAGGCGTATCCCTCGACGTCGATCGAGCGCACCGCAATCGATGCGCGGGCCGACGGCACGTTCCGCATGGATGTGTACCTGGCCGGCGTCACGCGCGAGACGACGGTCACCGCGCGAATCGAGCGGCTGGATGGGACGCGCGTCGGATCCGATTTCTACGCGACGGCCACGCCCGGCCAGGCACAGGTGACGTTGAGAACGAGCGTCGCCAATCCGAGGCTTTGGAACGCGGAGCAGCCGAACCTGCATCGCGTCGTGGTCACGCTCGAAGGACCATCAGGCGTGATCCACAGGACGACCGAGCGGTTCGGATTCCGGACCGTGGAAGTGCGGCCGCGCGACGGCATCTACGTCAACGGCAAGCGCGTGATCCTCAAAGGCGTGAACCGCCACTCCTTCTGGCCCGACTCGGGACGGACGACGAGTCCCGAGATCAGCGTGCGCGACGTGCAGTTGATGAAGGACATGAACATGAACGCCGTGCGCATGTCCCACTATCCGCCGGACAAGCACTTTCTCGACGCGTGCGACGAGCTGGGCCTCTACGTGCTCGACGAGCTGGGAGGCTGGCAGAAGGCGTACGACACCGACGTTGGCCGGCCGCTCGTGCGCGAGCTCGTGATCCGCGACGTCAATCACCCGTCGATCCCGCTGTGGGACAACGGCAACGAGCGCGGCTGGAACGTCGAGCTCGACGGCGAGTTCGCGAAGTGGGATCCGCAGCAGCGCGTCGTCCTGCACCCGATTGAGAACTTCAACGGCGTCGACACCACGCACTACCTGCCCTACGGCTGCTGCGCGCAGTCGTTCTTCAACGGGCGCGACATCCTGCTGCCGACCGAATTCCAGCACGGCCTCTACGACGGCGGGCATGGCGCTGGGTTGCGCGATTACTGGCGTCTCATCGAGGAGCATCCCGCCGCGGGCGGCGGCTTCCTGTGGGTGTTCGCGGACGAAGGCATCGTCCGCACCGATCGCAACGGCGCGATCGACGCGGCCGGCAATCAGGGAGCCGACGGCATCCTCGGGCCATATCGCGAGAAGGAAGCGAGCTTCTCCACCATCAAGAAGCTGTGGTCGCCTGTCGCCATCGACGAGTCGCCGCTCGGTCCCGGATTCGACGGACGGCTCCGCGTCACGAACAAATACTCGTTCACCGCGCTCGACGCCCACACGTTCCGCTGGCAGATCCTGAAGTTCCGCCTGCCGCGAGAGGCGGATGCCGGCCACGTCGTGTTGCACCAAGGCACGGCGGCGCCACGATCGCTGGGGCCGGGCGAAAGCGGGATGCTCGATCTGCGGCTGCCGTCCGGCTGGCGCGACGGCGATGCGCTCTCGCTCGCCGTCACCGACCACACCGGCCGCGAGCTCTACACGTGGCGTTGGATGCTGGTCGATCCCGCGACAGTGGCGAACGCAGTCGTAGGGCGGGACTTCAGTCCCGCCACAAGTTCGGCCTATACGCCAGCCGCGCGTGCGGAAGACAACCGCATCATCGTCACCGCGGGTGCGACGCAGCTCGCGTTCGACGCGTCCAACGCACGCATCACCGGCGTCACGCGCGACGGCCGCGTCGTGTCGTTCGCCAACGGGCCGCGTCCGGTGCCGGACGACAAGGCGGCGTCGCAGGTGAAGCACTTCGCCGACGGCGACGCCTACGTGATCGAGGCGCGCTCCGAAGGCTCATTGCGACTCGTGCGATGGCGCGTGCAGGCGAGCGGCTGGACGACGCTCGAGTACGAGCTGCGTCCGGGCGGGAGCGAGCATGCCCACATTGGCGTGACCTTCGACTATCCCGAATCGCAGGTCACGGGCATGCGCTGGCTCGGGCGAGGGCCGTATCGCGTGTGGAAGAACCGCATGGACGGCGTCGAGTACGACGCGTGGCAGAAGCCGGCGAACGACGGCGTCACGGGTGTCGTGTGGCAGTACCCCGAGTTCCGAGGGCATCACGCCGACGTGTATTGGGCGACGATCCAGACGACCGAGGTCCCGATCACTATCGTCAGCGAAATGGACGGCCTGTTCCTTCGCATGCTCACGCCAACGCCGCCGCCCGATCCGCGCAGTTCCGCTGTCTCTTTTCCCGAAGGCAACATCTCGCTGCTGCACGCCATCACGCCGATCGGAACGAAGTTCAATCCTGCCGACACGCTCGGCCCGTCCGGCCAGCTCAACCGGGTGAACGGCCGGACGTCGCGCTACGGCGGCCGCGTGCACTTCTACTTCGGCCAGCCGAAATGACAACAACGCAGGTCGCTGCTTCCCTCGCGCACTTCCACCCGGAAACCCGTTCTACAGGTTGAAAGCGGCGCCGGGCCGCTCGGAAGGACGCGGGGAGGTCTATGTCTCGCACGATATGCAGGGGTGCATCTCGATGACTGCGAGCGCGGCGTTCTCGCGTTCGAGCGCTTCGAGGGCCTGGTGCAGATCCAGCAGTTTGAGCTGCTCGGCTCGATCGTCGCTGCGAACTTCGATGTTGGTGTCCCACGGCACGCGCGCGTCGCCGCCGCCGCGCTTGCCGGCAGCGGACGCCCGCGCGTGATCGATCAGCACCTGCCGCATGACGCGTGACATGAGTGCGAGAAAGTGCGCGCGGTCGGCAATCTGCGGTTGCGTAGCGGCTCGCTCCCCCTCGCGCACTCGATGCAGCAGCCGCGTGATGTCGGACATGGCAAATTCAGCTCAGCAGCTGAAACCTGCGAAACGCGGCCCGGCGCCCTCTTATAATGACGCCGCCCCCCGCCGGCGTGTCGATCACAATGGACCCCGATACCGTCAGACTGTTTCGGGAGCTGGCAGACCGATCTTCCTCCGAGCGCGAAGCGTATTACGCGCGAGAGCACGTCGATGCGACCGTTCGCGCCGAAGTCGAATCGCTGCTGAGCTTCGATCGCGCTACGGCGAGTTCCTTTCACGCTGCGGTGATCGCCGCAGCGCGAGGCACGCTCGATCAGCCGGACACGGCGCCCCTCACGGGACAGCGCCTTGGCGCCTTCGAGGTGCAAGCACTTCTCGGCACCGGCGGCATGGGTGAGGTCTATCGCGCGCGCGATACGCGCCTCGGGCGGAACGTCGCGATCAAAATCATACGGCATGCGTTCCGCGAGGAACGCACACACGTCGCGCGCTTCGAACGCGAAGCGCACGTACTCGCGTCGCTCAACCATCCACACATCGGCGTGGTCCACGGGCTCGAGGAGATCGACGATCTCAAAGTCCTGGTGATGGAGCTGGTCGAGGGCGAGGATCTCGCCGAGCGGCTGGCGCGGGGGCCGTTGCCCGTGGCCGACGCGCTCGACGTTGGCCGTCAGGTCGCCGACGCCCTCGAGGCGGCCCATGCGCAAGGCGTCGTCCATCGCGATCTGAAGCCGGCGAATATCAAGCGCCGTCCGGACGGTACGGTGAAGGTTCTCGATTTCGGCCTGGCGAAATCGCTCGATTGGGCCGGCGACGCCTCAAGCGTCACGCAGCCAGGCCTCATCGGAGGAACCGCCGCCTATATGAGTCCGGAACAGGCGCGCGGCGAAGCGTTGGACACACAGACGGATATCTGGTCCTTCGGCGTCGTCCTGTTCGAGCTCCTCACCGCCGTCTCGCCATTTGCGCGGAGGACGACAGCCGACACCCTTTCCAGCGTGCTCTCGGAGACGCCCGACTACGCGCTGGTGCCGCCGGGAACGCCGCCAGCCGCGCGGCGCTTGATCCGCCGCTGCCTCGAACGAGATCCCCGGCGTCGCATGAAGCACATTGGCGACGCTCGCATCGAGCTCGAAGAGGCGCTCTCGCCCAGTGTCGACTCGCCGTCGGTTCGGTTGCAGGGCGCGATGAGTCGGCAGCTACGACGGGCAGTCGTACTCCTTGCTGCAGGCGCGGTCGTCGGCGCTGCCCTCGGCGCCGTCTGGCTGGCACAACGGCCCGCGGTACGGCCGGTCGTCCGCACGATCATCGCCGCGGACACCGTCATGAGAGGGACCGACCGAAGCTTTGCGTTCACGCCCGACGGCACGCGTCTGGGGTACATCAGCACCGACGCGAGACAGATACTCGTCCGGTCTCTCGACTCGCTCGAGCCGGTTCCGATCCTGACGACTGCCGCCTACATCCGAGGCCTCTTCCCCTCGCCCGACGGCCGGTGGTTCGCCTACGTCGAGGATGCGTTCACGTTGAGAAAGGTCTCCACGTCCGGTGGACCGTCGGTCACCGTGGTGACGATGGACGGGCCGTCGCGCGGCGCTGCTTGGGGACCGGCCGATACGTTGGTGTTTGCCACCGGCGCAACCGATACCGGTCTGCAGCGTGTGGCCGCCAGTGGCGGGCCAGTTACCGTGCTGACGCGTCCGGACCGCGAGCGTGGTGAGGGGGATCACGTGCACCCCGTATGGCTGCCAGGCGGCCGCGCCCTGCTCTTCACGATTCTTCCCCCACGAGGGGGACTCGATGCGGCGAAAGTCGCCGTGCTGGACCTTGCCAGCGGGCGCTGGCGCACGGTACTCGAAGGCGGTCACGCGGCGCGATATGTGGAGGGTGGATACCTCGCGTATGCCGCAAGCGGTGCGCTGTGGGCCATGCGTTTCGATCTGAGGCGACTCGAACCGGCAGGCGCGGCGATCGAGGTCCTCCGGCCGGTGAGCGTCAGCGCGCTGGGAGCAACAGCGGAGTTCGATGTTGCCGGCAATGGCACGCTGGCGTACTCGCGCGGCGTGATCGTCGAGGGAAGTCAGGTCCAGCCCGTGTGGGTCGACCGTCAGGGACGCGAGACACCGCTGTCCCTGCCTGCGGACCACTATCGCCATCTCCGGATCTCTCCGGACGGAAAACGCCTGGCAGTCGTCACCGGCGACGACCTTTATGTGTGGGACCTCGGCAGCCCCTGGTCGGTGGCATCACGAAAGACCTTTGCTCCGGCCATCGACTGGTTTCCTGTCTGGACGCCCGACTCGCGGCGGATTGTCTTTGGCTCGTGGCGCGGCGGGAAGTTCAGTAATCTCTACCTGCTCGATCCAGATACCGGATCGGCTGAACGCCTGACCAACAGTCCCGACATGCAGTTGCCGACTGCAATCACACGTGACGGGACAGCCGTGATTTTTCACAGTTTCACCAAGAACCTTCAGGCGGTACGGCTGCAGGCGCCGACCGAACCGCAGATCCTCGTGGAAACGCCGGTCGAGGAGCGCAATGGCGAAATCTCGCCGGACGGACGCTGGCTCGCGTACGAAGGAGAAAGTACCAGGCGTCCCGGTCAGCTCGATATCTACGTCCGGCCGTTTCCCGACGTCGATCGAGGCTTGTGGCAGGTGACGAGCACTGGCGGTATGTTCCCGGTCTGGGCGCGCAATGGTCGCGAACTTTTCTACATGACACCCGATGCCACGATGGCCTCAGTTCCGGTCCAGTCCGGCACGACGTGGAAAGCCGGCGCCCCTACCAGACTCTTTCGTGGGCGGTACGCGATTCGCGAGGGGAGCCTCGGCCGCCTGTTCGACGTCGCTTCCGACGGCCGGTTCCTCATGCTCAAGCAGCCCGCCGGCGGCGACGCGCCGCACTTCGTCATCGTGCAGAACTGGGTGGCCGAGCTCGCGCGACAGGTGCGGTAGGGTCCAGGGCGCCATCCGTCCCGCCAACAAGGCACCGAAAATCCGTTCTACAAGGTGAGTCTGGTCTCTGCGCCCGAGGTGCCACATGAAGAAGATCTCGACGTTCGCTATCGCGTTTGTCCTGGCCGCAACAGCTTTTGCAGCCATCGCCCTCGCCACTCCGCCTTCCGGAGTGCTGAGCGGTGTGGTCATGGCAAGAGCCGGTTTCGCGGATCGCGTAGACGTGAAGTTCGCCGTCAAGGACACCTACAGGGGGTCCGAGGTAGTTGGCGTGAACGGCGCACAGGAGACGGTTGTGCAGCAGATCGTCATTGGACCAAACGGTCACACCGGCTGGCACAGCCATCCCGGCCCAGTCGTCGTTCTCGTGAAATCCGGTGAGCTGACGCTCTATTCGGGCGATGACCCGGCCTGTGCGGGTCGCACGTATTCAGCCGGACAGGCGTTCGTCGACTCCGGGCAGGGCCATGTGCACTTCGCCCGTAATCTGAATCCCGGCCAGAATACTGAACTCTGGGCCACCTACTTCGACGTGCCGCCAGGCGGCGCATTTCGCATCGATGCCCCCGCTCCAGGGAACTGCCCGTTTTGACGATGCGCCCTGACATCTCCGGACAGCGGAGGAAGCCGGGGCTGCGGGAGAGCGTTCCCGCAACCCCGTCTCTCCGGCCTCAGTCCCCGATCGGCGGCGCCGGCGTGCACTGATTCGGTCCAGTGATCCGCGACGCGTCGATGTAGACGTGCGCGGCCTCGAAGAACACCGTCGGCGGGGCCACGCCGCCGGTCTCGGGATCGGATCCCGACGTGGCCAGGCGCAGCTCGACCCTCGACGGCCCGCCCGCCGTCGATGTCTTCGTGCACCAGGTGTAATAGATGCCGTTGTCGTGGACATCTCCGCCGCCACCCCCGCCATCGCCTACGAGGAAGCCACTGATGCCGACCCAGTTTTTGTGCTTCTGCAGCGCAATCCATCCTGGCGGTGCGCCGGCCGCGCCGCCGGAGCCGGGGTTGCAGAACGCGCCGTTCACGCGACAACTCAACCAGAGCGCCGCGCCGTCATGCGTGTCGCCCGTCCCCGAAAATGTGACGTAGAGGGTGTTGACCCCGGAGGGAACGAAGACCGTCTTCTGGAAGACGACGGTGCCGTCCTCTCCGGTTGCAGGATTGGCCGTCGTGGTCGTCGAGGTCTCGGTGCCGTTGAAGTTCAGGAAGTCTGCGGCGAGCCGAACGATGGGACCGCCCTGGGCCCATGTGTCGGTGGAGAAACAGACTCCCGAGACGAGCAGCGCCATTCCCGCTGCGACGATGAGGGTCCGAAATCGATGCTTCATGACAACCTCCCTTGCCGGGTGCCTCCGACGGACTAGCGTTTGGGTGGCCGTTGCGGGGCGGGACTCTGGCGCGGCCGTGATGCCCTGTCGCGCGCGGCGAGCAGTTCGGCGGCACGCGCCCTCACGTGCTCGCTGGAATCCTGCAGCGCCCGGCGTGCAATCGCGGCGAAGTCGGAATGCTGCGCGAGCGCGTCGAGCGCCAGGAAGCGAACGTTGGCGGACGCGTCGGTGAGCGCCTCGCGCAGCGCGTCGGCGGGCACCTCGAGCTCGCCGGCGAGGGCCGCGTACAACGCACGGGTGCGGACGCGTTCGTCGGCATCGTGCAGCGCCCGCAGCACGGCGTCGAGGCTCCGGCCCTTCTTCCGCTCGATCAGCGTCTCGATCGCTGCCGCCCTGACATCCGGATCCGCGTCGCGGAGCCGATCCTCGACGTCCCGTGTGCTCGCCCACGCGTCGGGCGGTACCGGAACCAGCCCGCGGCCCTTCCCCGGCCCGTAGATCCACACGACGCGCAGGCTCGCCGGTCGATCCTCGCTGCCGCCATAGAAGAAGAACGCGTCGCGCGTCGCGAGCAGCTGACGGAGCACTTCGTCAATCGCGAGATCCTTGAAGTCGGCGGAGACGCGCTCGTCACCGGGGACGTCGTCGCGCACGAGCGCGACATCGGCGAGCCGCGCAACTTCGTCGAGCAGGAGGTCCAGGCGAACGTTCTCGACGGTCGCGCTGACTCGTCCGTCGCGGATGAGCACGCGTGGCGCGTCCCGTTGCTCGCGTGTCAGTGGCGGGGCGCCGGGTTCGGCTCGTTGTCCGGCGTAGGCGAAACCGGCAATGGCGAGGGTGAAGCCGATGGGCGCGAACAGACGCAGGCCGTGTGAGGCCGACATGGATCCACCTCCACGTGTGACGACGGCGACGAACACGGTAGGAGGAAGACTCGGCGTGGGCTACTGGCCCTCGGGACGGCCCGTGGATCAGGAGGATCAGCGGACCGGGACAGGAGGGTCAGGTGGGGGGCCAGGCGCGGCAATCCGAAGGCTCGTGGGAATGTCGCGGCGAGACTGGACGTGCAGCTTGCCGAGGAGATTGTGGACGTGGAACTTCGCGGTTCGTTCCGTGATCCGCAACACGCCGCCGATCTCCTTGTTCGACAGGCCGCGAACCAGCAGGTCGAGTACTTCCCGCTCGCGCTCGGTCAATGGCGTGGCTCCGTACGGCGCGAGGCCCGTCCGATCGATCCGCATCCACCGCACAATCGACCGCCCCGGAAACCAAAGATGGCCGCTGGCCACCACGCGGACAGCTTCGGGAAGCTCTCTCTCATATCGATCGAATGCGACGAGCCCCCAGATCCCGAACGGGATCCAGCGCATGCAGCAGTCCTCGTCGCAGCGCTCGACGAGCAGGATCGGACGGCTCGCTGGCGCCGTGACGCACGCCGCGCGCAGCACGGCCTCGAGGCATGGCAGCGCGCCGTCGAACACGCCGACGTCGAACTGATCGTCGCAGGTCAATCGCAGGTCCGATTCTGCGGTCACGACCCGCGTGTACTGCGCGGCGGCAACAGGGTGGGCACCAAATACCCGGACCGTGACTGGACTCATAAGGTCCCGTCGGGGAGCACGACGCGCAGTGCAAGTGCCGTTCCGAATGATTCGATGCAGGAGACGCCGTGAAAGTGGGCATCCTCGGGCAACCGATCGGACAACGAGTGAGCTGCCTGGCCAATCGGCGGTCGTCCAGGAAGTTCCGCGGGGCGCGTCTCAATCCTTCAGCGCGGACCCCAGGTTGACGATCGTCCGGCCGGCGGTGTCCTCCGGGTAGAGCACGCGGTACTTGCGCTTCTTCTTCTTTTCGGCAGCGAAGAACTTATCGAGCCACGGCGTGTGGTTGGTCAGGTGGATGGAGAAGCGGTCGTCCGAGCGGACGCGCGTGAGCATCTGCATCGTCTCGAGATCCGGATTCTCGTGCTTGCCGTTGGCCGACACGACGTAATGATCGGCTCTGAGGAGCTCGAAGAAGTCGACGTCCGCATCTCGAATGCTGCCGTGGTGCGGCAGCTTGAGGACGTCCAGCGCAAGCGGCTTGCTGCCCTTGATCTTGCCGGCGGCTCGCAGCCCCTCGAGCACATCGTCGCCGCGGGCGTCGCCCGTCAACAGCATCGACTTCTTTCCGGATTCGACGAGGAGGACGATGCTCGAGAGGTTCTCGATCGAACGATCGACGTAGGCGGCGGTCTTCGCCAGGCCCTTCTTGATCAGTTCTGTGTCCCACTTCGCGTTCAGGTCGTCCTTCCGCTGCTTCGAAGGCCCGATCACGGTGATCTCGAGCGGGGCGGGCTGCGGTTTCGGGCCTGCGGGACGCAGCACCAGTCCGCCGCCGAACGCGCCGTTCGACCGAATCGCGAGCTTCTTCAACAGATCGCGAACCTCACGTCCCTGCGGCACGCTCGCCAGGACGAGCCGCGTCGAATGTTCGAGATCGGCGCCGGCGGGCACGCTGCCAACCGCCGCGGTCTTCACGCCTCCCGACGGGCCTGGACTCTTGTCAGGCACGGCAACGGTCCGCGCCTGTTTTCCGACGATGTCGTCGAAGCTGTTGAACCAGAAATCGTCGATGCGGAACGGCAACGGGCCGCGCCGGCGCTGTTGGTCGAGGTCGCGCAGCAACGAGAGGACGCCGTTGATGTGATCGTCGTCGATATGGCTGATCATCATCAGCCGTATGGGCAGTGGCGTCGCCTCGTCCGGTGCGCGGCTGTTCTTCAACTGGAGCAGCCGCGGCTTCAGATGCCGGTCGTAGACCGTGCCGGGACCGCCGTCGATGACCATCAGTTGTGGAGCGGCTGGCGTGCCGAAATGCACCAGCAGCGCGTCGCCGTGCAGCGCCTGCACCGCCTCGAGACTGAACAGCATGGCGTCCCTCCCCTGCATCATGAACTGACGCGGATGACCGCGAGCTACACGGACTGAATGGCACGAAGTACGTCGAGCATTCCTGCGCCCTGAAAGTACTTCTCGCGACCCAGGTCGGTGGCCGACATCGACAGCACCTGTTTGATCCGCGCGGGGCGGCCGGCGAGCTCACGATGGCGAGCCATCAGCAGTGCCGCGGCGCCGCTCACGTGCGGCGCCGCCATACTGGTGCCGTCGAGCCATCGCATCCCGCCATTGGGCGTCGGCCCATCGATCTTCTCGCCAGGGGCCACCAGGTCCGGTTTGAAACGGCCGTCACCGGTTGGTCCACGGCTCGAAAAGTAGCTGACGCCGTAGGTATGCGGCGCTTCTCTGTGCGTGGCCCCCACGGTAATCACGCTTTCGGAGTTGCCCGGATCGGTGATGCTCACCGTCTGATACCCCTCGTAGCGGCCGGTTTCGTCAGACGTCAGATACTGCAGATATCCCTCGTTGCCGGCAGCCGCGACGACGGTGGTGCCGTTGGCCACCACGCGGTCGCATTCCTCGCAGACCGGCGTACGGCCGCAGGCGTAGTTCGCGACTTCATGAGGGATCGACAGCGACAGGTTGACGCCGTGGATCGTCGGATAGTCCTGGTGGGAGTTCAGGTAACGCACGAACTGAAGCGCCGCGATGACGGTGAATTCGTCCCCAATCCCTCGTTCGTTGAGGATGCGAAGGTCGTACAGGTTGATGTCCGGGCAGACGCCCGCGAATCCCTGCTTGGGCGGATCGGGCGGCGGATCATCACCGCGGTCCGGCGCGCCGTTCGACGGCCGCAGCGGTACGGGCGCATCGCCGGCACGCCAGTCGCCGCCCAGCAGTCCCGCCACGTGCGTGCCGTGTTCGAGCTTCGGCACGTGGTCGTTGAGCGGGTCTGCGTCGTTCCTGTACGTCGCGTCGTGCGGCAGTTTGAGGAGCGGCGCGAGCAGCGACCAGTTCAGTTCGTTGCCGGTGAGCAGCGAGCGCCGAATGTGGTCGCGCTGGCCCGCCACCTGCCGCTTGATGTGCGCGGGTAACTGCTCGAATTCAGCCTCGTCGTCCGTGATGATCCGCCGGATCAGCGTGAAATCGTAGGAGGCGATGACGCGCGTCTGGTTCTTCCACGTCTTGCCGCCATCGGTACTCACGAACGGGTGAGCGAACAGCCTCTTCCGGTTCTCGGGGTCGCGCTTTCGGAAGCACGGATGCGTGGCGTCGATCCCGCTGTCGATAATCGCCCACGTCAGATCGGAGCAGTCGAGCGCGAAGAGGCGAATCGCCGCGTCCGCCTTGATGCACTCCACCGATGCCGGCGAGGCGACCGGGCCGGGACCCTCGGAAGCCTGCGGCGCCGGAGGCTGCGGCGGCGGAGGCGGCGCCGCCTCGCGCTGTACCGGTCTGACGCGGCGCCTCGCCGCCGACAACTTCACGCGGCGATTCAGGCTCACGGAGTACAGGGTCGGCTCGGCCCGTTCGAGCACCAGCCCGTCGAAGACCTCGGCCGCCGCCCGCACGACGGCGAGCCGCTCCGCCAGCGGCCGCTCGCCGAGCGCAGGATCTGAATCGGACGCCGCGCCGCGAGCGCCGCGCGGGCGCCGTCGTGCCACCGCGCCTCGCTTCGGCTCGGACAACGCCGTGCAGCCCACTATCTGTACGAGCCAGAGGATGGCCGGCGCCTCCGGAGGGTTGCGCCGGTAATTCGCGAGATCGCGCAACGACTCGGCGATCTTTCTGTCGTTGGCGCGCAGCCGCGCTCCGAAATCCGTCCCCGCGCGGAATTTCGTGGCATCGTCGCGGCGCGGCCCGCCGCGCGTCGGGCCACCGGCGCCGGTCGAGACGGCCGATTCGCAGATCCGCTCGTTCCACCATTTCGAGAGCGGGATGATACAGCGGCACAATTCGCGGAAGGTCACGTGGGCAACCACGGTCGACTGGTTGAACGAAACGCCGGTCCCGAGTGCGGGTTCCGCGGCGATGACGCTCCCGGTGCCCGCGCGTGGCTTGCCGGCTCCGCTGCGGTACTCCTTCAACCGGCGGCTCACCATGCGGTAGAGCTCGCCGGGCGGCGTGCGGACGTCGCCGATGCTGAACGGCGTGAGCAGCAGATCGCGCGCCGCGCCGGGATGCATACCGAATTCGAGCCAAACGTCTGGCAGCACCGGTGAATCCTGCGTGAAGCGCCGGCCGCCCGTGGCCGGCCCGTACACCAGCTCGAAGATCTGTTTCCGTGTCAACGCCATGTCGTAGGTCCTCAGATCGGTTGAGGCTTGGGGAGCCGCTTCACATCGCCAGGGAGCCGGCTGGCGTATCCGCCGCCGCGTTCGAACGCCGACCAGTGGATCCACGACCCGGCCGGAATCGTACGGCGTGCGCTGCGGTTCATGCGCCGCTCGATCCGCTGTGTCGTCCAGTCGAAGTTTCGCTTCGGCACGTATTCAGCGAGCAGCCAGGCGCCCTTCAACGATTCGTGCATCGGACCGTCAGGGTCAGGGGGCACGTACCGGCCGCCCGCCCTTCCGAGCACCGCGCCACGTTTGGCGGGGTCGATGAGCAGGCCAACCGCGGGTGCGGTCGCCTCGTCGAGCATCCACTCGAGCGCCAGCTTCGACAGTCCGCTCTCGGCTTCGGCATACCCGCCCCCGACGTCGCAATGCACGCCGGGGAACCACACCTGCAGCTCGTCGATCGGTCCGTGCGGCGCCGAGGGATCATTGCCCTTCCGCCACAGGTTCGTGCGGAAGAAGGCGCGCCGCTCGTCGATGGCGATGGCGTGACGGCCGAACTGGATATCCGGGTTGTCGGCCGTATACGGAAGGTGGACGGGATTCTCGACCCAGCCGACCGAGCTGACCGTGTCCCAGACGCCGACGAACCACGGCTTGCACTCGCGAGCCATCGTCGCCTTGAAGTCGGCCGCGAGCGCGAAGTAGCGTGCGACCGCGTCAGCGTCCCGACCGCCGCTCTCTCGAGCCTTCGTGATCGCCATCATCATGCGAATCGCGTACGGGACGAGCGCTTCGTTGCCCGAGCGCAGCAGGCCGTACATGCGCAGCAGCGAGGCGACGGCGCGGGCGGTGTAGGCGCCGCGGCTGAAGCCGAAGAGAAACACCTTGTCGCCGGGCTCGTAGGTCTGCATCAGGAACACGTACGCATCGCGGATGTCGTTTTCCAGATACGCGCCCGTCGCGAGTCCGAGCAGGCGCGTCATACGGCGCCGGAGCGGTGTCAGCGCGCCTGGTGGCTCCATCGTGCCGACGCCGGGATGGTAGTACGTGCGTTGCGATGGCTGGTCGTGGACGAGCGTCGAATACAGCTTCACGACGTTGGTGTTGTCGTGGGCGAATTCGTTGGCGGTTCCGTCGCAGCACAGAACGATGTTCTTCGACATCACGAGCTCCGCGGAGGGCGTGCGTGTGCTGGACGCATGGTAATCGATCGACGGCCCGGACCTAAGCGTCGAGGTCAGGGGCACCGCTTCGGCATTCAGCCCGGAACATCGTCAATTCCCATGTGTTGGACCGGTCATCGTGCCGCACGAGGTATGTGTCGCCGTCCTCACCTCGCAGCTTGAAGTAGCGGTGGTCGGGCGCCAGCCACGCGTCGAGCACCTCGGCGACCGCGATCCGGCGGCCGCCGAGGATCAGCGTGCGCGGTGTCTGCTCGGCGCGGTGGCCGGCGTAGCACTCGACCGCAACGGTGAGGAACTGTTCCGGCATCGACCCATGATAGGGCCATGGTGCCCCGTCAGTGAGAAGGACGTATTGCTCACAGCGCCGCGAGAATCATGACCTGAAAGGAGACCGTCGCAATTCCTACGAATGCTGGGATTTGTGGCGTCGGAGCGGTGAGTCCGATCACGAACTTCCACGCCTTTTGCTGAACGCTTACATTACAGTTTAGCCGACGGTCGCCGACTCCGGACGCTGACCGTGATCAGCCCCACGATGCAGAATTCTGTAAAAGCAAAGCGGATCGTTGTGAAATGAACCGGTATTCCCGCACGACATCGCCGAACAGCCTCCCATGCATTGATCCGCCTTGTCGCACCCGCGACAGAAACTGCCGAGATCGTGGGCAGAAAAACGCCGCGTGTAAGAAAACGCGCCCGGATCGAACCAGATGTCCCACAGATCTCGCTGCCGAAGGTCTCCCTCGATGAGATGATCGGGCAACGACAGACAGCCCTTGATCTTGCCGTTGCTGGTGATTCCGCATGCGGCGCGGCCGGCGGGACATCCCTGCCAAGAAACCGTTCGGGTGTCCAGGTCCGTGTAGTAGCCATACGGGTCGGAAGGACTCAAGTCGAGTCCGCGGGCTGCGGCTGCTTCCGATCTCTCGCGAACGAAGCGCCCCAGTTCCAGGAATTCGGCCGCGCTCAACTGCAGGCCGGCAGCCGTCCGAGCGCGGCCGAGAGAGAACATCGGCTGAATCTGCCAGAACTTCACGCCCCTCCCACACAATAGATCGAACATAGCGGGAAGCTCAGGCAGATTTCGCGTCTGTACCGTGGTAATGACCGTCACCGTGAAGTCAGCGGCAACGGCTGCATCGATGGCGCCCAGCACCTTTCCGAAAGACCCGGGCTTGCGGCGGATGTAATCGTGTGTGGCTTCGACGCCGTCGAGACTGGTGCCGATCGCCGTGAGTCCTACGTCCTGCATCTCCGCGAGCGTCTCACGGCTGACCAGGAGGCCGTTCGTGATCATCTGGGTCCGAATACCGAGGTGATGCAGGTGCGCGGCGATGTCTGGCCAGTGCGGGTGGAGCAGTGGCTCTCCACCCGTGAAATCCACCTCTTGGACCAGCAGCGCCGGCAACTGATCGCAGATCCCAATCGCCTCGTCCCGCGTCAGTTCATCGTCTCGCGCCCTCGCGGCCGCCGATGCGCAGTGGCGGCACTTCAGATTGCACCGCAGGGTGAGCTCCCAACCGATGACGAGGGGGAATCCGTCGAACGTCATTTGCAGGCCTCTCGTCCGCCTGGACGCCATGGAGAAGGCGGAGCCGCTCCTTGCTGGACGATCGAGCTGTCTTGACTAGCCCCTGCCTCGCTTCATGAAGGTACGCAGGGCGATGTAGTCACCCGCCCGCAGCACCGGCTGCCGGCCCGCCGCAAGATCGTCCGCGAAATTGAGGATAGGTCCGGCGATTTCGGCCGGCGGCGTTCCACCCTCGCCCAGCGCCTTCAATTGCTCGGCGACGAAGTTGTTGAACTTCTCGTCGGGTCCGGCGGCGAGGATCTCCGAGAACCGCTCTCGGCCGAACGGCGAAGGGTCGAGGTAAGCGACCTGCCACCAGCGCTCTCGGATCCAATTTGGCAAACTCACGTAAAACGAAATTCTGTCGTGCATAGGCACCTCCGCGTCGAGGGGAACGTCAGTGCGAGGAACAATGAGCTACTCCGTATCAGGAGCCCTTATCTGCCACGCGGCGACGGCGACACGTGCCGCAGCGCGAATGCTCGAGTTTTGCGGGATTTCGTCGCGGCGCCCCGCGCGCGCGCGGGAGTGCAACGCCTTCGCCACACCGCGCGCGTGCCGTTTGACCCGAACATGACGCGATCGACGAGCTCAGCGCCGATTTACCGCTACCGCTAGCGCTTTTCCGGTGGGAGAGATGACGTCAACGCACTCGGGAGAGCGTTCGGCCGCCCAAGATATGAACGGTCGCATCTCTGAGTCGGATCCGCACACAGCCGCGAAGGGTCGTACTACCGAGCGCTGTACGTGGTGCGCAATCTGGACAAGCTGCGGCACCTCGGCGGCGCTCCCGCCAGCCGCGGTGCAGCGCGATAGTCCCGCGATTACCATGGACGGTGAGCTCGCTGCGGCCGATATGCGGATCGAGCCCTGCGAGGGAGACCGTCAATGGCAGAGGTTATCGTGGATCGTCGGACAGCAGACCGCCGCCCCGCCAGTGCCCCGCCGTGCCCTACCTGCCGATCGCAGGCGTCGGTGCTCGCGGGCGAAGCCGACGGCGGGTGGTGGTTCGTCTGCCTCGCGTGCGATCACATGTGGGATCAGCGGCAGATCGTACGCGCGACTCAGTCAGACTGCGTCCAAGCCCGGTGACGGGTTTGACCCACCGCGCGCGGGGAGCGTAAGCTAGCCCAAAGCGCCCCAGAAGGCGGGCACTCCGTCCGGATAGCGGTCCGGAAGGTGCCTGTGATCGGACAGCACGTCTCGCACTATCGCATCGTCGAGAAGATCGGCGAAGGCGGTATGGGTGTCATCTACCGGGCGCACGATACCCGCCTGCGGCGTTCCGTGGTGCTCAAGGTCCTGCGCCGCGATCGCTCCGTCGATCGCGAGCACCGGCGCCGGCTGCTGGCCGAAGCGCGCGCCGCCTCCTCTCTCGATCATCCGAACATCGTCACCATCCACGACGTCCTCACGTGGCGCGGCAGCGACGTCATCGTGATGGAGTACGTCCAGGGACAGACGCTGCGGCAACTGCTGGCGGCGGGCCCGCTGCCCATCACCGATGCCCTGGCGTACTCGGTGCAGGTCTGCGACGCGGTCGCGGCCGCGCATGCGGCCGGCGTCGTCCACCGGGATCTGAAGCCCGGCAACATCATGGTCGGCGCCAACGGCGTCGTGAAGGTGCTCGACTTCGGAATCGCGAAGCGGACGCAGTGGAGCGAATCGTGCGACACCGTGACGGCGCCGTCGACGCGAGCCGGCCTGTTCGTCGGCACGCCGGAGTACGCGTCGCCCGAGCAGCTCGCGGGTCTGCCGACCGACACACGCTCGGATGTTTTTTCGTTCGGCGTGCTGTTTTACGAAATGCTCGCCGGCCGGCGGCCGTTCGGCTTCCCACCGATGTCAGGATCGCAAGTTTCGGATGGTGCGCCGTCCGTGCGGACGATCAATCCAGAGCTTCCGGAATGCGTCGACGGCATCGTGACCCACGCGCTCGCGCGCGATCCTGCACAACGCACGACCTCGATGGCGGAGCTCGCGCGGGACATCAGGCTGGCCCAGCAGGTGCTGCGGCGCGCGGCACACGCCGACGCGCGCGGCATCGCAGGATCGAGACACGGGCGCTGGCCGCGGTCGATCGTCTGGAAGGCCGGGGTGGCAGCGATCGCCGTGCTGGCCGCTCTTGGCGCCGCCCTCTACATGTGGATGGATCGTGCCGGACGGCTGGAACGCGCAGCGGCTCCGACCGGCGGCTCGCTCGCCCAGGCCTCCGACGAGGCGTTCGCCATGCTTCGCCGGTACGACCGCGCGGGAAACATCGACGGCGCCATCGATCGCTTCCAGCGTGTGCTGGCGGCAGATGCGGGCTCGGCGCCGGCCTACGCGGGTCTCAGCGTGGCCTACTGGCGGAAGTACCGGGACGGGCGTGACGCGGCCTGGATTCAGCCGGCCCTGTCGAACGCGCGAGAGGCCGTCGCGCGCAGCCCGATGCTCGCGGCGGCGCACGTCGCGCTCGGTTTCGCCAGCCTCGAGGGAGGAGACAGGACGCTGGCGCGGACGTCCTTCGACCAGGCGATGACGCTCGACCCGCGGAACGCCGACGCCCACTTCGGCCTCGGCGAGCTGTTGAGAGGCAACGGCGAGCTGCGCGCCGCGGAGGTGGAATACGAAAAGGGGCTGGCACTTCGACCGGACGACTGGGAGCTGCAAATGCTCGTCGGCGTCGTGCAGTTCCTGGAACACCGGTACAACGAGGCCGAGGCGGCGCTCCAGCGCGCCATCCGGATGTCGCCGGACAACCCGCTGCCCTATCGCAGCCTCGGGGCCATGTACCTGGCGCAGGGCGTGAAACTCGACGACGCGGCGACGCTCTTCCAGAAGTCGATCGCGATCAGGCCGGAGGCAGGAGCGTACGACAACCTCGGAACGCTGCTGCTGCGGAAGGGAATCGCGAACCAGGCGGTCGTCGCATTCGAGAAGGCCGTCGAACTGCGTGCGAACGTGTACCTGTATTGGGCGAACCTCGGGGAAGCCTGCCGGCGGACCGGCGACCGCGAGAAGAGCCACACGGCGCTCGATCGGGCGATTCAGCTCCTGGCGACGCGGATCGAACGCAGTCCCGGCGATCCGACGCTGCGCAGCCGGATGGCGCTGTACCGTGCGTGGCGCGGTGATGCTGCCGGTGCGCAACGCGAGCTGGCCCTGATTCCGGATCTGCTGAAGCGCGACGCGTCCGTCCTGGGCCGCACGATCCTCGTTCACGAACTCACCGGCCGCCGGACCGAGGCGCTGGCGGTGCTCGAGCGCATGATCGGACACGAATATTCCCTCATCGACATACAACGTGATCCGGACTTACACGGGCTGCGGAGCGACGTCCGCTATCACCGGCTGATGGCGCGGGTGGAGGCAGCCACCGCACGGCAGCCGTGAGCCGGAGGCAAAGACACTCGAAGATCGGAGGTGCGTGATGGCGAAGCCAGGGCCAATCAACTTCTACAAGATCGTGCTGCGGCTGCCCGAAGAACAGTCCAAGCCGCGCAACGGCATCTGCCGCCTGGACTACGAGTACTGGGAGCAGCAGGCGGATGCGTCGACCGGCCCCAAGGACACCGGCTGGAAGTGGATGGGCATTCACGAGCAGCCCCTGTATTTGAAACGGCCGGGACAACTGATGTTCAGCTTCCGCGACGACACGGGCCGCATCGGGAATGTCGACAAAATCTTCGTTGACTTCACGCCGCTGCCGCACGGGATCGCGAGCCCCTTGTCAGCGGAGATGGAGGCAAAGGGAGAATCCGGAACGCACTACAAGGTCGGCAACGGCCTGAAGAAGGGAGTCGAAGTTCCGGTCGGCGCGCTCGCGGACCTCGTCGATCACAGGCGATTCTACGGTCTCCGAGTGGAGATGGAGGCCAGGGACGTGGACGACCACCCGTTGAAGCTGGTACGCGACGATCCAGAGGTGGTTGTCGAGCCGCAGCCGGGCTAGCGAGGCTGTGATCGCCAACTGGGGGCAGTGGGCAATCACTGCTCCCTACGCCGAAAACGAAGTGCGGTAGGATCCGGCGTCGTCAGGAGCGGTGTCACTCTAGGGAGGAGGAAACATGGCCCGACGATCACTGCTGCCGCCCTCGGTCGTCCTGCTCGCCGCCCTGCTGCTGACAGTCCCCGCATCCGGCAGCGATGTCGAACGGCTCGCGACGCTGGCGCGCGTCTGGGCGAGCGTCAAGTATCTCCACCCCTTCCTGATGCAAAGAGACATCGACTGGGACGGCGCACTCGTCCGTGCCATCCCGGCCGTGCGCGCTGCCACGACCGACGCGGAAATGGCGCGTGCCGTCGCATCGATGCTGAAGGAACTCGATGATCCCGCGACACGCGTCGTGCAGATCGCCCCGCGCACGCCGTCATCAGGGGAGATCGCGCTGAGCCGTTGGACCGGCGACACGCTGGTCGTCAACGCGGGCCCGTACGCCGAGGCAAACAGCGGCATCGCGCTCTGGGGCGAGCTCGGCAGGGTCAGCAAGGAACTCGCGAAGGCAAGGCAGGTCGTGCTCGACGTCCGGCATCGCCCGCGGCAGCCTGAAGAAAGGGGCCTGGCTGCGTTCGCGGTTTCGCAGATGAGCGGGCTGACCGCCAGCGCCTTGTCGGGACCACCCTCGTTGTATGTGCACCATTCCGGCTATCGACCGCAGCAGGGCACGACGTCGGGCGGTTATTCCTCGGGGCTCCTGACCGTCGCCGGGCCGGCCTTTTCGCCGGCGCCGGGCGGGACCGCACCGTCCCGGGTGGTGTTCGTCACCGACGCCGAATCGGTTCTCCCCTCAATCGCGGTGGCGCTCCGTGAGGCCGGCAAGGCGCTGATTGTCTCCGATGCTCCCCTTGGCGATCACGTGCTCGTAGACACTCGCAGCGTGGATCTGTCTGCGCAGTGGCGCACCATCGTCCGGCTCGAGCAGATCGGAACCGACGTGGCCGCCGATGCGATCGCCGCCGATCCGATGGCGGAAGCCCTCGCAATCGTCGAGGGGCGGAAAGCCGCACCCACGCCGGCCCGCCTGACCGGCGCCGCGTGGACGGCACCGCTGCCGCGGTGGCGGCCGGACGACCCGTACCGCGCCATGACATACCCGGACGTCGCGCATCGGCTGCTCGCGGCGTTCCGCATCTGGAGCGTCATCGAATACTTCTACCCGTACAAGGCGCTGATCGGCGACTGGAAGACCGCGCTCACCGAGTCGCTGCCGCAGTTCATCGCCGCTGCCGACGAGGAGGAGTACGCGCGCGCCGTCCTGCAGATGGTCGCACGCGTCGAAGACGGGCATTCGGGAGCATTCGGACATCCGGCGGTGGCCCGAATCCTTGGCATCTGGCGGACGCCGATCGAAGTCCGCGAGATCGAGAAGGCATTTCTCGTCACGCGACTGTACGACGGCCTGCCGGCGGACGTCGACGTCCGCGTCGGTGACGTCGTGCTGTCGGTCGACGACGAGCCACTCGCAGCACGAATGACGCGGCTGCGGCCGTACGTCACGGCATCGACCGAGACCGCGCGGAGAAACCGGATCGCCGCAGTCGCTCTTCAGGGACCGCCGGAATCAGTGGCCACGCTGACGCTTCGCGGCGCCGATGGCAAAACCCGGAGCGTGCGCATCCCGCGGAGGCAGGCACCGCAGCCGCGCGAAAGCGGCGAACCGTACCGGCTCATCGAAGGCACGATCGGCTATGTCAATTTGACGCGGCTGAACGTGCCGCAGGTCGATGCGATGTTCGACGCGTTGAAAGGGGCCGCGGCGATCGTCTTCGACATGCGTGGCTATCCGAGAGGTACCGCCTGGAGCATCGCGCCGCGGATCAACACCAAGGGAGCCCGAACCGGGGCCGTGTTCCGGCGTGCGGTGGTCGCCGGGCACAGCAGCTTCGAGGAGTCCGCGTCCGGCTTCTACTTCGAGCAGCCGATCCCGACGTCAGAAAAAGCCAAGTACACGGGCAGGACCGTGATGCTCATCGACGACCGCGCCATCAGTCAGTCGGAGCACTCGGGCTTGTTCTTCGAGGCGGCGAGCGGCACGACATTCGTCGGAACGCCGACGGCGGGCGCGAATGGCGACGTCACGAGCTTCTTCGTGCCTGGCGGATTTCGCGTCAACTTCAGCGGCCACGACGTGCGGCACGCCGACGGGCGGCAGTTGCAGCGCGTCGGTCTTCAGCCGCACGTGCTCGTGGCGCCGACGATTGCGGGCGTCCGGTCTGGACGCGACGAGGTCCTCGAGCGCGCGCTCGCGTATCTGAAGAAGCAGCGTTAGAGCGCCGTGCCGTCGCTGGACCGCTGCGGTCCATCACGACGCGGCCGCTGGGATGTCGACGATGCGATCGAAGGCGAGGCCGCTCCAGGCTTCGCCGCGGCCCGTCTCTTTCTTGACGGCGAGCCAGATGTACGGCTTCCCCGACGCCGAGCGCGCGCGGCGGAACGCCAGCGTCGCGCGCGTGCCCGCCCGGGGCACCTCCTCCTCGTGCACGAAGTACGGCTCGGCGGGAGCCTTGTCGAGCCCCTGCCGCAGCAGCGTCGTGCGCGGTTGGACCGGACGCGGCGCCGGATCCGGGTCGCCCTCGAGAATGCGCAGCAGCGAGGCGCGCTGCAATTGGATCTCGCGAACGTCGTTGGGCACGTGAACCGGGATGAAGGGGATCCAGTTCTCGGGCACCGAGCTCATGATCTCGTACCTGATCTTGCTCTCGTTCGGCAGCAGTGGCACCGGCGGCGGCAGCACTCCGCTCTCGGCGATCAGCCGTTTGAAATACTGAACGGTTTCGATCGCCGCTTCGGCGCCCGGCTTGGTGCCGCCGGACGGAAGCGGGATCGCGCGCTCGATGCCCCACACCATGTTCGCCATCTCGTCGCGAACCAGCATGATCTCCTCGCACGGCGCACCGTCCATCACTTTCGGCGACGCCGGCATCAGCAGCAGGCTCGTGTCGGCGGGATCGCCGATGGCGGTCGTGTTGATCGTGAACAGGCTCCAGCGCTGCCAGTTCTCGTCGGGTCCGGAGCCGGCCGCTCGAATCCAGGTGCGCTCGCCGAACACGTTGGTCACCGCCATCCCGCGAATCTTCGCAATCGCGCCGACGGGGAGCTGAAACGGAATCAGGAACCAGTCGTTGGCATACACCAGCCCGAATTCAATCAGCAGGAGCTTCGACAGATCGGTCGGGTCGGGCTTGATGTCGCCGAAGTTGGTCCGCCCATCCTCGAAGGCCCACCACCGCGTGTTGGGCATCCCGTCGAATGTCACCTGCGTCGGGATGAGGGTGAGGGTGTGCGTGGTTTGCGGGTCCGGCGGCGCCGGCGCTCCTTCCGCGATGGCGAGCGTGGACGCGGCTGAATCGATCGCGAAGTTGTACCAATCGAGATGCCCGTGGTAGTACTCGTCGGCCGCAAACACTTTCTCGGCGGCACCCTGCGGCGCCGAGCACGCGAACCGGTACTCGAGGCGATCGGGCTCCCACGCGTCGTTCGCGTCCTTCTGATAGATGAGCGCTTCGAACCAGCGGACGAAACTCGACGCTGCCGTGTCGATGGCGCCCTGGTCGCCGGGGTCGACGCCGATCCCGTCGTAGGCGTGATTGGCCGGATTCTCGATCAGGTGCAGGTAGAGCTTCGCGCCGTCCATCATCCGTTCCGCGACAGCCGCGATGGTGGCCCACGCCTCGCGATGTGCGCAGATGTAGGCATCGTCTTTTGCCGTCGGGTCGGGCTGTTCGATCGGATAGTGGTCGATGAACTCCTGGCGATACGGCAGCGCGCCCACCATCTTCAGCCACTGACGTCCCATCAACAGGCGCAGATCCAGGCTGAACGGCTTCCCGCCGATCGCGAACGGCACGGGCCGCTGTTCTACGGTGGCCTCGAGCGGAACGGCCTTGTCGAATGCCGTTGCCGGACCGGCGCCAGCCTTGAATTTCGTGAGCTCGGTCGTCTCGATGTGCACCTTCGCGAACACCGGACTCCCCGCATCGTCGCCGCGGTACTCGCCCATCTGCCATTGGCGCGTCACCATCCAGAGCGCGTCGCGGATCTCGGCGCGCAACGCGCGCGTGAAGTTCTCGGTGCGCGGCCGCCCTTCGAGGCGATTCCAGAGCGTGATCGTGGGGAACGTGCGCGAGGCAAGCGCCTCCCTGATGTTCGCCACGGCAAAGCGATCAGTGGCCATGAGTCACCGCTGCACCTGCGTGAGCACGTTGTTGTTCACCGCGAGGTTCGCGGCGATCGAGATCGGATAGAGCGTGACGGCCATGGCCGTCGCCGGCAGGAAGCGCGGATATGCCGTGCTGTCGGCGTGCACCGGTTCGACGGCGCGCTTCTTCGCCATGTCGAGCGTCTCGTTCACCGCGTCGACGAGGTCCGCCCATTGCCATCGCCCGGTCGCCGACGCGGGCGTGACGAGCAGCATCACCTGCGGCGCCTCGCAGTTCGGCCGGTCGTAATTGAACGTGATGCCGGTCGTCTCGACCTCTCCCGGGATCACTTCGCTCCATTCGTCCACGAGCACGCCGCACTGGCGCGCGGCTTTCTGGAACGGCGACGAGTAGTGCGCCGTGTACAGCAGCCTGTCGCCCGAGATCGGTGGCGTGGGCGGATACTCGAGCGCGAGCCACCGGTCACCCGGCTGCGACGGCAGCTGGATCGGATCGAGCGGCAGATCGTGCTGCGACAGCGCGTCGGCCAGCATGGTCAACTTCTCGAGGCTGGCCATCTTCGGCCGGACACGCGCGACGCCGTAGAACCAGTGGTCCACCGGGAACGGCATCTCGATCGGCGGATCGGTCAGGTACTTCAACAGATCGCCGCCTCCGCTCGCGTTCAGCGCCTTCTCCCACTCGTCGCCCTGTTCGGCGGTCAGGCTGAACTCCGGGACGATCTGGAAGTCGTCGCCGAGGAGCGCCTTCGCAGCGGCGACGAGCAGCTCGGCCCGTTTCGCCGCCGTCGTGGCGGTGACGTGCTCGGCGAGCAGATCGTCGGCGGCCTTCACGCGCTTGCGCGCCTCGGTCGCGAGACCGGCCGCGCGGGTCATCAGATCCGACGCGAGCACGACGATCGTGTCGTCGGTCTCGTCGAGCGTCATGCCTTGAAGGTCGAAGTCCGTCAACGGGAGCAGCGGACGCAGCTCGTTCAGCATGTCGGTCAGCGTCGTCGTGTTGCGGTCGACGACGTTCGTGCGCAGCAGGCCCAGACGCGTCACGAAGGGCGCGCGCTTGGCGGCGACGTCGTCACGGAAGTCGTCGGGCAGCGGGGGCGGCGGGTTGATGGGCTGCGTCGACACGAGGCGTTCGGCGCTTCGCACGAGCTCGACTCGTTCTTCGTCCGTCGCCGCGCCCGGCAGATTGCCGTAATCGACCAGGAGCTGATCGAACTGTGCGAGGCGGTCGTCCCACGCCGTCACGATCTCGCGAACCTGCGTCATGACGCTCGTGAAGATCTGACGACGGGACTCGTAGAGCAGACCCCACCCGCTTTGCGGGATCCCCAGCAACGCCGCGTCCGACAGCAGTTCGACCATCGCGTCAATCGACAGATCGATGCCGGCGATGATCTGCGCCCGCTGATTGTCGATGTCGTCGAACCGGGCCTCGAGGGTCGCGGCAAATGCCTCCAGACCGGCTCGCAACGCATCCATCGCGGTGCGCACCTGCGTGATCCGCAGCGGGTCGACGTGGACCGACTGATCCTGGCTCTCGGTGGCCTCCGTCTGGAGCGCGATGTCGGTCGCGCGAAGCGGACGTGAGCGGAGGCACAGCGACCGAAGGCTCTCGACCATCGGCGCCAGCTCGAAGACGCTGATTTTCGATGCCGGCTTGAACAGGTACGAGATCGTCAGGATGGCGTCCGGCCGCGGCGGCGCGGTGGCGGCGACGCGCCGGAACACACGATCGTCGAGCTCGGCCATCGCCTGCTCGTTTTCCGGCCGCACGACGTACAGGAGATCGATCGGCGCGAGGCCGAGATCGCCAAGGCGCACGGTCAGGTCGACGGGATCCGCGGTGACCGGATCGGTGTAATGCACCCGGCAGAACACATCGTTCTGCGCTGGCATCACCTGACCCAGCCACGTGTTCACGGCCGGCTCCCCTTTCGCGCGCGGCGTGCCCGAGGGCGCGAGCCCCGGCTCGAACTGCAAGCCGACGCGATGCGTGAGGGCGATGCCGCTGCGCGGTGTCTGCGCGACGGCCGGTTCGGGCGGGAAGCCGCCCTTGCTGTAGGCATCCAGCGTCGCGGCGACGCGATCGTAATTGCCCTGCACCGCCTGGTGGACGCCTTCTGCGAGCGCCAGATCGGCAAGCGCATCGTAGAGATTCAGCAACTCGTCGACTTCTGCGTTGATCGCTGCCGCCTGCGGCGCCGACGGCTGCGACAGCTGCATCAGCAGCGGCACGCCGAACGGGTACGCGCCCGAGCCAGTGCGGCGGACGTGCTCGACCAGCTTCACGCCGTCGAGCACATTGCGGGCCTCGATCGCCTCGATCGAGACGCCTTCGGCTTCCTGTTTCGTTCCGGGGATCTGATTCGCGCGCAGCGGAAAGGCGCGGCGCATCCGATAGATGAACTGATCGACTTCCGCCTGGCTGTGGCGGTCGTGCAGCCCGCGCTCGAAGCGATAGCCGAGCAGCGCGCCGGCGCTCTGTCCGGCGCGAATCCCTTCGATGATCGACAGGGCCAGCCGCACGCGATCCGACGAGATGTTCACCGCCATCGTCTGCGGATTCGCCGGCGTCGCGTTGGCCAGATAGCCATTGCGCAGGACGGCGGCGGTGACGGCGTGATTGAGCGACGGCGCGTGGACGTATCCGCCGTTGCTGGCGTCGTGCATCAGCGGCGGGTCGATATCGCGCTTGAAGACCGGATCGAGATCGGGATCGATGTCGGCCGGCTGCAGCGTCTTGTTCTCGGCCTTGACATCCTCGAGCCAGCCGAACGCGCCGACGTACACGCCGCGCCGGCGTCCCTCGTCGCCGTCCGCGCCGCGCTTCCGCATCATCTCGAGTTGACAGCGGACCAGGCCGAGCTGCCAGGCATCGAGACGATAGCTGCAGCAGTCGATGTGCTCGGCGAAGAGCCGTTCGAGCCGCGCGGTCGGCAGTCCCTTGAGGTACTCGAGCGCTTCGAGCTGCTCGCGCAGATGGCGGGCCGACCGCGATTGCCCAATCACGCGCGGGATGTGATCGGACACCAGAGTTGCCGCATCACCGGTGATGCGTGCATCGGTCTTGTAGAGGTGCACAAAACGGCTTTCACTGGCCGCGGTGGCCGCCGCCGGCTGAGCGACGTGGACGAAGGCCGGCTCGCGCATCACCGACGACGGGAGCGCGATCTGCGCGTCGAGATGCAGGCGGAGGCTGGTCTCCCAGTACCCGAGCATCAGCGCATGCCGCAGGTAGATGTAGAGCAGCGCGTTCGGGACTTTTCCGTCCTTGAATCCTTCCTGCTTGCGCAGCGTTTCGAGGGAGGTGCGCGCAGCCGCCAGGCACCATTCGACGTAGTTCTTGTTGTCCGTCGTCGATGGACGAATGCCGTCGGTCTCTGAACACTCACCGGCGTCCACCACCGGACCTTTCATCAGGTTCTGGGACGTCAGGAAGAACTTGTCGAGGATGTCGGGAACCGCATCGTCGGTGCGGCCGAGCGCCCGCAGCAGCTGCCGGCCGCTCTCCACGTAGCCGGCGGCGATCAGCGCCGCGATCAACGCGCCGCCGAATCCGCCGAGGTTGAACAGGTTGTAGAGGTGATCGAGGCTCTCGGCGTAGCGCTGATGGTATTCGACCGACCCCGAATGAAGGCCGAGGATGTCGAGCAGCAGTTGATGGGCATCGCCCGGCTTGCCGACGAAGGAGGCCTGCTTCGACATCTCCGCCCAATCGGCGTCCATCCGCCGCAGCACACCGTACAGATTCCGCAGATATGCGGGGCTGACGCCTTCGACGGCCGCGTCGATTGGCGCGCGGCCATCGAGCCAACGCATGCGCGAGAACGCCGTCGCCGGCAGAATCCCGTATGGCTGCGCGCCGATGCGAATGGCCGGAAACGGCCCGCGGCCGGACACGAGCGCGTTGAAATAGGCCCGGGTCTGCTCGATCGTGTCGGGCTGGAACACGGGCTGCATCAACGTGTCCATCCAGTACCCGAGCGTCGCCGGCCACAACGCGACGTTCATCGCGCGCGCTTCTATCTGATCGGTCCAGCGGTAGCCGTGCGCGGTGCGCACGATGTCGCGCGAAATGCCCACCGTATCCGCGAACACGTCGCCGTCGAACGGTGCCGACCACGGGTCGGGCGCGGGCATCGGCGCCGCCGGCTTCAGGATGTCGTCGAAGCTGACGTCCGGATCGTCAATCCGCGAGAAGCCGGACGTCTTGTCCTCGACGTTGTTGGTCGGCGTGCCCAGTCGCACGAACCCGAAGCCTTTGCGCGTGCGCTGGTGATGCGAGAACAGATCCTCGACCAGCGTCCGGCCGTCCCGTTCGTCCGCGCTCAGCCGGACCCCGATCGCGATCAGCCGATCGAAGCCGGTGCGAACCTGCGCGTCGGTCACGGTGATGCGGAACCCCATTCCAGACTCGACCGCCCGATCGAAGTCGGTCATCCACCGCATGTCGTCGGGGACGATCAGATCGCCCTTGTCGTCCTTGAGCTGATCCTCCTTGGCCGCCGACGGATCCGGTCCGGCAACGAGCGGGGATGGAATCGGCCTGCCGATCTCCGTGAACGCGACGGCCTGGCCGGTGTAGCCGATGAGAACGAAGCAGTCGGGCAGGATGCGCACGACCGGCGCCTTCGACCAGTTCGTCTCCTTGCCAATCAGCGTCTCCGCGGCCGGGAATTCCAGCGCGTCGGCCGGTGGATCGTCGGCGATGTTCACCGGCCGGCAGCGCTCGATAATCCACGCCGCCCGGCCGGAGCCGGCGACGGCGACGATCGCGCGCCACGCCGCACGTTGCAGGCCGTCGTCGTCCGCCGCGCGCCGGAAGTCGATCCAGAATTGCCGTCCGGCCTCCGCCTCGGCCGGCGTCAGTTCCGGCTCGAACGTATCGACGGCGCATTCATCCGGATAGATGCGAACCCACAACTGGGACCCCGCGTCGACCGACTTCCATCGCGTTTCGATGCGCACCGGGAGCAGGAGAAACGGAAAGGCATCGTCCAGACGGGAGATGAGCTCTCGCGGATCCACGGCACGGCCGAACGCCTCCAGCGCGCCGGCTTCGACACCGCGGAAGCGATCGAGCGCGTCACGCAGGCGGCGCGCGTTGCGCTCCGATTTCCTGCGCGCCTCTTCGAGCTGCTCGCGGCGGATCGCATGATCTCGGCTGTCGGCGTTGAAGACGCGATCGAGCTGCGCCTGCTCCGCCCTGATGCGCCGCTGCGCCTGATCCTCGGCGTAGAGGTCCGCGCGCGTCCGTGCCGTTTCCGCGCGCGCGCGCTGCAAACGATCCCGAAGCTCGTCGAACTCAGCCATGAACGGACTCTCCGCGCGCGGCGGTCATTTGGGCAGCATCTCCGACGCGTGAATCGCGATCAGCACCGGGACCTGATACAGGATGTACGCGAGGTCGGCTGCGCTCGCGTCCTTGCTCCACGACACCTCTTTGTCGTCGACCCACTGCTCGTGTTTTTCCGAGACCTCCCCCGTCGGCTCCGTCAAGCCGATCGTCGGGGTGTCGTTCTCGATCTGGATGAAGGCCCCGGCCTCGGCGCCGGGCGCCGCGTCGCTCCAGGTGAGATCGTTCCACGTGTTGATCTGGCCCTCGCGGTCGATGTCCAGACCGAACCGCGGCTCGCCGGGACGTTCCTTGACGATGAAGAACCAGCCCGGCTTGTCTTTGTCCGGATGATCGCCGGTGTCACCGCGCGCCTCGAGCGCCGTGAGGTCGAAACCGAAGAAGAAGATGTCGGGCGCGACCTGCGCCTTGTACAGCGGCGTCTTCAGCTTGGCGCGCGGCGGTTTGTCCAGTTCCGCGGCCGTGAGCTCGACCAGACGACGCTCCTTCGTGCGATCGACGGAGCCGTCCGGATTCTCCTGCCAGCGGGCCTTCTGCGCGTACACGACCGCCGTCGGGTACTTCTTCAGCAGCTCGCCGCGAATCACCAGCACGAGCTCCTCCTCCACCGTGCCGCCTTCTTCGCGGTTGTCGTGTTCGCCTAGCCGCGATTCAGGCAGCCACTCGTGCAGCTTGGGAATGTCGCGCAGCTTCTCCTTCAGCGCTTCGTTGCCCAGGTTCGATGTGTCGAGGAAGGTGCTGACGTCCCAGAACTGCCGGAAATAGCTGCCCATCATGTCGGTCGGATACTCGCGCCACAGCAGCTCGCGCGAGAACTCGTGATTGAGGCCGACCATGTAGGCTTCGATGAACCGCTGATTCGTCTCGAGGAGCGTGATGCTGTTCTGCTCGATCAGGTTGATATTCGGCAGAAACAGCTCGGCGCTCCGATCGGTGAGCGGCTTGTACATCGGCACGTCGATGATCGGGTAGGCCATCACCTCGCGCAGCTCGCCGCCGAGCGCCGCGCCGAAGCGCGCCGGAATCTGCAATCCCTGCATCACCTGGCGACGGACGGTGATATCCGGGTGGATGGCGCCGAGGGTCGTCTGCGCCAGTGCCTGGATCTGCAACGGCACGCGCTCGGGAGGGCGGCCTGCCTTCTCGCTGGCGACGAGCAGCGCGTGCGTGTCCTTCAACGCCGTCTTGAACTGAATCGCCTCGCGGCTGTCGCGCGCGCCGCGGGTGGGCTTCACCTCAGAGGCCGGCGCCGAGATCCGGAAGTCGGGGCTCTCGGGAAGATTGTCGACCGCTTCCGCCGTCTGGTTCTTCTCGAGCGCGGCTTCGAGCGGATCGACGCGGTGGACGTGATCTTTGATCAGCCAGTAGAGGCCTTTGAAGAGACCGGCGAGGTCTTCGCTGTCGTGGAGCAGGTCGTGGATCGATGTGTGGGTCTCGCGCGGCGACACGACGCGGATCGCTTCGTCGACGGTCAACACCCCGGCCGGCACCTGTTTCGGCGGCGCGGCCGTGGCCTTGCCGTCGTTGATGCGGCTGACCACCGCCGCCACCGGCGCGCGTTGCGCGTCGAACGGCAGCGACGCCACGAGCCGCGCGCGCGGTCTCGCCATCCTCCGGAACGCCGCCGAGACCGCCGCCGGCTGGACGCGGCTGGTGCGCACGCGGTGGAAGACGGTCGCGCCGTCCGCGACCACGCGCTTCTGCAGCGGCGCGGCCATGTGGAAGAACTTCTCGGTCTGCACGGTCAACAGCGGCTTCAAGTGGCGCTCGTGCCACCTGAACGCCGTCTCCCGCGCGAACTGCGCGAACCGGATGCGCCGGTTCGCTTCGAGCACGTCGCCGACCTGTTCCCAGGCGGCGTTCATGTACTCCTCCTGGTTGTCCTGGACGACGCGTGTGCCGAATCCTGCGGGAACGCGGAAGCGCGGATCGAGGTTCAACTCGTGAACCCAGTTGCCGGCGCTCTGGATCTCTGTGCCGTCGCGCTCTTCGAGCAGACGCGACGTCAATGCGTGCCAGCGTCCGTAGAGAGGAGGGGTAATCACCGGATCCGGGCTGGTCACGACCCCTGAACCGGTATTCGCCGTCTCCGCCGGTTGTGCCGCGTAATCGTCGGTGAGATTGATCAACGACCCGAGCGCGCTCTGAAATGCATGCGGGAATGGCCGGAACCACTGGTCGAACGCCGCGACCTCCGCGCGATCCTCGGGCTTCATCGCGTTGACCGGCACTCGCAGCGCGCCGCCCAGCTTGAGGACGCCATGCAATTCGGGATCGGAGATGCCGGGAATGCGCGAGCCGGGCGTCTGCACGTCCATGTCGCGCGTCCCCACACGCTTGTCCACCGGCTTCGGCTTCAGCAGCCGCACCAGGTACTCGAAGTCGCCGATGGTGCCGGTTCGAAAGAACCAGCGGAAGTAGACCGGGTAATGCGCCGGCTCTTTGCGGTTCGCATAGTCGACCCACGCGGAGTGCGTCGCGTTCGGCAGGCCGGCGAAATCGAGACCGAGGCCGGCGAGCCGCCCGCTCTCGAACGTGGGGATCAGGAACGCGTGGTACGCGGCGTTGTCGGCGAGGCGGCGCGGGCACATCAGCCGCGCGCACGCCAGATCCGCATTCTCGCGTAGCACGTTCTGGAACGCGGGCAGCACCGCGCTCATGTCCGTCGACAGGATTGCCGCCGACAGCGGCCGGTTCACGTGGACGTGCGCCCAGGCCCAGAGTTGATCGGCCGGCGGGAACATCTCCGCGGCGTTGCCCTTGACGCGAATGTAGGACAGCGGCCGGTTCGGCGACGTCGGCCCTTCGTCGAATTCATCCGCGGTCTCGTCCTTGCGCAGCACGACGAGCGCGAGCCAGGGACGCAGCCGCGTCCGCGATCCGTCGGGCGCAGCGGGCGTGTAGCGCCAGGGAAAGTCTTCGTCGTAGAACTCGACGAACGGCAGATAGTTCGACTCGAAATTCGTGATCCAGTTGCGGGGCTCCGTGCGGACGATGGCGCGCGACTCGATGCCGAGGATGTCGCCGGGCCCGTAGAGGTCGACGTTCTTGGTGATCGGCTGCGTGATCGGCGGCGAGGCCTCTCCCGCCAGTTCCAGGCCGACGGCGATCTTCGCGCGCAGGGTGACGCTCGCGTCGCCGTCCGCCGACGCGATCTGGTTGGCGATCCCCTGCCGCAGCCAGGGCAGAAACGAATACGTGGCGATCGGCGCGCTCATGCGGCGACCTCGTGGTGCGGGATGACGTGCAGCGAGTCGGCCAGCGCCGGATCGTCGGCAACCGCCCGCGCCACGAACTGGTTGGCCATCGCCGCGCTCGAGAACGTCGCCTCGCTGGAAAACGCCTGGTTGGTGCTGGTGAGCGCGACGGTGTAGCTGTTGGGCGTCACCTTGATCTTCTCGTCGAACGGGTTCAGCTTGGCGCGCGAGGCCTTCGAGAGCGGCGAGAGCGCGACGGCGTTCCCGGCGAGGAAGTGGTTGAACAGCGCACCCGAGAAGAGCGTGAATCGGCGGATGAACCGCTTGAAGTTGTTGTCGATGATGATCTCCTCGTAGCGAAGCACGCGCCGCACCGCCTTGCCCGACGCCAGGTCCTGCGCCGCGACCCCCAGCTCCAGGCCGCCGTGCAGCGGCTCGAACGCCGGCAGCGACAGCTTCTTCGCATCGTCCATGTTCTGGTACTGCGCGAGGGCGAACGACTCGAGCGCATCGGCCCGCTTGGCCAGTCCGGCGCCCGTCACGCGCAGCGTGAACTGCTTCGCGTCGCTCGGTGACTGGCTGCCGACCTTGTCCAGATGGAGATCGAGCGGCACCGTCTTCTGGCTGACGCGCAGCGCGCCGACCGGATGCAGGACGAGCGCGGCCGCATCGTCCAGCTTGCGCAGCGTGACGAGCAGGTTCGTCGCGGGCGGCGGCAGCGCCTTCCAGTTCGCGGCCTTGTCCAGCTCCGCGGCGAGCAGCGGCATCACGGCGACGGGCGGCAGCGCCGTGTTCCGCGTCTCGCCCCAGGTGATGTCGAAGTCGGCGGAGATCTCGAAGAACAGCAGCGAGATCGAGCCGCTGCCGCGGGCGCGCCACGGCGTCGGTCCCTCGAGCGCGAACTGCAGGCGGATGCTGAAGAGCCCCACGCCGAACGCGCGCAGTGAGACGGACGCCGAAATCTGGATGATGAAATAGAACGGCGAGAACTGGAACAGCGCGTCGAACGCAATGTGCCCCTGAATGCCGAAATCGTCGAAGCCGAACACGAGCTCCGCGGCGCAGCCGAACTGCAGCGTGTTGGTGGTGATGGCGAAGTAGGCCTCGGCGCGGATCCGCGCCGTGGGCGTGTTCGACAGGTTCACCGCGATCCGCTTCGGCGACGGAAACGGCAGCGGCGGCGGGCTGAACTGCACGTGGAACCCGCCCAGCGACAGCACGAAATTCGCATCGTCGCCGAAGGCCACCAGCAGGCCCATTTCGCCTTCGATGGTCATGAACAGGATGCGGGATTCGAACAGCGCGGCGAAGAAATAGAGGCGCTTGCGATCGAATTCGATGGCGCCCGCGAAGTTGACCTGCAGCAGGATGAGGGCCGCGTCGGGCGACGGAATCGCGACCCGCAGCACGCCGATGATCGCGATGTTGCCCGGGATCTCGATGATGATCCCGAGCGAGATGCTGACGAGCGTCGGCGTGCCCCATCCGAGCTTCGCCATCGGGCCGATCAGGAACGTGCCTTCCTGCGGCGGGAAGATCGCGCGCAGGTCGCTGATGATCCGCGGGGCGTTCGCGACGACGTCCTGCGGAAACATGATGCTGTTGATGGCGCCGGTGCGGACCCCTTCCATCAACGGCTGCAGGCGCATCGTCCGATTGAGGCCGATCAGACCGCCGACGCCGATCAGGGTGAAGCCGAAGCCGAGCTGAATGCCGGTTCCGAATTCGGCGGTGATGATGATGAGGAGGGAGAAGCCCTTCGATCCGTCGGGCATCTTGGTCGTGATCAGCCCGATCGCCTTCAGGTTGATCACGCCGCTGAACACAAGCTCCAGTGCGCCGGCGTATTCCTCGCGATCGAAATCGAAGAACAGATACCCGCCGCCTTTCACCACACCCGCGTCGAGCGACAGGCCGACGCCGTTTGGCGGCTTGAACCCGATATCGATGTTGGCCGGTCCGAGATTTCCCTGCTCGAACTGCAACGCCGCCGTGAGGCCGATGTTTTCGACGACCGCCTTCAACGGCCCGAGCTCGGCTCGAATGACGACGCCGGCGTCGAGCTTCAACTCGCCGTCAGCCGGTCCCAGCGCGAGCCGCATGCCATCGAGCTTGATCGGACCCAGATCGACATGGGCCGGAAGCTCGATCGCGAGCTGCGCGCCGCCACGAACGGTGAACCCTCCAAGCAGGCTGTAGCCGAGCGCGAGTTGCGCTTCGGCCTGGAGGTTGACGCCGGAGAGGATCGTGCTGAGGAAGCCGTCGCCTTCATCGCCTTTGACGACCAGCCGGATCGCCTGAATCTGCCCTTCGACGCCGACATCGAGCGTGCCCTGCGGATTGCCAGCAAACCACGACGCGCCGAGCCCCTGCACCGCGAGGCGCGTGCCGCCGGCCGACCCGACGATGATCAGCTCCTCGGACCGATCGGCCTTCTCGCGGATCAGGATCTCCGTCCTGAAGGCGCCGGTGAGGCCCAGGATGCCTTCCGCGTTGAACGGCGGACGGATGACGAGGCCGACGCCCTTGATGTCGCCCGAGGATTGAAACACCAGCTCGCCACGATCGCACACGCCGAACTCGAAGGTCGACGTTCCCAGGAGATACGGCAGCAGCGCGAACCCGGCCTTCTTCGCCCCCTGGGCATCGGCCGGAGAGAACGTGATGCCAAACTGCGCGTAGGTTTCCGGCGTGAAGCCCTGCTGAAAGATCGGAAAGCGAAGTTCCTTCAGATCCGAACTGCTGTTGCCGAGAATCGCCTTGGTGGTGTCCGACTGATCGTAGAGACCGCCCGGGAGGTTCATGATGCGCATCAGCTTTTCCATGCGCACGAGAGCCTTCGAGCTGTCGACGGCGGTGTTCCAGTGGTACACCTCCTCGAGGAGTTGCGACGGCTGTGTGAGCGCCGTCCCGAACCGGTCCCAGTTGATCCGCCGCTTCGGCTCGCCGGCCGGCGGCGATTCCTCGTGTTCGATGAGCCCGGTCAGGTGCAGCAGCGCGTGCGCCTCGCCGCGCTGCTTGTCGAGATAATCGAGGATCAGGAAATCGGTGAGGCGGCGCGCGAGCTCGCCGACGTCGCCGGCGCCACCACCGCCGCCGCCCTGCAACTGTTGCTGGAGTTGCGCGATCGCCTCCGCGGTCGCCGCCAGCCGCGCCAGCAGGTTCACCGCGGCCGCGGCTTTTGCCGCGTCGCCGGATGCCTCCGTGAGCTGCCGGATGGCCGCGATCAGCTCGTTCGCCTGTCCGGCGACGGCGTTCATCGCGCCGCCGACCGATCCGGGGGTGAACGAATATCCGAGCTGCGCGAGGAAGCCGGCCGCCTGCTGCGGCGTCCTGATGTCGCGCAGCGGAGCGAGCGCCACCGCCGCCTGCGTCAACACCGAGCTCAGGGCGTCCTGTGCCATGACGGTTCCTCAGAACGGACCCGGCGCGCCGACGGTGCGGACTTTGTCCATGTAATCCGGATGCGGACACGTGGCGACACCGGTGGGCCCGGCCGCGCCCCGCTCGACCATCATCTGCAGGTGAGTCGCGTCCGTGTCGGTGACGTGCATGCTGCCGAAGCGGTTTCCCGCCGGCAGCGGTTCAGCCCAGAGGAGCGGAGGCCACAGCCGGTACTCGGCGTCCGCGTTGGCGCCACCCAGGACGACGAGACGGTTGTGCGTCACCGTGACGGCGTGATTGGCGTCCTCCATTTCGGTCGTGCCGAAGATGAAAACCGGCAGACCGATCTGCAGCATGTAATAGCGCAGGCCGGGATCCGCGGCATCCTCGATCCGCGCTTTCACCGCGTCCATGAACTGACGCGCCGGCGCGAGCTGGTTCGCTTCGAGGAACGTGACGAGCGCGGTCTGATATCCGGTGATGATCTCCCCCGTCAGGGTTGCCGGCGGAGCCGCGGGAACCACTGATTGCCCGAGATCGTTGTTGATCGTGCGCAACTGGTTGAACAGCGCCGTCAGCTGCGCCGCTGGCGTCGTCGTGTTCGCGACAGCGAGGAGATGCGGCGCCCACCCATTGAGCTTCGCGGTGAGAAACGTATCGAGGGTCGTGAGCGCCGCGGCCGATGGAACCGAGGCCGGCGCCACGCGGAACAGATCCACGATACGCGCGATCGTGTCGCGGAACGTGAGCGTGGTGAAGTTCGCAAGGCCCGGCAGCGTCTGGAACGGGGCGTGAAGCGCGGGGATGTTCGCACGCCAGGCCAGACGGCAGAACGCGACGGCGTTCGCCGTCAGCAGCGTGGTCCAGAAATCCTTGTGCGCCGGATCGATGCGCGAGCGGCGCGACCAGTCGTCGAAGCCCGCCTGGATCTCCGCGGCGTTGGCCCCTGTCGTCAGCAGCGTGCGGATCGCGGCGTTGGTGGCCGGCTGGTCCACCGGACAACGGCCGAAGAACTGGAAATGCCGCGGACCGGTCACGACCGGCAGATGGTCCGCGCGTCCGAAGAAACGCTGCAGCGCCCGCAGGTAATCCTCGGTATCTCCCGCGCGGCAGCCGCGAATGTCGATGACCGAGTTCTCGTCGAACCGGCGGCGGGTCGTTTCCAGATTCGCGCGAAAGTTGTTGCCGAGCGCCGTCAAGGCGCGCTCGGCAACGGTGAACTGGTCGAACTGTCCGGTCGGGAAAGTCGCCGTCACGCCAGTCGCGCGGAAATCCGCAAGTGTCATCCCTTCGATCGCCGTTCGAAGCGCGTCGAGATGGCCCTGGTTGACCGTGCCGGCAATCAACGGCGCTCCCGCGGCGTTCGCCATGAAGACGAGAGCGTTGCGCAGTGTGGTGCGCTGCTGGTTTGTCAGCGCCGTGCCGTCGCGGGTGACAAGCCCGAGGTTCAACAACATGAGATCGGCCGCGAAGCGCATGAACTCGTCGAGCGCCGCCGGTGGATTGGTGCCGAACGGCGTCAGCGGGTTCGGCGTGTTCGCGCGGATCGCGGTCCGTGCCGCGCCGAGATTCCAGCCGAAGAAGTGACCGCTCCTGCCGAGGATGGCCTGCAGCCCGGCGATGTCGTTCTGCGCAAAGCCATTCAGCCATTCCTGATTCACCTGGAAGACAGCGCCGGCCGCCGGCCCTTCGAACATCGCCGCCGCCAGCGCCTGCGGATGCGCGTGCGTGACGATGCGCATGCGTGGGATGCGCGTCGTCGCCGCGGCGAGCTGCACCAGCAGGTGTTCGATCGAGCGGATGGTGGACGGCTGAAGTCCGCAATTCGTGTGGTAGGTGTTGGCGCCGTTGATGAAGGCGTCGGCGGCGATGCGCCTCTCGACGATGAACGTCAGAGTCGGAACGTGCTCGGGACTGCCGTCGAACGGCTGCGGTCCCGCCGGGCCCGTCGGCGCGCCGGCCCCTCCCGGCGTGGCTCCCGGCCCTCCAGCCTGGTTCGGCTGGACGCCTTGAACGTTCGCCTCGGCCGCGGGCCGTTTCTCCGTCGTCGTGCTGCACATCGGTCAGCGCCGCAGCGGCCCTCCTCGATAGTGCTGAATGATCCGGTGCGCGCGCGTGGCCGACATCCCCGTGAGCACGTCGTTGAAAGGTGTCCCGGGGAAATACCGCTCGCGCAGCGCCTCGAGAACCCGCGCGCAGTGCACGATGTTGCTCTTGGGGAACCGCGCGATGTTGAAGAGATCGATGCGCGCGTCCTCGTCGAGCGATTGCAGGCGCTGGCGCAGTTCCTCGTCGGCCAGCGCGTGCTCGGAGGGCGGCTCGGGGAGCTCGGTCCAATCGATCAGTGTCGCGCCACCGTTGTGCGGTTCGTTCATCGCGAGCAGCGCGAGACGCAGTCCGCTGACGCCGACTTCCTGGGCCGCCAGCGATCCGAAGTTCGCCGCGCCGCTGTTCAGCGAGTCGGCGACTGCCGCCGCGTGACGCTTTCGTTCCGCGGGCGTGCGCCGCAGCGCCCCGTCCGATACCGTCGCGAACACGAATTTCTGAAACGAGTTGTCGCTCTCCGGCGCCGCGAGCGCGACGCCCTGGTAGTACGGGTTGTGATCGTTCACCAGCTCGCGCGCCACGTCCGGGTTCGCGACGGTCGGGCCCACCTCGTTGGTTGCCGCCGCGATCATCGCTTCGAGCTCGGCGCTCGGCTGGACGATGTCCTGGGCGAGCGAGAGCGTGGCCTGCTCGGCATCACCCGCGCCGAGCAGCCGCACCGCAATCTGCACGACGCCCGTCGCGTGGGGCGTGTAGGCAATCTCCCCGGCGTCGGTGCGGTGCGTCTCGGGCGTGCCGCCGTTCTCGGTGAAGGACCAGTCGAACGACTCCGTCGATCCAGCGAGGCCTGCGTCCGTGACGATGACGACGTAGGTGTTTTCGCGGTTGATGACGAGCGGGTTGCTGATGAATGAGATGAGCACCGCGCGTCCATCGGCGGCAGGCGCAGCTTGCCCGAGCTGCGAGGCATCGTGGCCGGTTGGCAGCCGGCTCTCCGTTTTGCGAACGCTCATCGACGGACCTGCGCCGCGGGGAGGCGCGCGGAGCCGGGATTATCGCACCGTCAAGCGCGTCGCCGGACAAAAGAATTCAGGCTGAGGTAGGTTTTCGTTGCCGTCCGACGGTACGGACGGCGTCGCTGAGCGCCGCCGCGCTCCTGATCGATGTATACTCGCGTCCTCTCCCGCGCGCCAATCACTCCGTAGATCCACTCGTCCCTCGGATTGCCCTGCATTCCGAGCCGTCGAATGCCGAACGTGTGCTGGCAGATCTCGTTCCGGCCGCGATCGACCGGAGTGAACTCGCGATTACAGCGACGGAGATCAGGGCTCCCCAGGGAAAGGGCAAGGGAGCCGAGCACGTGCGTATCGATCGGGGTTGGCTGGATCGGTCGAACAACGAGATGGGATTCCGCGTCGACCGCTCGGTCAACGGTTCGTCGCTCGTCACCATCGCCACACTTCCGGGCAACGCGACGGTATATTTGGATGTCGACGTCGTGCCCGGCGCCCGCTATCAGTACCGCGTGATGGCGTTCAACGAGCACGGCGGCGTGTATTCGAATACCGCCAATGCGCCGACGAAGAAGTGACCGCTTGATCCGGACGTTTGCCGTCGTTGTCGTGCTTGCGGGTGCTGTGCTCGGCACCTCTCCGGCGCAGAAGAACGCCGCTGGCACGACAGCGACGCCCTCCGCCGGCCGGATCCCGCTCGTCGATCTCGCCAACGACACCGGACGTCAGGTCGTCGTCGATCGCGAGCCGGCTCAGTACCTGGGGCATCCCACGACGGTGCTGCTGGAGGATGGACGCACGATGATCGGCGTCTATCCGAAGGGCCACGGCGCGGGCGGGATCGTCATGAAGCGCAGCGCCGACGCCGGCCGCACCTGGTCGGAGCGGCTTCCGGTACCCGACAACTGGAGCACTTCCCGCGAGACGCCGACCATTCATCGCGTCGTCGATGCGCGCGGGACCCGTCGGCTGATCCTGTTCTCCGGCCTTCATCCGATCCGCATGTCCGTCTCGAACGACGACGGATGGACGTGGACGCCGCTTGCGCCGATTGGCGACTTCGGCGGCATCGTCGCGATGGGAAGCCTCGTTGCCCTCCGCGGCCGTCCCGGTCACTATCTCGCGCTGTTCCACGACGACGGCCGCTTCTTCACCCCGAACGGCGCTGCGACGGGAACGTTCACGCTCTATCAGACGCTCTCGACCGACGGCGGTCTCACCTGGTCGCGGCCGCGCGCGATCTTCAGCTCCGCCGACGTGCACCTCTGCGAGCCTGGCGTCATCCGAGCGCCGGACGGTAAACAGCTCGCGATGCTGCTGCGCGAGAATCGCCGGCTACGCAACTCGCACGTCATGTTCTCGAACGACGAGGGGGAGACGTGGACGACGCCGCGCGAGCTGCCGTGGGAGCTCACGGGCGACCGCCACACGGCGCAATATGCGCCCGACGGTCGGCTTTTCATTTCATTTCGCGACATGGCGAAGGACAGCTCGACACGCGGCGACTGGCTCGGGTGGGTGGGCACCTACGATGACATCGCGCACGCGCGGCCCGGGCGGTATCGTGTCCGGCTGATGGACAACACGAAAGGGACGGACTGCTGCTACCCAGGCGTCGAGGTGCTCCGCGACGGCACCTTCGTGACGACGACCTACGGCCATTGGATCGCGGGGGAACAGCCGTTCATCGTCAGCGTCCGCTTCACGTTGCGCGAGCTGGACGCGCTCGTTAGGAAGTTGCGGTGAATCGGGTCCCCCAATCACCGCACGCCCTGCGGTGATTGAGCGGTATAATCACCGCAGAGCATGCGGCGATCGCCTCGATACATTCACGAGCGGCCAGACTGGCCCAGGTTCCGCTGGGATCGCGACCGCCTCGCGGGTCCGCTGGGCGCCGTCCATCACCAGCAAGGACGCCTCATTGGGCGCATGGAGTCACTCGGCTTACCGCTTCAGCAAGAGGCCACGCTCGAGGCGCTGACCGCCGAGACAGTGAAGAGCAGCGAGATCGAGGGGGAGAAGCTCGACGTAGAGCAGGTCCGCTCCTCCATCGGCCGCCGCCTCGGTATGGATGCAGGCGGGCTCGACATCGTGGACCGCCGCATCGAAGGCATCGTTGAGATGATGCTCGATGCGACCCGAAACTACGAGCAACCGCTCACCCGGGAGCGGTTGTTTGGGTGGCATGCGTCGCTCTTCCCCACCGGCCGCAGCGGCCCGCGAAAAGTGCGCGTCGGAGGGTGGCGCGAAGACAGCACGGGGCCGATGCAGGTGATGTTGGGAGCAGTCGGACGCGAAGGGGTGCACTTCGAAGGTCCGGCGGCCAGGCGGCTCGAACGAGAGATGGGCGTATTCATGCGTTGGTTCAACAAGGGCACCGGTCCGGCCGTGGCCGATGAAGTGCTGAAGGCGGGACTCGCCCACCTCTGGTTCGTCACGATTCATCCGTTCGACGACGGCAACGGGCGCATCGCGCGCGCGATCGCCGATCTGGCGCTGGCACGCTCGGAGCACACCTCGCAGCGGTTCTACAGCATGTCGTCGCAGGTCCGCCGTGAGCGGAGCGATTACTATGACATCCTCGAGCGGACGCAGAAGGCGACGATGGACGTGACGCCGTGGATGGAGTGGTTCCTCGGCTGTCTCGGGCGCGCGATCGACGGTGCTCAGACGACGCTTGCTGCTGTTCTTCGGAAGGCGCGCTTCTGGGAGATGTTGCGCGACAGTCCCCTCAATGAACGCCAACGTCTGATGGTGAATCGATTGCTCGATGGATTCGAGGGCAAGCTCACGACGTCCAAATGGGCAGCGATCGCGAAGTGCTCGTCGGATACAGCGCTGCGCGACATTCTCGATCTCGTCGAGCGCGGCGTCCTGGTGCGAAATCCGGGCGCTGGTCGCAGCACCAGTTACTCTCTCGAGAAACTGCCATGAACAAGACTGCTCGTAACGCGAAGACGGTGTCGCCATCTCAACGGGACGCGCTGCTCAGAGTGTTGAAAGCCCGTTTCGAGAAGAACATGAACCGCCATGAAGGTCTCGAATGGGCCGGCGTCGCCGCACGCCTGGAAGCCAATCCCGGGAAGCTGCGGTCGCTCGATGAAATGGAGCGGACCGGCGGCGAACCGGACGTCGTCGCGCGCGAGACGACCGGCGAATACGTCTTCTGCGATTGCGCGGCGGAGACTCCTAAAGGCCGCCGGAGCGTGTGCTACGACCGCGACGCGTTGAACGCCCGGAAAGAACACAAGCCGAAGACGAGCGCGATCGATATGGCGACGGCCATGGGCATCGAGATGCTGACAGAGGCGCAATACCGCGCGTTGCAGACGCTGGGCGAGTTCGATACGAAGACTTCAAGCTGGGTGAAGACGCCGTCTGACATCCGGAGCCTCGGCGGCGCGATCTTCTGTGACCGGCGCTACGGACATGTGTTCACGTATCACAACGGTGCCGAGTCTTACTATGCCGCCAGAGGGTTCCGTGGCTCTCTGACAGTCTAATCAGCGTCGCTTCGCCGTTGCTCAGGTAGCCGCATCTCAGCCGCTCACGAGCCATGTCACATTCCGGCCTCCTGTCCCGTCTCACCGTTGGAAACAGGAGGAGTGACATGATCAAATGGCTGTTGCGCAGAGCGGTTGACAAGTTCGAGCGCGACTGGAACTACGACGCGAGCTATATGCGCGACATCATCGATGCGAGTCCGCGCGCCGCGTGGCTGTTTTCGCGCGTCACGGCCCTCGGCGGATTCCGGCGCGACCTTCCGATCGAGCCGTGGTTCGCCGCGGGCATCACCGCCGTGCGCCACGAGGACTGCGGGCCGTGCACGCAGCTCGCCGTCACGATGGCGGAACGTGCCGGCGTGAGCCCTGCGGTGCTGCGCGCGGTGCTCTCCGACAATCCCGACGCGATGCCGCCGGACGTCGCGCTGGTGTGGGGATTCACGCGCGCGACACTCGGGCACGACGCAGCCGCTGACGAGTACCGCGAGGTGATCGTGCAGCGCTGGGGACGCCGCGCGCTCGTGAGTCTGGCGTTTGCCATCACCGCCGCGCGCATCTATCCAACGGTCAAATACGCCCTGGGCCACGGCCAGGCCTGCATGCGCGTCGTCGTCGCTGGCGCGCCGGTGACGTTCGACCACGGCCGCGTGCCGGCGCGTGCCGCGCGCACGGCGTGAGGTCCGCGAAACGCGATGTCAAATGCAGCAGCGAGTTTCGAGCCGTACCGCCGCCGCCTGCTCGGCCTGGCGTACCGCATGCTCGGCTCGATGGCTGACGCCGAGGACGCGGTGCAGGAGACATACCTGCGCTGGCATGCGACCGACCGCGACAGGGTGTTGGAACCGAGGGCGTTCCTCATGACGACGACGACGCGGATATGTCTGGACATGCTGACGTCGGCGCGGGCGCGGCGCGAGGAGTACGTCGGTCCGTGGCTGCCGGAACCGGTCGTTGATACGGCGGCCCTCGCTCCCGATAGCCGCACGGAGCTGGCGGAGGATCTGTCGATTGCGCTGCTGCTCACGCTCGATCGGCTGTCGCCGCTCGAACGCGCGGCCTTCCTGCTGCACGACGTGTTCGATTTCTCGTTCAGCGAAGTCGCGAACGCGCTCGGGCGGAGCGAGGCGGCGTGCCGGCAGCTTGCCGCCCGCGCCCGAGCGCATGTCCGCGCGGCACGACCGCGCGGCGCCACCGCGCCGCCGAGGCGTCCGGGCGAGATCGAGCCCAAACATGCGCAGCTCATGTCGGCGTTTGTCGCGGCAACCCGGTCGGGCGATCTGGATGCCTTGATGCATCTGCTCGCGAGCGACGTGCGCGTCGTGACGGACGGCGGTGGCAAGGTGGCGGCCGCGCTGAACGTGCTCGAGGGCGCCGACCGTGCGGCGCGGTTCCTGGTAGGAGCCACCCGCAAAGGCTGGCGCGACGACTTCACGTTGCGCTTCGCAACGATCAACGCCCTGCCCGGCATCATCGTCGACGCCCCGGAAGGACCGGTGCAGACCGCAGCGTTCGAGATCGACGGCGACGTGATTCGAGCGCTGTACGTCGTGCGCAACCCGGACAAACTGCGGCATTTCGAGGCCGCCACGCTGCCGCGCACTTCGAATTCGCGCAGTTGTACGACGTCATAGGGCGCCGGGAGCGTTCGTTGCGGGTCGTCTGTTCCGACGCTGCGGAGTTCATCGGGCATCCAGGATGCGCTACATCGATCCCCTCCGCCTCTGCACGTTCGACCTTCCGATCGGCTGGTCCCTCGATTTAGGTGCGTCGTCGGCCAAGCACCTGCAGTTTCAATGGTGGCGTGACCGCGACGAGCGCCTTGGAATTCAAGGTATTCCCGCCCTCGTGGCTCCGGACCGGACGGACGAGGAGTGGTTCAGTCAACTTTCGCGGGTCATCCAACCTGCGGCCCGGCAACCGCAAACGTTCCTGAGAGTCGGCGGGCGCGCCGTCGCCATCGCTGAAGTAGAGGTCGTCGATCACACCTGCCAGCGCACGATCTATGTGCGCGGTCGTTACCTGGCTCTGGGTATTCATCATCGTGCTCCTGTCCGCATGACGCGAGCGCGGCCGGTCGATCTGGCGGTGCTGACTCCCGTGTTCCGGCGGATCCTCGAGTCGCTGACGCTGCCGGCTGATGGCGCGGAACCCAGGCTGTACGATTACGAAGACGTTATACGCATTCAGGAGGAAGCTCACACCGCCTGGCAATCGAATGATGCGGGGCGCACCGGAAAGCTGCTCGTACGCCAGCTCCAGGCCTCGACCGATACGTTTCTCTGGAACGTCGCGCGAGGACACGACACTCCTGGGACAGTGCTGCTCTTCGCTGCTGAAGCGCTCCTGTCACTGTCCAACTTGGGCGTGAAGCCGGAGGCACTGCGCGCCGCCAGGGAAGTCGTCGAACGAGCGCGGTCCGGCGAGGACCCGAGCGTGGACGACCTCGCCGCGGCAATCCGCGCGGCCGAGATCGAGCGCATCGGTGAGAGGCCGCGGGACGAGTTCGGCCTCCATCGTGCTCTTGCCCGATGGGCCCTGCATCAGGCCGTGGCTCGCGACAAGACCGGCGACGTGGGCGAAACCGAATCCTTGCTGTGCGACGCGGTCGATGATTTTCTCGCGGCTCTCGGTTCGGATTCGATCACCGTCGAGGTCGGCGCCGAATTCCGTGCAACGCTCGCGGCGCAAGGCCTGAGTCGCGAGCAGATCGGCCGCGCGGTGGCGCGCTTCGAGCGTTCTGCGCTGCTCCAGGACCTGGCGGAGGCGGTCGGACGTCTCAAGGATTTGAGCTTTCGAGGGGGAGATTCGGGGTACGAGCACGAGCTGACGTCGATGATGGTGGATGTCGCCGACGAGCGCGTCGCCGTTGCATCCTTCGGCGACACACCCGTGCGGATGGTGTCGTCCGACGAGCTCACCTCAGTCATCGACGCGAGGGTCGCGCACGCCTATTCACTGCTGTCCCTCGGCGACCCCGCCAGTGCGCGGGCGGCTCTCGCGACGCTGGCCCAGGCCGAAGCATCGCTGGTGAAGATGGAAGCGGCCCGGGATGCGACCACGCCGCTGGGGCTTGTTCCCATCGAAAAGAAGGTCGAGCTTCGCGGCTCGCTGTCTGTTCTCGCCGCGAAGCTCGCATTCCACCTTGGCGACATGAACGAGATGTTTGCCCGTGTGGCACAGGGCGAAGCCGCCGTAGCCGCGATGCTCGACAACTCGTTGCGTGCAAACCTGACGTTGGAGCTTGGAGAGCTGCGCGCCATCGCGCAGGGTCAGGTCCCAGAGCATCGACAAGCCGGGTCACCGCCTGTAGCCGACGCGCCCTACGATCGTCTTCGCCGCTGTCATGACATCAGTAATGAAGTGCGGCTTGCCGTCAACATCGGCGATATCCAACGTGCGCTCACTCTCGGCGCCGAGGGACTCGCGCTCGCTCTCTCGGTCTCCCCCTTCCACCAGCAGGTGGCGGAGCTTCTCCTCAATATCGCGCTCGGACTCGATCGACGCATGAGTGGCCAGGTGCCTGTCGTGGACGGCGGTACAACCCGCGATTCAATCGATCGGCACGATCTGGCGGTTTGGGTGCTATGCCTCGACGCGGCAGCCGACGTGCTCGACGCACGGCGCGTATTGACGGCGAACGAAACGGCCAGACTCAGTCTGGCCGAGACGGAGCTCGCGCGTCACATCGCCGACGCCATGATCGAGATGTACGCGTTTCGTGTTCCTGTTCCTGTTCCGGAAATGGCCATCGCGGCTGCCGAGCGTTTTCGCAGTCGCATTCTCGAGATGGACATCCGTGCGCGGAGGCGAATGACGCCTCGTGCCCGGCCGGCGATCGCCGCCGTGCCAACGCTCGAGGCGCTGGACCCACAACTGGCAGTCGCAACCGCGGCACACTACGTGAGCAGCCAGACGAAGGCGCTCCTCGAGGCAGGTGGAGAGCCTCCGCCGATCACCCATGACGCAATCGGCGAGGTGGCGCGCGAGATCGGAACTCCTGTCCTGATCGTCCAGCGACTGGGTCCGACGGTTGCCTTGCTCGGGCTCGCCGCCGATGGTCAAGCCTCGTGCGTGAGATCGCCCGCTCCCACCGACGACTGGAACGCCGCTGCCGAGACGATGGTGTCGCGTCTGGCCGCTTTCGCTCCCGACGAACCGATCGATGGCACCCACGGTCCACCGGCAGAACGTGTTCTGTGGGATGCGATGTTCGAACCGATGAAACACTTGTGGCGGGATGGCGGTGCGCTCATCGTGGTTCCTCATCGCGATCTCGCGCTGCTTCCTTTCGGACTGCTGCGAGGTCCGGACGGCAGAACCGCGGCGGAACGGTTCAACTTGTCGTTGTCGCCTTCGCTGGGGATGCTGCGGCTGTTACGCGGCCGCGGCTCGCTCGCGCATCGGCTTCCGCAGAAAGCCGTCCTCTTCGGCGATCCAAATCTCGACCGGTCGCAGTCTCGCAGGTTCGGTCCGCTGCCTGAAGCGCGAGAAGAAGTTGACACCATTCGGCGTCGACTCGTCGGTGCGGGCGTCGACGATCGTTCAATCGCCCTCAGGATAGGAGCCGACGCCACCGAGCGGGAGTACAGGAAGATCGCGCCAGGCGCCGATCTCGTCCACTTCGCCTGCCATGCGTTTCTGCCGCGGAACCTGCCAGCCGAGCTCTCGCATCTGGTCCTCGCGAGCGACCCGCCGCACGATGGCCTGCTTCTCGCGTCGGAGGTGCCCGACATCCCGCTCCACGAGGCATTGGTCTTTCTCAGCGCATGCGAGAGCGCTCGAGGTCAGCCCACGGCGGACGGAGTGCTCGGCCTCGGGCGCGCGTTCCTGTTGGCCGGAGCGCGCGCGGTCGTGATGTCGTATTTCCGCGTGCACGACACCGTCGCGAAGGTATTCGCCGGACATTTCTACGATGCGCTGCTGGACCACGATGCCGGCCGCGACGCCGCCGGTGCGCTGCGCGAAGCATCGTCGCGCACGCGTCGCGAGCTCGAGGCGGGCAGCGTACCGGGCGTCGCTCCTCACGCCGCGCATTGGGGCGCGTTCGTGGTCGTAGGTGATTAACGGCACAGGTTCCAGTCAGACCCATGTTCTTCTTCAACCTAATCGCCCGGATCCTGGGCCCGATCGAGTAGCCCTCAACCCTCTCGCAGCGTCGGCAACAGCATCAGTCCCTCCTCATTTTGAGCCGAGGTCAAAAAGACGCGGGTGATTTTCGCGGTGCGAACACGATCTTCGGTCATCCGGAATTTTATCGAGGAGAAATGCGTTTTTCCTGATATTGAATGAGCAATGCGTCCGTCGGACGCGAATCAGAAGGAGTGAGACATGAAACAGCTGGATGTGCTCGCGGCGGTCCTGGTGGTTGTCGGCGCGCTCAACTGGGGCCTCGTCGGCCTCGCCGGGTTCGACCTCGTCGCCGCGTTGTTCGGCATGCAGTTCGGCGAGACGTCGCCGCTGACATCGATCGTGTACGCGCTGGTCGGACTCGCCGGCGTGTACCAGGCGGTCGCCTTCAAGGGCATGCCGCGACGTTGGCAGACCTCGCTCGCAACCCGGTAGTTCACCCGAAGACACAAGACACACACACAAAAGGAGCAAAACATCATGGTGAAGACCGCTACACTCGCAATCGCAGTCGCCACGCTCGTGCTGTCGGCGAATACGCAGGCACGGCAGGACAACAAGGACATCGTCGAGACCGCGGTGGCTGCCGGCTCGTTCAAGACGTTGGCGAAGGCGCTGCAGGCCGCCGATCTCGTCGACACGCTGAAGGGCGAGGGGCCGTTCACGGTGTTCGCGCCGACCGATGAGGCGTTCGCGAAGTTACCGGCGGAAACGCTGGACGATCTGCTCAAGGCAGAAAACAAGCAGAAGCTCCAGCGCATCCTCACCTATCACGTGGTCCCCAGCCGCGTGTCGTCGGCGGATGTCGTCAAGCTGCGGACGGCCAAGGCGGTGAGCGGCGACACCATCCGCGTGACCGCGAACGGCGGGACGGTGCACGTCGACAACGCTCGGGTCGTCAAGGCCGATATCGCGGCCTCGAACGGCGTCATCCACGTCATCGATGCCGTCATCATCCCGGACGGCTTGAATTAGACAGGCCGGATTCCGATGACGTGTTTCGATCGAGCCCCGCAGGTGCAGCAGGTGGCGCCTGCGGGGACCGGACGGCCGGACCGAAACGTGACGCGACTGACCTATGAGACGTTGGTGCGGGCGCCGCTCGACGCGACCTTTGCGTTCTTCTCCGACGCCTCGAACCTGGAGCGGCTGACGCCCGGGTGGGTGCGGTTCTCGATCGTGACGCCGCTGCCCATCGTGATGCGTGCCGGGCTCGAGATCGATTACCGGATTCGTCTCCATGGAGTGCCGCTCGCATGGACCTCGCGGATCGACGTCTGGGAGCCACCCCACCGGTTCGTCGATCGCCAGATTGCCGGTCCGTACTTGTGGTGGCGCCACGAGCATCGCTTCGAGACGGCCGGCGGCGCCACGCGCGTGATCGACGAGGTCGAGTACCTGCCGCGGGCCGCGTGGATGACGGCGCGTGTCGTGCGCCGTGATGTCGACCGGATCTTCCGCCATCGGCAGGAGGCGCTCCGGCAGATCTTCGATCACCCCGTTTGCTGACGATTGTCCTTTTTGGTCCGGGTCGAGCGAGCTAGGTAATTCTGACCTGATTCACCATCCCGCGAGACAATCTCCCGCAGTTAACGCGAACTTTTCGGAAGGTGCGTTTCTTGCACAATGCGGCGCCGCCATGGAGCCCAGCGTCGCCTGGGCCACAGGACAATCCGGAATCGCGCGCAGAAGGAAGGAGAGCCGCCATGAGCGTTCCGCCACCGATCCGATCCACCACGAGAATCCTATTGACGGGACTCCTGGCAACCGCGGCGGCGGTCGCGATCGTCGTCGTCGGCCAGTCGCGGGCCGTCGCGGACCCGGTGAACGACTCCTCTCTGGCACCGCATCGAGCTGGCTGGTATGCGAACGACGCGAGGCCGAAGAGTCTCACGTGCGCCGACACGTGCCAGACAAAGGCGAAAGCGCTCGCCGAATACGAAGCGAGCGCGGTGCCTCCGACCAAGCGAGCGTTCGTGTGCCGCGTCGCCGTCACGGCGGACCGCTGGTTGTACGGCAGCCAGTTCGACGATCGCGCCGCGTGCTACACGGTGGGACTCGATTTGAAGGGAACCTACAACGAGAACTACATGTGCCTGTGTGTCGCCGGGCGCGGGCGCGGTTGACCAACAGATCGCGAACCTCGCGCCCCTGCGGCGCGCAGGTTACTTCTTCTGATTGAGTTTGTAGCCCGCAGGCGGCGCGAAGAGACTATCGTCCAGCGGACCGACGTCCACCGAATCGACGGTCGACGTCATCGTCACGTTGCCCATCCGGGACATGATCCCGCCGAGAGGACCGCTGCCGCTCATCTTGATCTGCATGTCGGTCGCGTACGGGATGCCGCCGATGTCCGCCATCTGGCGGTACATCTCGGCCATCGCCTTGGCCTGACCGGGCTGCGCCTTGGCGCCGCGCGGGTCCGAGAAGATCCATCCCTTCTCGGCCGCGGCCCGGTAGAAGCGGGCGTAGTCGGCCGATCCCGGCGCGTTCTTGACGATCCAGGCGGGACCCGACAGCGTGACGGTCATCATCATGTCCTTGTTGCCGCCCATGGCCGACTGCATCGATACGTCCATGTCGTAGCCGGCGGCCGACCGCCCGGCGATTTGCCTGGTCTGCCCGTTCGGCTTCAGCGACGCTTTCGCGCCCGACACGTCGACGGCCTTCGAGATCTCCGCTCCGAAAGCCGCCATGTCCCACACGTCGGCTTCCTTCTTCTTGGAGTCGAACACGTACAACTTCTGGGCGTCGACGTCGAAGATCATGGAGTGCGTCTTGTCCCCCATGAGGACGTCGGTCCGCATCTTGTGGCCCTTGATGTAGGTGACGCCGCTCGTTTTTGCCGACATGCCCATCCCCTTGCCGCCGGTCGTCTGCTTCAGCGTCACGTCGGCCTGCGCGGGAAGCGCCAGCGCGAGCGCGAGAACGGTCGTCGCGAAAAGCCGTGTCATGGGCGAGCCTCCTTGAACTTCGCGGAGCCGGGATCGAGCCGGCGCAGGGCGCGATTATACGCTGGCGGTGCGGGTGGGCTGGACGGTCGAGGTGCAGGCGCAGCGCACGTTGTTCCCGTGGCGTTGACTGGCAGCCGTCTACTGATGGGCTGTTGGCGCACGACCGACCGGCTCGAACGCCGCCGCCACGGCGTAGAACTCGCCGCGCGGCTCGACCCGAAGAACGCGCGCACTGCAGGAGATCGACGTCCCGGTTCCCGGGTGTTCGTAAGGCAGCACGAGGCTCACCCTCTCCCCCATCCGGAAGGGACGTTTGGACTCGAAGAACACGCCGGTGCGGCTGAGGTCGATCGCGAGCGCCATTTCGCCGTTGATCGTGATCACGGCATCGATCGGAAACCGGGGTGCCCGCCGGCGTTCGTTGCCTTGGAAGGCCGGGTGGGACGCCAGCGCAGCCCGCTTGTACGGATTGGTCAAAGTCGAGGTATCCATGTCCCTTCCCCGTTTTCGTGGCAGGCAGCGCGCGCTGGCAGTGCGCGGAGGATGGCCGGGCGCGGGTGAACTGGCGTCCGCTGGCGCATGACGCGTCACCCTCGACCAAGATTCGATCCGTTGAGACGTCGTCAGGCGACCGAAGGTTCAGAGTTCTTTTTCAGCCAGGCGTCGGAACTCGTCAGGGACGGAGCGCCCACCCCGCGATGCCGACCCATAATCCACCGCGTTTGCTCCGAAGCGCTTGCGGATCGCATCGACGGCCAGGTCCGCGCGCGATCGGGCCAGGCCTTTCTTGGTGCCGGGACGGCATCCGTCGCCCGCAAGCCCGAGCGGCAGCTCCAGTTGCACGATCGGATGCGCTTCGAGATGGGAGACGGAGATCGCCAGCAGCGAGATCGTCCTCTCGTCACCGTGATCCGCAAGGACCCCACGCACCAGGTCTTCGGCGATCTCAGCGAGAGTCCTCGTTGCAGAAATCGGTGACGACAGCGTGAGCGAGCGCGTGACCGAGCGCAAATCGGCGAAGCGTACGCGGACCGTGATCGTCCGCCCCGCCAGGGATTTCGCGCGGAGCCGGGCGCCGATGCGGTCGGCGAGATGATGGAGCGTCGGTTTGAAGACGCGTTCGATCGCGGGCCGCGTCCCGAGCGCCGATTGTGCGCCGGCGGAACGCGCGCGCCCGCGCGCCTGGATTTGGCGCGGATCGCGGTTCCACGCCAGTGCCGTCAACTTTCTTCCCACCGCGTGTCCAAGCAATCGCTCCACGGATTGAGGAGAGCTCTGCGCCAATTGACCGATCGTGGTGACGCCGATCTTGGCGAGCCGCGCCTCGGTGGCGGGGCCCACGCCCCACATCAGTGCGACGGGCAGCTCGTGAAGGAACTCGAGTTCGGTGTTTGGATCGACGACGACCAATCCATCCGGCTTGGCGACCTGCGAGGCGATTTTCGCCAGATGCTTGGTACGCGCCACGCCGATGGACATCGGCAAGCCAAGCTCGGCGCGCACGCGTGCCCGAACCGTCTTGGCGATCTCTGCTGGCGAGCCGAAGAGATGCGTGCAGCCCGCGACGTCGGCGAAGGCCTCGTCGATGGAGATGCGCTCGATGGCTGGCGTGAAATCGCCGAGGACTTGGATGGCGGCGTCGCCGAGCCGCTGGTATTCGTCGAAATGGCCGCCGACAAACACGAGGTCGGGGCAGAGTTGCCGCGCGCGCCGTCCGGGCATGCCGCTTCGTACGCCAAAGGCCCGCGCTTCGTAGGACGCCGCGAGGACGACGCCGCCGCCGACCGCGATCGGCTTGCCGCGCAGGCGAGGGTCGAGCAACTGTTCGACCGACGCGTAGAAGGCGTCGAGGTCCGCGTGGAGAATGGTGGCTGCGGAACCCATCTGGTGCCTCTCCGGCTCCCAATGGGCGAAAGTATAGCGAAAGCCATTGCGTTAGCCAATCCAATCTTGATTGGAGGCACGTCATGAGACCGCTTCGGTATTCCATCAACGTCACATTGGATGGGTGTTGCGATCATCGGGCAATTCCAGCGGACGAAGACCTGCATCGTCACGCGATGGAGAACATCGCTGCGGCCGATGCCCTCCTCTTTGGCCGGGTGACGTACGAAATGATGGAGGCCGCGTGGAGGCTGGCGACGCGGACGCTGGCGATGCCTGACTGGACGGAACCCTTCGCCCGGACGATCGACGCGGCAAAGAAATACGTCGTGTCGAGCACCCTGGACCGGGTCGATTGGAACGCAGAGCTCGTGCGCGGGGATCTGGGAGACGCTGTTCAGCGGCTCAAGCGGGAGTCGGGCAAGGGACTGTTCGTGGGAGGCGTGAAGCTCGCGCAGGCGTTGACGGAGCTGGGGTTGATCGATGAGTACGAGTTCGTGGTCCATCCCCGTCTGGCCGGACACGGGCCGACATTGTTCGCGGGACTATCGAAGCATGTCGACTTGAGGGTCGTGAGCCGGCTGGAGCTCGGCTCGGGGGCGGTGGCGATGCGGTATGTGCCGAGAAGGTAGGATCACCGCCGCATGAGCGCGAACACACCCCAGCCCAGGTATTCACGCGTGTAAGCCGCGTAGCGCTCGGGTTCCGAGGTCAGTCTGGCTCGAACATCGTTCGCCAACTCGTCGCCGGGATTGGCGTCAAGCCATCGGCGCATGGTGAGCCATTTGGCCGCCTCGTATCGGTCCCAGCCATCTTGGTCAGACAGAACCATTTCAACCACGTCGCAGCCAAGGTGGCCAAGAGACGCGAGGAGTTCTGGAAGCGTGAGAAAGTCGGAGATTGAGTTGGCAAGACACCCCTTGGCGACATCGTCCGTCGGCGGTAACTGCCGCCAGTAGGGCTCGCCGATCAGGATGATCCCTCCGGTGCGCACGCTCCGCGCCAGTAGCTCGAGAGTGCCGGCGACTCCACCGCCGATCCACGTTGCACCAACGCAGGCGGCCACATCGACCTTCTCGTGAGAGACATAGCCAGCAGCATCGCCATGGATGAACGTGACTCGATCGGCGACGCCGAGTTCCACAGCGCGACGTTTCGCTTGCTCGGTGAACAACTGGCTCATGTCGATGCCGGTCCCGATGACGCCGTGGTCGCGTGCCCAGGTGCACAGCATTTCCCCCGAACCGCTGCCCAGGTCGAGGACACGCGCCCCCGATTGCAGACGCAGCGCCGCGCCGAGAGTGGCAAGCTTTTCGGGTGTGATCGGGTTGTGGATGCGGTGAGCACTTTCAGTGATGTTGAAAATTCGTGGGATGTCCACGCTTGCTCCTAAATTCCTCGATGGCCGGGTGCGCGCGGTCCCTGGCGGCGCCTCACTTTCCAATTCTAGGGTCGACTGAACGGAGCCGAACGCCCGATCACGCGTCGCATGGCACGTGCTAAGATGTATACAAGTTCACATGGTTTACCACAGATGACCACAACCCTCTCCGTTCGCCTCGACATTGAGACCAAGAAGCGCCTGGAAGTGCTCGCAAAGCGGGCTCGCCGATCGAAGTCGTTTCTGGCTGCTGAGGCGATCGTGGCCTTCGTCGAGGCCGAGAGCTGGCAGCTCGATGAGATTCAGCTGGGACTCAGGGGGCTTGATGAAGGGCGCGGAGTTCCGCACAAGGAGGTCGCGAAGTGGCTGCGGTCGTGGGGCCAGAGGCGTGAGGGGAAGGCACCGCGCGCGTGATCATCGTCTGGTCGCCGCGAGCGATCGAGCACTTGACGCACCTTCGCTCCTACATCGCGCGCGACAATCCCAAGGCTGCCCATCGGATCGCTGGCACGCTGATCGACTCGGTCGAGCGCCTCGCTGAACTGCCGAATCTCGGGCGCCCTGGTCGCATCGCCGGTACGCGAGAGCTCGTCGTCCCAGGCACACCATACCTGATCCCCTACAGGCTGCGCGGGGACCGGCTCGAAGTCATCGCGGTCTTCCACGGTCGGCAGAAATGGCCGAGGGGTCTGTGAACGACATACTTACCGCTGAGTGCTCGGGTACTTCACAAGTGTCTAACTCAGCGCGGAGGAGACGGCCTGTTCAAGCGTCATTGCCTGGCCCGTTGCCCAGGCGGATGCGAAACGTTCGTGGTCCAAATCGCGGCGTGCGCACTCAACGTGCTGCTCATACTCGGCACACTCGTTCGGGGGGCTGTAAGAGGACGTTCTCTCCCTGAACGCCCGCGACGCACCCCAGAGCAGCACGGCGCGCTCGGGCTGTCCCTTCACGAGCAACGAGGCTCCGATGTTCTCGAGCAGTCGCAGGAGCTGAGTCCGGTCACCTATTTCCAGCAGCATCGCGAGACTCTTTCGATATAGGGCCAGCGCAGAGTCCTGATCGCCTTCGGAGCGCGCGATGTCCGCCAGGCCGAGAAGCGACTCGGCAATGCCGCACCGCATTCCCATTCGCTGGAACAGGGCAAGGCTCTCTTCGTAATGTCGTCTCGCTCCGGCATCGTCTTTGGACCACACGGCTAGCCGGCCCAAGCAGTTGAGCGCGACCGCGATCTTCGGCTTGTAATCCAATGCTCGCAGGAGCGAGAGTGCCTCCTTGAACATGGACCGAGCTTCCGCGTACGCCCCGAAGTGCTCGGCCTCAACGCCGAGACATAGCAGCGTGGCCGCGACCAGACGTCTGTCTCCGACCTGACGAGAGATCGCGAGCCCTTCTTCATTCAGGGTTCGTGCTGCCTGGTGGTCGCCCTGTCGGCAAGCCAGCTCACCGAGGGTATTAAGTGCGACGGGTAGTAATGCTTTGTCCCCAAGGTTCCGCGCCAGCGCCAGGCTTTCGTCGAGCATCGATCGCGCCGCCGTCTGGTCGCCCATTCGACTCGACAAGTCACCATTGTTGACGAGCGCCATGGC
>JBMDXB010000158.1:0-32871 GCA_048594885.1 Vicinamibacterales bacterium
GTCCTGGGTCCCGGGTCGAGACCAGGGACCGACCAGGGACGTGGGACCAGGGACCCGACCAGGGACGTAGGACCAGGGACGCGAGACCAGGGACCCGAGACCAGGGACCCGAGACCAGGGACCCGAGACCAGGGACCCGAGACCAGGGACCAGGGACCCGCGTCCTTGCGGGAACCCGACGGCAGCTGGCGAGACGTCGTCATGACGTCCGTAAATGCGCGTGAAATCACGCGTTGCGCTGGCGTCCGGTTTGCTGATCGCCCCCTCCACGCTACCCGACTGAGAGGTCCCGAATGGCCAAGGAACAAGAGGATCCCGCCGGCGTCAGCCGCCGCGGGTTCATCCAGACAATCGGCGCCGGCGCCATTGGCGCGGCGGCGATCGGCAGCGCCGAGGCGAAGTCGCAGCAGGCGGCCGTGCCCGCTACGCCCGAGGAGATGGCGGCGTTGACCTTCACGGTGAACGGCCGCCGCCACCGCATGCTCGTCGAGCCCCGCTGGTCGCTGTCGTACGTCATCCGCGAGCGGCTGCAGCTCACCGGCACGAAGACCGGCTGCGAGCGCGGCGAGTGCGGCTCCTGCACGGTGCTCGTCAACGGCGTGCCGCGTTACAGCTGCCTGACGCTCGCGGTCGAAGCCGACGGCGCGGAGATCACGACGATCGAGGGCCTGATGCACGGCGAGGACCTCGGCCCCGTGCAGCAAGCGTTCGCGGAGAAGGACGCGTTTCAGTGCGGCTTCTGCACGCCAGGCCAGGTCGTCGCGGCCGAAGGACTGCTGCGCGCCACGCCGAAGCCGACGCTCGAGCAGATCCGCCACGGCATGTGCGGAAACCTGTGCCGCTGCGGCGCCTACGGACACATCTTCGAAGCGGTCGCGCGAGCGGCCGAGCTGCGGAAAGGGTGACGGTCATGGAGGACATCGATCGCTACTACATCGAAGGCCCGGTGCCGGAAACGCCGGCGCCCGCGCCGGTCGATCCCTGGTCCGAAACGCGCGTCATCGGCAAGCCGCTGCCCCGCATCGACGCCTACGATCGCGTGAGCGGAACCGCCGTCTTTCCCTACGACGTGACGCTGCCCGACATGCTGCACGCGGCCGTGCTCCGCTGCCCGCATCCGCACGCGATGGTCACACGCGTCGATACCAGCGCCGCCGAGAAGATGCCGGGCGTCCGCGCCGTCATCACCGGAGCAACACCGGGATGCGACATTCCCTGGTATGGCAAGCGCAGCAAGCTGTTCGATCCGCATTGCCGGCACGAAGGGGAGGAAGTCGCCGCGGTCGCCGCCGAGACGCCGCATCAGGCCTGGGACGCCATCCGCGCGATCAAAGTCGCCTACGACATCCGCCCGCACATCGTCGACGAAGCCGAAGCGCTGAAGGTCGAAGTGCCCTCGGAGCATCAGGGAGCGCACCGTTCGGGCAAGCCGTCCGTGTATCAGCGCGGCGACGTCACAAGAGGATTCGCGGAAGCAGACGTTGTGCTCGAGCAGACCTACTCGACCGCGTGCGAGATCCATACGCCGATGGAGACGCACGGCAGCGTCGTGAGGTGGGACGGCAACCGGCTGACGATCTGGGACTCGACACAGGGCGTGTTCGCCGTGCAGTCGGCGGCGGCGCAGACGCTGAAGCTGCCGCTCGCCAACGTGCGCGTCATCGGCCACTACATGGGCGGCGGCTTCGGCAGCAAGCTCGGACTGACGAAGCAGACGGTGATCGCCGCGCTGCTCGCGAAGCGGACGGCGCGTCCGGTGCGCCTGTTCGTCTCGCGCGAAGAGAGCATGACGACGCAGGGCAATCGTCCGCCAGCGACGATGACGGTGAAGGCTGGCGTGAAGAAGGACGGAACGTTGACCGCGCTCGACCTGAAGGCGGTCACCACGGGCGGCGCATACGCAACTGGCGGAGGCGTCGATTTCCAGTTGCGCGACCTGTACCTCTGCCCGAACGTCCGCAGCGAGTTGAACGACGCGTACATCAATGCGGGGCCGCAGCGGCCGTTCCGCGCGCCAGGCCACCCTCAGGGCAACTGGGCGCTCGAGCAGATGCTGGACGCGCTCGCCGAGCGGGTCGGCATGGATCCGGTCGATCTTCGCCTCAAGAACGTGCCCGCGGTGAGTCAGGCGAGGAACAGCGCACCCTATACGAGCACGGGATTGCAGGAGTGCCTCGTCGAGGGCGCGAAAGCGTTCGGCTGGAAGGATGCGCGCGCGCGCGCGAAGTCAACCGGGCCGGTCCGGCGGGGCGTTGGGGTGGCCGCGGGCATGTGGGCGGCCGGCGGCGGCAGCCCGCCATCGACCGTCATCGTCAAGCTCTTCGCCGACGGCAGCGCCAACGTCAACATGGGCGCGAGCGACAACGGCTGCGGCACCAAGACCTTCATGGCGATGATCGTCGCCGAGGAGCTCGGCGTGCCGCTCGATCGGATCCAGGTGGAGTACGCCGACACGGCGACGACGCAGTTCGCGACGCCGAGCGGCGGATCGAAGACGGTGCCGACGGAGTCGCCCGCATGCCGCTCGGCAGCTCTCGAAGTGAGACGGCAGCTCGTCGAGCTCGCCGCCGAGCAGTTGAAGGTCGCGAGCACTGACGTCGCGTTCGACGCGGGCGTCGTGATGTCGGTCAAAGATCCGTCGAAGAAGCTCTCGTTGACGCAGATCACTGGCCTCCAACGGAGCGGAGTCATCGTCGGCATCGGCACGCGCGGACCGAATCCGGACGGCAGGGCAGTGAATCCGTGGGCGGCGCACTTCGCCGAAGTCGAGGTCAACACGCGGACCGGCGAGGTCAAGCTGCTGCGGTTCCTCGCCGCGCAGGACAGCGGCCGCGTGATGAACCGCCTCACCTACGACAACCAGGTGCTCGGCGGCATCACGATGGGCGTCGGCCTCGCACTCACCGAGGCGCGCATCATGGATCGCGCGACCGGCAAGATGGTCAACGCGAACTTCCACGACTACATGATCCCGACGGCCATGGACGTGCCGCCGGAGCAGACGGTGATTGCCGTCGATCCACACGACACGACGTGTAACACCACGGGGGCCAAGGGCATCGGCGAGCCGGCGACGATTCCAGCGGCGACGGCGATCGCCAACGCCGTCTACCACGCCATCGGCGTGCGCATCACCGAGTCGCCGATCGATCCGGCGGCCATCCTGCGGGCGGTCAACAAGCCGGCCCCGTCGAAGCGGAGTTGAGCCATGCTGCCGAATTTCAGCTACATCCGCCCAGCCACCATCACGGAGGCCGTCGATCACCTGTCGAAGCCGGGCGCGCGCGCGCACGCCGGCGGCACCGATCTCGTCGGCTGCCTCCGCGATCGCGTCTTCGACGCGCGGCTCGTCGTCAGCCTCGCGCGCATTCCGGAATTGCGCGGCCTCTCGACGCTGCCTGACGGCGCGCTGCGGATCGGCGCGCTGACGACCGTCGCGGACATTGCCGCGCATCCGCTGGTCGGGCAGAAGTACGCGGCGCTGGCGACGGCGGCCGGCGCCGTGGCGTCACCGCAGATCCGGAACCAGGGCACGATCGGCGGCAACATCTGTCAGCGGCCGCGGTGCTGGTACTTCCGCGGCGACTTCGAGTGCCTCCGCAAGGGCGGGCAGACGTGCTTTGCGATGGGTGGCGAGAACCAGATGCACGCGATCTTCGGCGCCAGCACGTGTCTCGCGGTGCATCCGTCGGACACGGCGACTGCGCTCGTCGCGCTCGGCGCGCGGGCGAACATCGCCGGCCGCCGCGGCTCGCGCACGGTGCCGCTCGAATCGTTCTTCGTCCTGCCGGACGAGGACGTCACGAAGGAGAACGTGCTGGAGCCGGGCGAGATCCTGACCGAGATCGTCATTCCTCCGCCGCCGGCCGGATTCGTCAGCGCCTACCGCAAGGTGCGGACGCGTGGCGCGTTCGACTTCGCGCTGGCGTCGCTGGCCGTCGGGATGTCGTTCGTGAAGGGCCGCGTGGACGCTCCACGCGTCGTGCTTGGCGCGGCGGCGCTCAAGCCGTGGCGCTCGACTGATGCGGAGAAGGTGCTCGCGGGCGCACGGCTGGACCCGAAGACGATCGCGGCGGCGGCGGCGGCGGCCGTCAAGGGCGCGACCGCGCTCGAGAAGAACGACTACAAGATCCCGATGTTCAAGGGACTCGTGCAGGAGGTGCTCGAAGGCCTGCGTCCGTCCGCCTGACCCCACGACTTCAGTCGTCCAACAGCGCCGCGGCGGCGTGCGCGTCGGCCGCGGTCTTCTCCATGACTCGGAGCGCGAAGTCGCACAGCTCGCGCGCGCCGAGCAGGAACGCAGGTGCCTCACCGATTCGTCCACCTGTGTTGCCGCTGCGCCGCAGGTGCGCGTCGACGATCCGCGCGAAGAACCGGTCGGGCCAGTTCGGATGCGCGGCGCCCGACGTGTCGAATTCCTCCATGTCGCGCCAGACGCGACGGCCGTCTTCCTCGACAGGCACCTTGAACTTCGTCACGCGTTTGCCTGGAGCCTCGACGATATGCTCGACGTAGTGGAGAAACGTGACATTGTCGTGATCGCACCCGAGGAGCAGGATCTTCCCCTCGAGCTGCATGAACCGCTCGAGCAGCGACCCGGCGCCAAACGCATAGTTCCACGGCTGTGGCGTCAGCAGCCGATCGGCGTGCCTGCCCCATACAACGAACCGCGCCACGTGTGCGTTCACCGTCGATCCCGGATATGTCCGCAGGAACTCGACGAGCGCGCCGTTCTCCCGTTGCGATCGTGCGGTCACCGGGTCGAAGGGCGGGAGCTTTTCCAGCAATTCGCGCTCGTCCGCCGCGGACAGACTGCCGCGGCCGATTTCATCGACGTGCGCCGGGCAGCTCGCATACATCACGAGCGTCCCTTCAGCCGTCAGCGCATCCTTCATTGCCAGGTGGATCTGATCCGGTCCGCCGGCGACGGTGCCGACCGCGGGTACCGACGCATGCAGCATGACCGTGTCGCCTGCCGTCACGCCGAGACGCCGGAAATCCTCGACCAGCTCACGTCTGGAGTACATGACTCTCGCTCGCAAGACTCAAGGTTGCGAGAGTATCCCGCGCCTGACCTCGAGCGATGCAGAGGATAATCTGCATTGCCGACGGGCGCTGATGAGCTCGCCATGCGACGCAATTGACTGAGCCACGCCGGGGGCCTAAGCTCACCCCGTGATCGGTGAGACGATCTCCCACTATCGGATCGTCGAACGGCTCGGCGGCGGCGGCATGGGCGTCGTCTATCGCGCCGAGGACACGAGACTTGGACGTCACGTCGCGCTGAAGTTCCTGCCTCCCGATCTCTCTGCCGATGCGCAGGCGATCGAGCGTTTCCAGCGCGAGGCGCGCGCCGCGTCTGCGCTCAATCATCCGCACATCTGCACCATCCACGACATCGGCCAGTCGGTGCAGCATGGCGGCCAGCAGTTCATCGTCATGGAGCTGCTCGAAGGGCAGACGCTGAAGCAGCGCGTCGAAGGACAGCCGCTGCCGCTCGAGGAGGTGCTCGAGATCGGCCTCCAGATCGCCGACGCGCTCGACGCGGCGCACAGCCACGGCATCGTCCACCGCGACATCAAGCCGGCAAACATCTTCATCACCCGTCGCGGCCACGCGAAGATCCTCGACTTCGGCCTGGCAAAGGTTACGCAGCAGGAGCACGCCCTGCCGGCGCCGGGATCCGCGAACCTGCCGACGATTGCCGACGACGAGCGCCATCTGACCGGTCCGGGCGTCGCGATGGGCACCGTCGCCTACATGTCGCCCGAGCAGGCGCGCGGCGAGCCGCTCGACGCGCGCACGGATCTCTTTTCATTCGGCCTGGTGCTCTACGAGATGGCGACCGGGCAGCCGGCATTCACGGGACGCACGTCCGCGGTGATCTTCGACGCGATCCTGCATCACTTGCCGGCCGCCGCGGTCAGGCTCAACCCGCAGGTACCGCCGGAGCTCGAGCGCATCATCGACAAGGCACTCGAGAAGGATCGCGAGACGCGCTACCAGCACGCCGCGGACGTGCGCGCCGACCTGAAGAAGCTGCAACGCCAGTCGGGACGCGAAACCGCAACGGCGGACGTGCCGCCGCCGCGTGTGCGCTCCCGTCAACCGGCGCGATCGCGAAAGGCGAAAGGCGATACCTCGAGGCCCGGCCGGCAGAAGACGACGCGATCCGGCGCAGCCGCGGCGCGCGGCAGCGGAACTGGCCGGCGCTGGATCCTCACGGCGGCTGCTGCGTTCGGCGTGATCGCCGCCGTCGCCGGCCTCTTCTATGTCCTCGGTGCGCGCCGCACAACCGATGCCGTTGGCATCGGCGCCTCGGGCCGGCCTGCTGTCGCGGTGATGACCTTCGAGAACCCGACAGGACTCTCGGACACGCAGTGGCTGACGACGGGCTTTCCAGGTCTGCTCCTGACCGGACTCGGCCAGACGCCGGGCCTCGACGTGGTTGGCAGTCAGCGCGTCGACGAAGTGCTGAAGGAGCTCGGACAGGGAACCGGGGCGCTCGACAGGAGCCGAATGCTCGAAGTGGCGCGGCGCGCAGGCGCGGGCGCCGTCGTCGTCGGCTCGATCTTCAAGGACGGGACGGACCTGCGAATCGACGCGCAGGTGCAGGACGTCGCGACCGGCCGTCTGCTCGGCGCCTACACGGTGCGCGGCGCCAGCGTGTTTCCGCTCGCCGACGATCTCGCCGGTCGGATTCGAGGCAGCCTGAATGTATCGACCGCCTCGGTGAAGAGCACACCCGTCGCCGACATCACGTCGCACAATCCGGAGGCGTACCGGCTGTACGTGGAAGGCATCGAAGCGATGCGGAACCTTCGCCGGGCGGACGCCGCGGCGCATCTCACCAGGGCTGTGCAGCTCGATCCCGGGTTCGCGGCCGCTCACTTCCGGCTGGAGGCGATCGCTCGCATGGGCGGAGATCTGGTGGCTGCCGAGAGGCATCGCCAGCAGGTGCGCGCGCACATCGGTCGGCTGCCTGAACGGCAGCAGGTTCTTCTGCGGGCCTATGACGCGCGCCGGAAGGGAGACACTCCAACTGCGATTCAGCTTCTCGAAGGTGCGCTCGGGCGTTATCCCGACGAGGAAGACGCGTACGTCTTTCTGACCGACATACACAAGGAGATGGGCAACCTCGAGAAGGCCTCGGCCACCGTGGAACGCGGCATCACGGCGCTGCCTACGTCAGGACCACTGCACAATCAGGTCGGATATGTGAGGCTCGCGGAGGCGCGCTACCCCGAGGCGATCCGAGAATTCGAGACATACGTCCGTCTGCGTCCTCACGAGCCCAACCCGCTCGACAGCCTCGCCGAAGCGTACCTGGTGGCGGGGCAGCCCGAGCAGGCCGCCGACCGGTATCGCCGCGCGCTCGATCTCAACCCCGAGTTCACGAGCGCCCATCTCGGACGCGCGTGGGCGTTCGCGATGCTCGGACGGTACGACGACGCGTTCGGGGAGACCCGGAAGCGAAGCGAGATCGAGCGCCGCCACGACAAGCGCCACTCGTTCTCAACGGACTTTCTCGACGCATACCTGCTCTCGCGAACCGGCCGCTATCGGGAGGCCTTCGCACGTATCGCGAAGGGCATCGAGGTGGCTGACGCCCGGAAGAACGTGCTGAGCCGCGTGAGCTTCGACTTCCTGGCGGGGCTGCTGCATCTGGAGCGGCGCGACCTCGCCGGCGTACGCGCCGCGCTCGATCGCATTCGCCGCGACTCGCCGGACATCGAGGAGGCCTCTATCCGTGGCACTATCGAAACCCTTGCGGTTCCCCGGATTGAAGCCCACCTCCATCTGGCCGAGGGCCGGCTGCCGGCCGCACGCGAGCGGCTCGAAGCCATTCGCAAGACCGCCAACATGCAGCGACGGACCGATACATGGGCGGCGCGTGCGCTCGAGGCCGAGATAGCGCTCGCGGGCGGCGACCTCGCGGCGGCGGAAGCCGCCTTCACGACGAGCGAGCCGCCCATCAAGATGGAATTCAGCCTCTCCGCGCTGCCGCCCACGATCGTCAACAACAACTCGCCGTCGCGCGACGGTCTCGCGCGGGTGAGGAAGGCACGCGGCGACCTGCGGGGCGCCATCGAGATCTATCGGCGGCTCCTGACGCCGGACATCAGCTCGAAGTGGACCGCGGTGCTCGAGCCGCGGTACGTCCTCGAGCTCGCGCGGCTTCTCCAGCAGAGCGGCGACGCGGCAGCGGCGCGCGCCGAGTACCAGAGGTTCCTCGATCTCTGGAAGCACGCGGATCCTGATCTCCCCGAGGTCGCTGAAGCGCGACGCCGTGTGTCCTCGAGCGAATAGCACCTCGAATGCGCAGATCATCTCGACAACAAATCTGACGAGCGTCGGTGGTGCTCCTCTTCAATCAGATGCGAAGCAATGACGCGCCAGCCCCGAGCTTCGTGCCGTCCGCCACCGTGAGCACCCGGCCTTCGACGGGCGCACGCACCTCGCGGATGCGGAGAAGGTGCGCGCGGGCGCGTGGCTGGATGCGAAGACGATCGCGGCCGCGGCTGCCGCAGCCGTCAAGGGCGCGACCGCCGCTCGAGAAGAACGACTACAAGATCCCGATGGTTCTGACGGAATTCAGGCCACGCGCCGTTCAGCGCGCCTCACGGCCGTGAAAGACGCGCAGCATCACGACCCGGTTGCCATCGTAGCGATATTGGAACACGTAGGTCCCGCCCAACACTTGCAGGACGATGTGCCGGTACTCTTCACGCATCGAGATGGGACGGCCGAGTTTGGGGATATCGGGAGAGCAGCTCGGCTCTCGCGATGATTTCTTTTGCGACGGTGGCTGCGAGCTCGGGAGACGTGTCCTGAAGGAAGGCCGCGAATCGATCGAGGTCGGCGAGCGCATCATCCGACCAGTCAACAGCTAGTGATCCTGCCACCGGCGGAATCGCTTCGTGCCCCACGTACGCAGCCACCGAACGACACGATCGTGCGGTACAGGGGGCTCTCCCTCCTCGATCTTCTTCCAGCGCCGCTCGAGTTCCGCGATCTCCTCCGGCTGAACGACAAGAGGCTCGCTCTCGAGCGTCGCGAGTTCCGCAATCAGCTCAGACACACTCACGCCAAGTTCCGCCGCGCGGGCCCGCAGCACGTCGGCGGTGCGTTCGTCGACCTCGATGCTGACGTTCGTGCTCATAGCATTCAGGATATCGCAAAGACGGGAAGACGCCTTACGGGAGCCGGCGAATTAGCCGGTCCAGACGGCCCCTGTGAGGTCCACCGCCGCCCTGGGTGCCGGCGGCATCGGCGCTGTCGGTGATTTCGAACAACTGCTCGCTGCGAGCGCGACGAGGACGATGGCGAAGAGCTACTTCGTCATACCTGCAAGCCCCCGCTTCATGGCCAAACGCCGAACAGGATTATGGTCGATCGCGCCGGTGTTCCGTTCGTCCTCCGTTTACTCCGTTCCTCCGGTGTGAAGCGTCCTCAGAGCAGCCGGCGCGCGGCAAGATTCTCCATCAACGCGATCGTGCCGAACGACCACGGCGCGATCGCGTCGCTGTGATTGACGCGATTCACCAGCGCGCCGAGCGTTGGCGTGGCGACTGTCACGACGTCACCGACGGCATGCGTGAATCCTTTGCCCGCCGCAAACCGATCGACCGTCGGCGCGAACATCGTTCCGAGAAACAGCACGAAGCCGTCCGGATACTGGTGATTCGGGCCGACGGCCTGCTTGACGATCTCCAGCGGATCGCGGCTGATCTCGGACATCGAGCTGCAACCCGTGAACGCGAATCCCTCCGGGCCTTCGATGTGCAGCGCGATCTCCGCCTTCCGCACGTCGTCGATGCCGAAGTGCTCGTCGAACAGCCGGATGAACGGGCCGATGGCGCACGACGCGTTGTTGTCCTTCGCCTTGCCGAGCAGCAGCGCGCTGCGCCCCTCGAAGTCGCGCAGGTTGACGTCGTTGCCGAGCGTCGCGCCGATGACACGGCCGCCGGCGCTGACGGCGAGCACGATCTCAGGCTCGGGGTTGTTCCATTCAGAGCGCGAATGGATGCCGATCTCAGCGCCGGTGCCGACCGCCGACATCGGCTGGGACTTCGTGAAGATCTCCGCGTCCGGGCCGATGCCGACCTCGAGGTACTGCGACCAGCAGCCCTGCGCAATGAGGATGTCCTTGAGCCGCTGCGCCTCGGGCGAGCCGGGATTGACGTCGTGCAGCGTCTCGCCGATGACGCAGAGGATCGACTGCCGCAGCGCATCCGCTTTCGCGGCGTCGCCACGCGCCTGTTCCTCGATGACGCGCTCCAGCAGGCTGGCGACGAACGTCACGCCGGCGGCCTTGATCGCCTGGAGATCGCACGGCGCCAGCAGCCACGGCTTCGACGCCTCACGCGAGTCGGGGCTGCTGTTCGCCAACACATCGTGCAGCGGTCCGATGCGCGACAACGAGCCTTCTGCCGAACGGATCGCGACGAGCGGATCGGCGAGGTTGAGGAGCTCGGCGGCTGTGGGCGCGACTGGCGAAAGATCGAGCACGTCGTCGCCGCGCACGAGCACGAGCGCCGGCCCGACAACGTCCGGCAGCCATACGCGACCGATCAGCGTCGCGCGCTCGCGATCCCGCGGTAGACAGCGTTCCGGCATCAGCCATTCATTCATCGGTCCAGCGCCTCATGGACGGCATAGTAGCGCGCGCACGCGCGCAACAGTACTCGAACATTGCGAAAACGCGGACCCGCCCCGAGAGTAGAATCGCGCCACTGTGCGCACCAGCCTCATCACGACCGTGTTGCTTGGCGGCCTGTTGCTCGCGCCGGACACACCGGCTCCGGCGATCAAGGTCGACCAGGTGGGATATCCCCTGACGGCGCCGAAGGTGGCGCTCGTCACGTCCGAAGGGGCGACGGGCGAGTTCCTCGTGCGTCGCGAGCCTGACGGCCGCGTCGCCTTCAAGGGACGCCTCGGCGACGCGGTGCTGGATCCGGACAGCGGTGATCGGGTGCGGCCCGCGGACTTCTCGGGCCTGCGGGAGCCGGCCCGCTACGTGCTCGATGTGCCGGGTGTCGGACGCAGCTGGCCGTTCGAGGTGGCCGCGACGCCGTACGACGCGGTGTTTCGCCTCGCCGCACGGGCGTTCTACGGCCAGCGTTGTGGGATGGCCGTGGACCTCGCCCCCGACTTTCCCGGCTACGGTCACGGCGCGTGTCATCTGAATGGCGTCTTCCACCCATCGTCGGGACGCGAGGGCCCGCGGCCCTCCACGCGCGGCTGGCACGACGCTGGCGACTACGGCCGCTACACCGTCAATTCCGGCATTGCGACGGGCACGCTGTTATGGACGTGGGAGCTGTTTGGCGCACGCCTCGAACGCATTCGCCTGGACATCCCCGAGTCCGGCAATGCCGTGCCGGACCTGCTCGACGAGATCCGGTGGAACCTCGACTGGATGCTGTCGATGCAGGATGAGGACGGGGGCGTCTGGCACAAGCAGACCACACCCGCCTTCAGTGGTTTCGTGATGCCGGAGGCGGACACGGTTGCGAGCGCGGTGGTCGGGACCGGTACCCCGCCGTTCAAGAATTCCTGCGCGACCGCGGACTTCGCCGCCGTCACCGCGATCGCCGGGCGCGTGTATCGGCGATTCGACGCCGCGTTCGCCGGTGCCGCGCTCGCGGCATCGCGCAGCGCCTGGATGTTCGTCGAGCGGCATCCCGACGTCCTCTTCGCCAATCCCGCCGGCGTGTCTACCGGCGCATATGGCGACCGCGACTGCGGCGACGAGCGGCTGTGGGCCACGGCCGAACTGTGGCGCACGACGCGCGAGGCGCAGTTCGAGCGGGCGTTCCTTTCGATGCAGGGGGCGTATGCCAGTACGCTGCGCGCCGAGGGACCACCGTCGTGGGCGAGGGTGGCGCCGCTGGGATTGTGGAGCTACGTCCTTGGCGGTGGACGCGCACCCGCCGCCGACGCGATTCGGAGGCAAAGCGTCGCAGCCGCCGACGCGATCGTCGCGCGGACGCTGCGGCACGGCTATCGCCATAGCCTGGTGACGGCTGACTACGTCTGGGGCTCGAACGGTGTGGTCGCGAACTACGGAGTCCAGTTGCTGGTCGCGAATGCGATGCGGCCGCAGCGGACGTATGTCGACGCCGCGCTCGAGAACCTTCATTATCTGCTCGGACGCAATCCATTCTCGCTGTCATGGGTCACTCGCGTCGGCGCCAATCCCTATCGCTACCCTCACCATCGCCCGAGCGGCGCCGATCGCAACGCCGAACCATGGCCCGGCATGCTGTCCGGCGGGCCAAACCGGCACCGCAACGACCCCGTCATGAAGAAGCTGCCGGACGGCCCACCCGCCCGCATGTACCTGGACGAGCAAGCGTCGTACGCCTCGAACGAGATCGCTATCAACTGGAACGCGCCGCTCGTTTTTCTGCTGGCGGGGGTCGCCGAGCGCTGATCGCCGAGCGCAGATCGCCGATCGCCGATCGCCGATCGCTGATCGCCGATCGCCGATCGCTGATCGCTGATCGCCGATCGCTGATCGCTGATCGCTGATCGCGGTTCCGTGTCCGCGCTGGCCGGCCTGATGGGCGGCCACCTATCTCTTCGCGCTCGACACGGCTCAATTGGGGTCGAGCGCCTTCCTGCCGGCATCGAGCACCTGCAGAATCGTCTCGACGTCGAAGACGCTGCCGCCCCATGGGCCGCCGCTGGCGTCCTGCAGCGCCGCCCACAGCCGCGTGTCGTCCGGCAGCAGCGGATCGGGCGCGAGATCCGGTCGCGGCGAGCGGCTCTCAAGCAGGCGATCGCCCGCGTCGACGGTCTGGGCCACACCGTTCTCGCCGATCAGATCGACCGTGCCCGTCAGGTCGATGCGATCGACGACGATGCGGATGACGTCGCCGTCGCGGAGTTTGCCAATCGGTCCGCCAGCGAGCGCTTCGGGCGACACGTGACCGATGCACGCGCCCGTCGATACGCCGCTGAAGCGTGCGTCCGTCACGAGCGCGACGTGCTTGCCGAACTCCAGATACTTCAGCGCGGACGTGAGCTGGTAGGTCTCCTCCATCCCCGATCCCATCGGCCCACGGCAGGCGAGGACGAGCACGTCGCCTGCGCGAATCTGGCTGCTCTTGATCGCCGCAATCGCCGCTGGCTCGCTGACGAACACCTTCGCCGGGCCGGTGAAGCGATAGACGCCGTCGGCATCGACGACCGCCGGATCGATCGCGGTGCTCTTGATCACCGATCCCTGCGGCGCGAGGTTGCCGAAGACGACGCAGAACGTCGCCGTCAGGCCGCGGCGTGTGGCCTCTTCCGGCGCCATGATCACGTCGTCCGGATCGACACCGTCGTGCTCGCGCAGTCGCGCGCGCAGCCGCGAGCGGCGCTCGGAGGATTCCCATTCGTCGAGCTGTTCGCCGAGCGTGACGCCCGCAGCGGTCAGCGCACCCGTCTCGAGCAGGCCGGCACGCCGCAGGTGCACCATCACTTCGGGCACGCCGCCGGCGAGGAAGACCTGAATCGTCGGGTGGTGCCTGGGCCCGTTCGGCAGCGCGTCGACGATTCTCGGAACGCGGCGGTTGACGTCGATCCAGTCCTGCGGCGTGGGCCGGCGCAGGCCGGCGGCATGCGCGATAGCCGCCATGTGCAGGATCAGGTTCGTCGATCCGCCGAACGCCGCATGCGTGGTCATCGCGTTCTTCAGCGAGGCTTCCGTCAAGATGTCGCGCATCCGGATGCCGCGTGTGTCGAGCGCCATGAGCGCGCGCGCGGATCGGCGCGCCATGTCGAGCCAGATTGGATGGCCGGACGGCGCCAGCGCCGCGTGGCCGATCGACATCCCGAGCGCTTCGCCGACGACCTGCGACGTCGCCGCCGTGCCGAGGAACTGACAGCCGCCGCCGGGCGACGCGCAGGCGCGGCATCCCATCTCGGCGGCTTCCTGTAGCGATAACTCGCCGTGCACGAAGCGGACGCCAATCGCCTGCACCTGTCCCGCATCTTCTCCGTCGTCCGGCAGCAGCGTGACGCCGCCGGGCACCAGCACGCACGGCAGATCGCGGCTGGCGGCGAGCGCCATCATCATCGCCGGCAGCCCCTTGTCGCACGTCGCGACGCCGAGCACGCCGCGTCGCGTCGGCAGCGATCGAATCAGCCGGCGGAAGACGATCGCGGCGTCGTTGCGGAAGGCGAGACTGTCGAACATCGCGGCCGTCCCCTGCGATCGCCCGTCGCATGGATCGGTGCACGCCGCGGCGAACGGGATCGAGCCCGCGCCCTTGAATTCGAGCGCGGCGGCTTCCATCAGCAGCCCGACTTCCCAGTGGCCGGTGTGGTAGCCGAGCGCGACGGGCGTGCCGTCAGGACGACGGATGCCGCCGTGCGTCGAGAGGATGAGGAACTCGGGCCCGCCGAGCGAAGCGGGTTCCCATCCCATGCCGGCGTTCTGCGTCCATCCGAAGAGATCGCCGGACGGCCGCTCGCGCAGCATCTGCTCGGTCAGCGGCAGCGCGCCCGATGGACCGGCGACGCGCGTCGCGATGTCGAAGAGCGCGGGATCGGTGGAATCGAACTGTCGGAATTTCGTCATCGCACGCAGGTTCCGCGGTGGAATACTATCCTGCTTTACGGGAGTGGACTTATGAACAAGATTCGCGTGGGTATCATCGGCAGCGGGATGATGGGCCCGATTCACACGGAAGCGCTGCGCCGTCTTGGCTACGTCGAGGTCGTCGCGCTCGCGGAAGCGAACGACGAGCTCGCCAGGACGAAGAGCCAGGCGCTGAACATCCCAAAGGGCTTCGGCGATTATCGGAAACTGATCGAGGATCCGGAGGTCGAAGTCGTCCACAACTGCACGCCGAACGCGTTCCACTTCGAGGTCTCGAAGGCGATCATCGCCGCCGGCAAGCACGTCATCTCCGAGAAGCCGCTCGCGATGAACGCGAAGGAGTCGTCCGAGCTCGTCAATCTCGTGAACAAGGCGGGCGTCGTCAACGCAATCCACTTCAACTATCGCAACTACCCGCTCGTGCAGAACATGCGCGCGATGGTGCAGAGCGGCGAGCTCGGGCGGTTGTATCTGATGCACGGCTCGTATCTGCAGGACTGGCTGATTCTCGAGACCGACTACAACTGGCGCGTCGAACCGGGCTCCGGCGGCGACTCTCGCGCCGTTGCCGACATCGGCAGCCACTGGTTCGACACCGTCCAGTTCATCACCGGCGATCCGGTGGTCGAAGTGAATGCCCATCTCGAAGTCGTGCACAAGACCCGCAAGAAGCCGAACGTCGCGATGGAAACGTACGCCGGCAAGGTGCTGACGGCCGACGATTACCTCGACGTGAAGGTCGCGACCGAAGACGCCGCGACGATCCTCTTCCGGACGAAGAGCGGCGCGCCCGGCTCGCTCGTCGTCAGCCAGGTGTCGGCGGGCCGCAAGAACCGGCTCTATTTCGAGATCGATTACGCGAACGGCGCGCTCGAGTGGAACCAGGAGGAGCCGAACACGCTGTGGATCGGGCGACGCGCGACGCCGAACGAGAGCATGATCAAGGATGGCTCGCTGATGCAGCCCGCAGTGCGCCCGTTCGCGCACTATCCCGGCGGACATCCCGAGGGCTACTCCGAGGGGCCCTACAACCTGTTCATGCAGGTCTACGCGCACATCGCGAGCGGCGCGAAGGACAAGCCGTCGTTCTCGACGTTCGAGGACGGCCACAACGAGATCGCCATCTGCGAGGCGATCCTCCAGAGCAACCGGTCACGTGCATGGACAAAGGTGGCGTACTAGCGGCCATAGCGATCGTTGTCGGCGCGCAGTCGGCCAGCGTCGGGCAACGTCCCGAATCCGCCGTCGATCTGCGCGCTCTCGTCTCGCGCGCGGATCTCGTCTACGAGCGGCCCGTGGCGCGCAGCGAAGAGGGCATGCCGATCGGCAACGGTCGGATGGGAAGCCTCGTGTGGACGACTCCGTCCACCGTGAAGTTCCAGATCAACCGGGTGGACATCCAGCCGATCAGCAGCGCGACGGCGAGCTTCTTCGAGCGCAACAGCGACTACATGGGAGGCGCCGGGTTCGTCGACATCGACATCGCGAGCTCCGGGCCGGACGTCTTTCCGCAGGACGGCACGCACCAGCATCTGTCGCTGTACGACGGCCGGATGGACGTCCGCGGCCGTGACGTCTCGGTGCGCATCCTCGCCTGGCACGCCCGCGACGTCATGGCGATCGAAGTCGACGATCGCCGGCCGGCGCCCGAACCCATCCACGTCAATCTGCGCCTGCTGCGGTTCGGCTCCTCCTATGACGCCACACTCGAGCGGCACATCGCGAGCCGGACGAACACGGTCCGCACGCGGCACCACACGGCGGCGTCGCGCCTGAGCGTCGATGGCCGCCGCATCGTGCTGTCGCAGGAGTTCACGGAAGCGGCGCATGTGGCGAAGTCCGCCGTCGCGATTGCCGTGGGGGGCCGTGCCGCAACGCCGCGATTCGCCGATGACACCGCGCTCCGGCTGATCGTCCCCGCGGCGCGCGGCCGCGCGGTCATTCTCATCGCGAGCGCCGCGACGCTGGCGGCCGCCGACGACGTCGTCGCCGCCGCCCAACGCGAGCTCGACGCGGCGCGCGAGCGAACCTTCGAAGGACTCGCCGCCGACAACGCGGCGTGGTGGCGGGCGTTCTGGGACCGCGGCTTCATCTCTCTGCGGAGCGCGGACGGCGTTGCGGAGTACGTCGCGGATCATTACCACTACTATCTATATCTGATGGCCGCGACCTCACGCGGCCGTTACCCGCCGAAGTTCAACGGGATGCTCTGGAACACGGCGGGAGATCTCCGGACGTGGGGCGCGCAGCACTGGTTCGCGAATCTGAGCTGCTACTACGAAGCGCTGTTCGCCGCGAACCGCCTCGGACTGCTCGATCCGATGTTCGCGATGTACTCCGGCATGTACGACGCGGCGGCAACGGCGGCCCGGCAGCAGTGGGGCAGCCGCGGTGTCTTCATTCCCGAAACCGTCTGGTTCGATGGGTTGGCGGCGCTGCCCGACGACATCGCCGCGGAGATGCGTGACCTCTACCTGCTGCGCAAGCCCTGGACGCGGCGCAGCGCCCGGTTCGTCGAGTTCGCCAGGACGAAGCATCCGCACTCGAGCCGCTGGAACTGGTGGGGCGGTGGCAACTGGGTCGACGGCGTGTGGACGCCGACCGAACGCCCGACGGCTCCCTTCGGGCCCGTCACGCACATCCTCGGAACGACCGCGAAGGTCGCTTACCTGTACTGGCGGCGATATGAATACACGCTCAGCAAGGCGTGGCTGCGTGACCGCGCGTTTCCGATGCTGAAGGGGGCGGCGGAGTTCTACCGCCATTTTCCGAACGTGCGGAAGGGCGACGACGGGAAGTACCACATCCACCACGTCAACAGCAACGAGGGCGTCATGGGCGCGCGCGACACCGACGAAGATCTCTCCGCCATGCGCGGCGTGCTGCCGGCGGCGATTCGCGCGAGCGAGCTGCTCGACGCCGAACCGGATCTGCGCGCCGCCTGGCGGGAGATGCTCGACAACCTCGCGCCGCTCCCGACGAGCGCGCATCCCGATGCGCTCGGTCCCGCCGACTACAACGGCCCCGCGGTGTTCGTGCGTGGACTCAAGCCGACGGCGAACGGCAACACCGGCTTCATGCCGGACGGCAACAGTCTGCCGATGTGGTTCTTCGATCTCGTGAATCCCGGGTCCGATCCGCAGATGCTCGCGGCCGCGAACGCCACGTTCGATCGCGCGTTCCGCGCCGGCATCGGCCCCGCGACGCCCGTGGGCGTCCTGTCCAAATGGGCGATCGCCGGCACGACGCTCGGCCGCGCGGACGCGACGCGCTTCCTCGTGCCGAACCAGATGCGGTCGCTGACGGCGGAGCGAAAGACCGCGTATCTGGGCGGCAGACCGATGGCCAATCGCCTGGCGCTGCGCGAAGGGCATCAGGCAATGGATGCGCAGCGCCTCGGGCGCGCGGCCGAAGCGCTGCAGCTCGCACTGCTACAGAGCGGCCCGCCGGCGCCGGCCGCGGATCCCATCATCCGTTTGTTTCAGGCGTGGCCGGATGAATGGGACGCGAGGTTCACGCTGCGCGCCCGCGGCGGATTCGTCGTGACCGCCGAACGCAAAGGCGGCCGCACGACCTCAGTCGAATTGCGGTCGGAAGCCGGCGGCACGTGCCGGCTGCAGAATCCCTGGAATACGGCGCGCGTGTCCATGAATCGAACCGGGAAGCCGCCGCGTCAGCTCGAGGGCCCGCTACTTACCTTGGACACGACACTCGGAGACGTCATCGTGCTCACGCCGCAGCGGTGATCGTCATGAAACGGCATTCCTCGTTGATCCATGGAGCACTCGCCATCGGGTGCGTGCTCACGGTTGCCCCGATGATCGCGCAGACGGGTGCGCCGGTTCGTCCCGGCATCGAAGTCTTCCTGTCCGACCTGCCTGCGCAGATACGCGGGAAGCGCGTCGGCCTCATCACCAATCATGCCGCCGTCGATCGCAAGGGCACTCCTGACATCGACCTCATCGCGCAGCACGAGGGTCTGAAGCTCGTGGCGCTGTTCGCCGCCGAACACGGGATCCGCGGCGACGTCGCGGCGGGCGCGAAGATCGCCGACGACCGCGACGCCAAGACCGGCGTCCCCATCCACTCACTCTACAAGGCGGAGGATCGCGGCCCGACGCAGGAGATGCTGAAGGACGTCGACGTGCTGGTCTACGACCTGCCGGAGGTCGGCGGCCGCACGTGGACCTACGTCTCGACGATGGCGCTGTCGATGAAAGCGGCGAAGCAGAAGGGTATCCCGTTCGTCGTCCTCGACCGGCCGAACCCGATCGGCGGCGAAATCGTCGAGGGCGCGCTGCTCGATCCGAAGTTCAAGTCGTTCGTCGGCATGTATCCAATCCCGGCACGCCATGGGATGACCGTCGGCGAGCTGGCGACGATGTTCAACAAGATCGACATCGGCGCGGAGCTGATTGTCGTGCGCGCCGAGAACTGGAAGCGATCGCAGTGGTTCACCGACGCCGGGATGCCGTGGGTAAACCCGTCGCCCAACCTGCGCTCGCCGGACGCACTGAACAACTATCCGGGGACCGTGTATTTCGAGGGGACCAACCTGACCGAGGGCCGCGGCACCGATCGGCCGTTCGAGCAGATCGGCGCGTCGTGGCTCGACGCGCCAGGCGTCGTGAAGACGATGAACGCGCTGGCGCTGACGGGCATCCGCTTCGAGGCGATCACGATGAAGGTTGCGGACACGGCGGCGAAGTTCAAGGGTGAGACGATTGCGGCGATCCGCTTCGTCATCACGGATCGCCAGGCCTATCGTCCCGTCCGCACGTCGCTGCTGCTCATCGACGCCATCCGCAAGCGGCATCCCAAGGAGTTCGCCTGGGGCAAGTCCATCGACCGGCTCACCGGGACCGACAAGGTGAGGCTGGCGATCGACGAAGGACAACTCACGCCCCTCCTCGACGAGTGGGATCGCGAGGCGGCGGCGTTCAAGGGGAGCCGGAAGCCGTTCCTGCTGTATCGCTGAGTGCGCGCTGGTGCGCAATCAGCGGCAAATCGGCCGCCTCGTGCCGGAGCCCGCCTTGATAACCCGTGGATTGCCGTCGAACGTGGGATACTGGTGGCGGTGGATGTCCACGCGATCGGTGGCTCGCCGCGCAGGGGATTCAGCGCAGTTTTGCCCTCCTCACCTCCAACGCGAGAGATTTCGCCGACATTCCTGGCTTGCGGATGGTCGTCGTGAAGCCGCCGACTGGTTAGCGTCTATCTTCAGCCTGTTGTGGTCCTCCGTCGTCGGACTTCGTCGATGAACTCCTTCGCTTCTTTGAGCCCAACGCCGGTCGCCTGCCGATAGTTCTTGACCGCGAGGATTACCTCCCCTCGTTCCAGGGCCTCCTGCACGTCCACCGGGACTCCCTGGAACGCGTCGAACTCGATACCGGCATGCCTGAGCAACGCGTCGAGCTTTGCATCTAGACGAGACAGGCGATTCAGCCGGCGTTCGATTGCCGACACCTTCATGAAGAGCAGCGCCGTGGCCGCGCCGATCAGGGCACTTGCGAGGAAGAATGCGTCGTCCATTTCGCCTCCTGACTTCCTTCCAGCGAACGGCGCGGCTCAACCGCATCCGTGTTGCCGCTGCTTCGTCGGCTGGACCGGAATCGTTAGACGGCGGCCTCCGGCGGCGCTATTGTAGACGTGGAGTCACCATGCACAACGAGTTCACTGGCGTGTTCGAACGTGACGGCGACTGGTACATCGCCTATTCACCCGAGATCCCCGGTGCAAATGGGCAAGGGCGAACGAAGGAAGAAGCGCGTCAGAGCCTCGCAGAAGCGATTGCCCTCATTCTCGCCGACCGCCGCGAGGAAGGACTGCGCGGGGTTCCTCCCGACGCCGAGCGCGAAACTCTGATCGTGCGGTGAACGAAGCAGCCTGTTGCGGCATCTCCGGCGACACGGCTGCAGCCTGAAGAGAGAAGGATCGGCGCACTCGCTGTGGATCAACCCCGCCACTGGCGCCGTTGAAGCCATCCCCCGTCACACGGAGGAAGATCTGTCGAGCGTTGTCGGTGCCGGAACCCGGCCAGGAATAGCAGCCGCCGTCAACGTGCGCGCGACAGCCGTCAGCAACCCGCCAGGAATGGGCCAGAGCCCGGTGCTGTCAGTCGCTTGAAAAGACGCCGGAGCCTGCTCACACTACTCGTCGCGACAACAACGAAGAACCGGACGATCGCTCGCGTATTCATCACGATGCCTCCAGCCGTTCCCCGATTCACTCTTACGATCCGGGTCTTGGCACTCATGTAATCATGCGCGAGCTGACTGATCGGCGAGCTGTCGCTGCACCGCGGCGATTTGATCGGCCTGCGTGTGCAGGATCTTCGCCACATTATTCGCGAGCAGGCCAATCATCCAGAACGCGAGCCAACCGATCGCCAGGAGCGCATACGCGGTCGGGCCCGAACGCTGCGCGCTCCAAGGCCCGAAAGTGAGTGCGACCTGTCCGAGTACCGACGCGGCGCCCAGTGTCACGCTCCAAAACGCAACGAAGTCGAGGCTCTTGTACTCCATTGTGTCTCTCCCCATTCGCTGCCTAACGGTCACGCCTCACCGTGCCAATCGTCTGCTGCCCTCACGCTGCCAGTGAGCCCAGCGCCCTCGTCATTCAGCGACACGCCGGCCGCATGCGCGAGTCTGCGCCTCATTCCGCGAACATTTCCTGCAGAGCGCCGAGCACTTCGATCAATGTCGGACCGGACAGTGCTCCGAGCTTCTTGACCAGCCTCTCTCGATCGACCGTTCGCAATTGATCCAGCACGACGTACCCGGAACGTTGTTGGAAGCGGCAACGAATGCGCCACGGGTACGCCTGCCCGGCCGTCGTCATCGGCGCCACGATCACCGTGCGAAGGTGCGCGTTGAGCTCGTCGGGTGACACGACGGCGCACGGGCGTGTCTTCTGAATCTCGCGGCCAAGCGTGGGATCGAGGCGAACCAGATACACCTCGCCGCGAGCGATCACCACCGCCACTCCTTCTGGTCGAACTCCGTCGGCGGGGTGGGATCGAGCGGCGCGTCCTGTCCACGCTGGTGCATCGCCTTTGCCTTCGCGGCCCAGTGCGATCGCGGCCGCGTAGCCGCGGAGACGACAAGGCGACCGGGTTCGGCTCGAAGCTCGACTTCTTCCGGAAGGCCGGCCTCGTCGAGAAGGACCTTCGGCACTCGAATTCCCCGCGAGTTGCCGATGCGCACGATTCGGGTCTTGGCAGTCATGTGATCACAGTGTAATCACATCGACTCCACCGGCCAAATCTGCGTCAGGTGCGGCGGGTGATGCGCTGCGCCTGCTTCTGCGCCTTCAGCATCAATTCGGTCGCGAGGAAGCAGTGCGCCTGCCTCATTGCCGTCTCCGTCCGATTCAGGACGTCGTCAACGAGCTGCTCGCCGTACGGCAGCTTCACGTCGCTGCTGTCGACGTAGCGCGTCTCTTTCTGATCGACGAGAAACAGATGGTTGCCGCCTTTGCGGCCGCCGATGTCGACGTTCTTGCGGATCTCGATGAACCCGTCGGTACCGAGAATCGTCAGCCGGCCATCGCCCCAGCTCGCCAGGCCGCCCGGCGTGAACCAGTCGACGCGGATGTACCCCGTACCGCCGTTGCCGCGCACCATGGCGTCGCCGAAATCCTCGAACTTCGGATACTGCGGATGGTGAAGGTTGCCGACCTGCGACGCGACCACGTCCGCTTCGGTCGAGTTCGTGAAAAAGAGAAACTGATCGGCCTGGTGCGAGGCGATGTCGGTGAGGATGCCGCCGAAGCGATCCCGGTCGAAGAACCAGGGCGGACGCGTCTTCAGGTTCGTGCGGTGCGGTCCGAGACCGATCGTCTGCAGCACGCGGCCGATGGCGCCCGCCTTCACCAGCTCGCCGGCCTTCACCGTCGCGCGGTTCTCGAACCGCTCGCTGTAGGCGATCGAGTAGATGCGCTTCGTCGCTGCCTGCACCTTGCGCACTTCGGCGAGCTGCTCGAGCGACGTGATGCCCGGCTTGTCGGCCATGTAGTCCTTGCCGGCCTTCATGACGCGGATGCCGAGCGGCGCCCGTTCGTCGGGGATCGCGGCGCTGACCACGAGCTTGATCGACGGATCGTCGAAGATCTCCTGCTCGCTGCGGGCGACCTTCACCTGCGGGTGGCGCTTCTGGTAGCCGGCGAGAAGCTCCGGCTCCTTCGCGTAGACCCACACCAGCTCGCCGCCGCCGCGAATCACGGCGTCGGTCTGGCCATTGATGTGGCCGTGATTGAGGCCGATCGCCGCGAACTTGATCCGCGCCGGCTGCTTCTGCGGCGTGGCGCCGGCTGCCGGACGTTCAGTCTGCACGCTGCCCCGCCGCGGGTCGAACGCGAATGCTTTCGCCGCGACGGACGCCGCGGCGGTGCCGGCGACGCCGGTGAGGAAATGCCGTCTGTCCAGGCGCATGTCTAGAACTCCGTCTCCGAGCGCAGCGAGTAGGGGTGACGCTGCGGGCGCGACAGCATCGCGTTCGCCTCGTCATCGTTCTTGAACCGCTCGCGCACGGGATCCCAATACAGCTTGCGCTTCGCCTTCATCGCGATGTGGTGCAGCAGGCAGGCCGAGCACGAGCGATGCGCGACCTCGACCGGCGCGATCGGCTGCTGGCGCGTGCGGATCGCCTCGAGCCAGTTGCCGTGGTGCTGGTTGCTCACCGGCACGTGGAACTCGTCGGGCCCGATCACGGATCCGAGGATCTTCGGATCGCTCGCGGCGAGCGCCTTCGCGTCTTTGAGCGCGGCAGCGGGGTCGCTCGCCGTGACCGCCTCGTTGCCGCGCGAGACGAAGATCCAGCCATCGGTGCCGATGAACTTGATTCCGTTCGGGAAGGCGCCGCTGACGATCATATGCACGCCGTTGGCGTAGAGCGCCTCGGTCTTGAAGTCGCCGTGAACGTCCCACAGGCCGCTCTTCGGGAACTCCGCCGTCCCCCACACTTCGATCGGGCCCGTGTACTCAGTGTCCATGCCCCAGTGCGCGGTATCGAGGTGATGGGCACCCCATCCCGTGATCATCCCCGCGCCGAACTGCTCGCAGCGGAGCCACCCGGGGCGGCCGTAGCCTTTCTGCGGGTGTACGCGGTTTTCGGTGTAAGGCACCACCGGCGTCGACCCGAGCCACATCTCGTAATTGAGGTTCTTCGGCACCGGCATCTCGGGCTCGTCCTTGCCCGAGGGGTCGCCAGGGAGGCCGATTTCCACCGTCTTCACCTGGCCGATGCGGCCGTTGCGCACGAGCTCCACGGCCCGCGGGAACTGCGTCCACGATCGCTGCTGGCTGCCGATCTGGAAGATGCGGCCGGTGCGATGCACGGCGTTGCTCACCGCGCGCCCTTCGGCAATCGTCAGCGAGCACGGCTTCTGGAGGTAGACGTCCTTGCCGGCGTTGACCGCGTCGATGGTCGGAAGCGCGTGCCAGTGATCCGGCGTGCTGATCACGACGGCGTCGATGTCCTTGTTCGCGAGCAGCTCGCGATAGTCGCCGTATCCCTTGACGCCCTCGTACGGCTTGCCCGTCTTCTTCGTGTAGTAGCCGTTGACGAGGGCGATCCCGGCCTCGACGCGATTGCTGTCGAGGTCGCAGACGGCGACGACGCGGGCGATGTCGTGCCGCCAGATGCCAGGCAAGTCGTGCGAGCGGGAAATGCGGCCGGCGCCAATCGCACCCACGTTGATGCGGTTGCTCGGCGCCGTGGCGCCAAACACCGACGCCGGGACGATGCTGGGAAATCCGGCAACAGACGAAGCAGCGGCAATTCCCGTGGCTGACGCCTTGAGGAAGCTGCGCCGGGATACTCCACTCTCTCTCTTGCGAGCCATATTCCCTCCAGGAACCGCGGAAATATTACATGCTTACGGCTTCACCTGCTTGAAATACTCGGCGAAGACTTCAGCGAGCTTCTCGCCGTACGTCATCCAGTGCCGCGCGGACGGATAGTCCTTCAATCCCGCGATCCAGTTGCAGTTGAACTCGTGGACGACGGCGTCGATGCCGTAGCGCTGGAGCCAGCCGTCGCCGAGCGTGCCGCTGTTGCGGAACGCCGCCGTCGTGCTGCCCTCGGTGAACCACGTCTTCTGGCGCAGCAGGTTTTCGAGCGTGGCCATACGCGCGAGATGGATGTCGAGTTGCGGCACGGGCGGGCGGCTGATGTGCAGGCGCCCGCTGCCGTCGTTGTGCAGCTCCATCGCCAGGTGCGGCTTGCGGCCCGCGGCAATCATCGCCTCGAGCCAGCGCTCGAGCGCGGCGTTCTCCGGCGAGAGCTGCGGATCCGCGGGCCGATCCCAGTTGCGATTGAGATCCTTCCCGAGCACGTTGAAGCGCGTCCTGCCGCGCTCGACGCCGTCCTTGTTCGCCATCGGCAGGACGTAGACCGTGTACTGCTGCAGAAACGCCCTCGCCTCATCGTCATCCTTCAGCAGCCGCTGGATCAGGCCTTGCGCGACCCAGTTGCTCCCCGATTCCCACGGGTGCGCGCGCGCGCGGACGAAGACGCGGTACGGCGCGCGTGCGTCGCCGATGCGAAGTATTTCGAGGTCGTGTCCGCCGGCGGTCTTGCCGATGGTCTCGACGTGCGCGGAGCGATGCTTGCGCACCGTCGCGAGCAGGCGAGCGAGATCGGAGAGTCGATACGGCTCGAGGCGCGCAACGTAGAGCCTCGGGCCTTGCATGTTGACCGTGAGCCGCACGCGATTGTCCGGCAGGCTCTCGGTCGGCGCGGACGTCCAGTCGCGTCCATTCGCGGAGATCACGAGCGTCTTCAACTCGCGCGCGACCGATCCCGGCTGGCCGTTCCAGACGTTGTCGAGATTCCGGAACTCGAGCGTCACTCGCGCGCCCGGCCTGCCGTGCAGCAGGAAGTGAAGGTGGCCGGCCGCGCGGTTCGGCGACTCGCGTTCGTGATCGTAGAGCAGGTGAATCTGCACGCTGCCGTCGGCCGCCAAGTCGTACCAGAGCGGCGACGCGTTTTCGAAGCTGGTATCGACGAAGTCCACCGCCGCGCGGCTGCGCTCCTTCCACGCGTCGAGATATGCCGTGAGCCCTTTCGCCACATGCGCAGGCGCCTTCGGCAGCACCGAGCGGATCGTCGCCTCGAATGCGGACGGGTGCTTCGCCCGCAGCAGACTCGCGGCTTGAATGGCAACCGCTGCGTCGTAATCGCCCAACCGGCTGACGAGTGCCGCGGCATCCGCCGGGCCGCTCGTGAGCCGCCGGGCGTACTCGAAGGCGCTCTCGAACGCGCCGTTGCCGTCCGCGTCGACGAACACCGCGCCGCTCACGCCGAGCACGTACGGCGTGAACTCGATCGACGTCGGCTGATACGGCTTCGCGGTCGGCCAGTAGGGCTCCGTGACGCCGGGGCCTTCCGCCACCGCGACCAGATGAACGTCGTGCCGCGGTCGCGGCAGCGTCCATGTCGCCTCCCACTTGACGCCGGGTTTCGTGCCGTCCGCGATCGGCTCTTCACGCACATTCTCGCCGTTGACGTACAAGGCAACACGATTCGCACGCGTCCAACCAGGCCCCTTCACCCGGATCCGCACGTTCAGCGGGCCTTTCGACGTCACCAGATCACCAGGACCGTTGCCCTCGACGTCCACCTCCGCCAGCAACCCGTAGCTCACCATGGCGTGACCGCGGCGGATGCCATCCGTCGCCTGACGCAAATCGATGTGTCCCGGGTCGCGATCGTCGCACCGGACGTACGTCCGTCCCTGCCCGACGATGTAGCGTGAGACGTCGTGCGAGTCGCTGGAGCCGGCGGGCGTCAGCATCAGACCGCGATTGAGCATCCCCATCCAGTCGCGCGGCAATGCCATCGCGTCCGACATCACGGCGCCGGAATTGACGATCTCCATCGCGTTCGCCGGCAGCGCCATGCCGTCGAGACGCTCGCCGGCGACGCTGATGTGCCTCGTCGGATCGAGCGGCCGGAAACCGCCGTGCACGTCGCGCCCATGATTCAACACGACAACGGGATTGGACGCGGCATCTCCCATCGACTTCTGCAAGTCCTGCCAGTCCGGCGCGCGATGATCGATGTCACGGCCGGCCGGCGCAATCGGAAACACGTTGAAATGGCCGCGCGACGGCGTCGTCACCTCCGATCCGAGGATCGGCGTGAAATACTGCCGGACTCCGGCGTCGCGCGCCGCGGCGTCGAAATCGATGCGCAGGTTGTGCTCGGTGGACACCGGAAGCTCGATGCCCTCGCCGGCAATCGTCAGCATCCGCTCCGCGACGTCGGCGTCGCCGTGTCGGGCGTGCGTGCCGGTGTGCAAGTGCGTGTCCAGCGCCGCCCAACCGGTCGTGTCGACTTCGCGGCGGATGCTCAAGCGAACCGACGGGTTCTTTCCCGGCTTCAGCCCGACCGCCGCGCGCGCGACGCTGTACTCGAACCCGCGGCCGGCATACAAGGTGTAGCGGCCGGCCGGCAGCGAGAGGCGAAAACGCTCGCCTCGCGTGTAAACCACTCCCGGCCGGACCGCCTGACTCGCGCCCGAGAGGCTTCCCAAGTCGATGAGCGTTCCTTCGGCGTTCGCAACCGTGATGCGCGCCGGCACGGCGCGCCCGCCTGGCGCCTCCTGCACGCTCACGTCGAGCGTGGCTTCGCTCAACATCTGCGCTCTCGGCCGGTCCATCAACACCGCTGGTCCGACCAGCACATCGTCCGAAGCGCCTCCCGCGCTGTGGATGCGCAGCTCGTTCCTGCCGTCGGCGAGCGTGCCGGGCGCGACGGCCCAATACGTCAACATGTCGGCTTCGTCGAACGGCAGCTTCGCGATCTCCTTGCCGTTCAGAAGCACGCGCCATGGCTGTTTCAGATCCTTGTGCCGCAGGCGCAGCGTCTGCTCGGTCCGGTTGGCCTTCGCCTCGAACGCGATCGACAGCTCCCTGCCTTCGGCACGCTCCGCGAATTCCGCCCACTCGCGTTCTACGCCGGAGCGCAGGTGATGCACGCGATCCGTGATCGTCAGATCGGCACCGGCGCGCGGCTGCGCCGGCGCAAACAGCACGAAGACGAGCAGGAGAACCCCCGGCAGGACGTGCGGCATGGCATTACGATATCCGCTGCACGATTCGCGATAAAGTCATCCCGCACCTTTCGAGGAGATCGTCATGAAGGAAACCTTGACGCGCCGCCGCTGGCTCTCGGCCGCAGGCACGACGCTGCTGGGCACGGCGGTGACTGGCGGCGCCGCTGACGCTGACGACGGAGGCGCGGAGCAGCAGGCGGGAGGCGACAAGCGCCCGACGCTGCCGCTCGTCGACTTCGAGCCGAAGAGCATGCTGCACGTGGAGGCGACCACCGTCCTGCGCTCGCGGTTTCCCGTCATCGACGTTCACACGCATGTCTCTCCGCGCCGCCGCGGCCAGAAGCCGCGCGTCCCGCCCGCGGAGCTCGTGAAGACCATGGACGCCGTCAACGTCAGGACGATGGTGAACGTGACGGGCGGATCCGGCGAAGACCTGGTCGCGACGATCGAGAGCTTCGACCGTGCCTTCCCGAAACGATTCGTGTCCATGACGGAGCCGGCGTGGTCGCGCGCGAGCGAACCGGGCTACCCGGCGTGGCAGGCCGAGGAGATCGCCAAAGCGAAGTCGGCCGGCGCCGTCGGCCTCAAGGTGCTGAAGACGCTGGGTCTCTATCTGCGCGACGGCGGCCCGCAGGGCAAGCTCGTTCGCGTCGACGATCCCAGGTTCGATCCGACCTGGGAGGCCTGCGGACGCCTGCGTCTGCCGGTTGCGATTCACGTCGGCGATCCGGAGGCGTTCTTCCTGCCGATCGATCGCTTCAACGAACGGTACGAGGAGCTCGGCGCGCACCCGGACTGGTCGTTCCACGGCAAGGACTTTCCGTCGTTCACGGAGATCCTCGACGCACGCGACCGCGTGTTCGCGAAGCATCCGAAGACGACGTTCGTCGCGCTGCACGTCGGGCACTGGGCCGAGAATCTCGGAGCGGTGGGTCAGATGCTGGACAAGTTCCCGAACGTCCACGTCGAGCTCGGCGCCCGCATCGGCGAGCTCGGACGCCAGCCGAGGACATCGGCGCGGTTCTTCGACAAATACCAGGACCGGATTCTCTTCGGCACCGACGCCGTGCCGCTCGGCGTCGAGACACCGCAGCAGATCTTCGGCGAGGAGCTCTATCGCATCTACTACCGCTTCCTCGAGACGGAGGACGAGTACTTCGATTACGCGCCCGCGAAGGTTCCGCCGCAGGGCCGCTGGAAGATTTATGGCCTCGGCCTGTCGGAGCGCATCCTGCGCAAGGTGTACTACCAGAACGCCGAGCGCGTGCTCGGCATGACGCTCGTGAACGCATGACGATGACCGTCGTCGTCAATCCACCGAGCGTCTCTGCGCCGACCCGCATCGCGTCGATCGACGCGTTCCGCGGCCTGGTGATGTTCCTGATGCTGGCCGAGGCGATGCGTCTCTGGACGGTGCAGCGGGCGTTCCCGGACAGCGCGTTCTGGTCGTTCGTCGCGTTCCACACGACGCACGTCCCCTGGCAGGGGTGCTCGCTGCACGATCTGATTCAGCCCGCGTTCTCGTTTCTGGCCGGCGCCTCGCTGCCGTTCTCGATCGCGAGCCGCAGGAGCAAAGGCGACAGTTTCGGGCGGATGCTCGCGCATGCCGTGTGGCGGAGCGTTGCGCTCATCGCGCTCGGCATCTTCCTGCGGTCCCTCCATCGTCCGACGACCTATTGGACGTTCGAGGACACGCTCACGCAGATCGGCCTCGGCTACACGTTCCTGTTCCTCCTTGGCTTCGTGTCGCTGCGCGCGCAGATCGTCGCATTCGTGGCGATCCTCGCCGGCTTCTGGGCGGCGTTCGTGCTGTATCCGCTGCCCGGTCCGAACTTCGACTACGTGGCTGTCGGCGTACCCGCAGACTGGCCGCACCTCTACTCCGGCTTCCTCGCGCACTTCAACAAGAACTCGAATCTCTCGTGGGCGTTCGACGTCTGGTTCCTGAATCTCTTCCCGCGCGAAGCCCCGTTCCGCTTCAACGGCGGCGGCTGGTCGACCCTGAGCTTCATCCCGACGCTCGCGACGATGATGCTCGGCCTGTGGGCTGGCGCATGGTTGAAGACGCCCCGTTCCATCGTCGGGAAGCTGAAGGGACTCATGGTCGCCGGCGTCGCGCTCACGCTCGCCGGTCTTATCCTCCAGTGGCTTGGCGTCTGCCCCATCGTCAAGCGCATCTGGACCTCGTCGTACACGCTCTACAGCGGCGGCCTCGTCGTGCTGATGCTGGCGGGGTTCTACGCGGCGATCGAGTGGAAGGGATGGAAGCGCTGGTCGTTTCCACTGCTCGTGATCGGCGCGAACTCGATCGCGATCTACGTCATGAGCTGGACGCTCGAGGAGTTCGTGTCGTCGGCGCTCGTCCGGCATCTCGGCCCAGCGCCGTTTGCGGTCTTCGGCGCGCCGTTCGAGCCCGTGTTGCGCGGTGCGGGCGTCCTGATCGTCTTTTGGCTGATTCTCTACTGGATGTTCCGGCGGAAGATCTTCTTGAAGATTTGACGGCTCCCCGGCCCCCTACAACCGGAACAAGCGAGTGACCTTCAACGTTACGCCGCGATTGCTGAGCAACGGGAACCCGCGGCCGAACGTGTCGCGGCCGTCGCTGTAGACGAGGAAGACGTCGCTGCCCGGTCGGTACTCCCAGCGGAACCGCAGGTTCGTCGTCATCAGCCGGTTCGTCGAGTTGTACTGCAAGAGCGCAGCGACGAACATTCGCGGTGAGAAGGTGAACATGGTCCGCGCGGTGAGCAGCTTTGCCGTGAAGCGCGCGCCGGGGACGTCGATCCAGTTGAACGAGACGCCCGGCTCGAGCGAGAGCTGCGGCGTCAACTCCACCCGCCCGCGATACGACAGGTCCGTGCGATCGCCGTTGTAGAGCGACCCGCGCATGACGCTGATGTCGCCCGACACGCGCCGTTGCGTGCCGAGCGTGTACGTGCCGCGCACGTTCGCCGAGTGATAGGCGCCGGCGGGCACGAACCTGCCCGTCGCGATCTCGAACCGGTCAGCGAGGAACTCGAATTCTCGCGTGTAGACGACGTTCCAGGTGTCGCCGCTCTGCATGTCGGTGCGCAGCGCGAAGCGGGCGTGCCGGTTTTCGAGCCGTTGCTCGCCGCTGGTTATGTAGTCGAGCCCCGCTTCGTAATTGAGCTTGCGGATGCTCGCGAGCGACCGGGGCCGCCGGCTGATCCTGAGCTGCGCGAGACTCTCGACGAAGCCGCTGCGCCGCATGAATCCGATCTCCGGATTGAAGTCCTCGCCGACCGCCTGCCGCTCGACCTGCAGTCCGAACAGATCCGCGTCGTAATCGAAACGCGCTCGGTAGCTGCGGTCGTCTCCCGGGCGGTTGGGCGTGCGGGTCTCGGCGTAGTAACCGAGGACGTTGAGATTTCTCGACAGCCAAAGACTCGCGTCGAGGCCGGCCGCGACGTTTTCGCCTGCCACGCGCGACGCCGGGTCCCTCCGTGTCGCGAGGATGCCGACGTAGCTGCGCTGAAACAGATCGCGCTTGATGCGGACAACCCCGAAGTTGGTCGGCTCGGCGCCGGCCGCGACGCTTCGATCCGTCTGGATGTCGAGCAAGCCGATGCTGTAGCGGCCCACTCTGCCCGTCAGACGCGCGCCGGCATCAATTGGAATGGCGCGCTGTCCCCTGATGCCGATCTGGCGGCTGAAGAACAGCAGCGGCGTGTTCGACGGCCCGAACACCGTCGTGCTCGTCGTGCTGGTGCCGGTCTGCACACCCCCGAACGCGAACATCCCCTGGCTTTCGAGGAAGAATTCCCGCTTTTCCGGGTACTGCAGCGTGAATCGCGTCAGGTTCACCTGCTGGTCATCGTCCTCGACCTGCGCGAAGTCGGTTCGATACGTGAAATCGGCAGTCAGGCTCTGCGTCACGCCGTACTTCACGTCGAAGCCGCCGTCCGGATCGAAATCGTTGCGGAATCGCGGGTCAACGACACGATCGGCTTTCACGTTCCCAACGACGTACGGCTTGACGTCGAGGTTCAGCGCCCCCGGCGGCGCCTCGAGACCGACGAGCGTCGCGGCCTGCGAGAGCCTGAGGATCCCGCGCGCGCCATGGAGACGGGGCACGGGGCTCAGATACGAGAGTTCGTTCTTCCACCGCACGTTGCGACGGATGTTGATACCCCAGATCTGCGGGCCGCTGCCGCGATAGCGCAGCGATCTGAACGGGATGGCCATTTCCGCCGTCCATCCCTCGCTGTCGCGCCGGCTTGCGTACGTCCACACGGTGTTCCAGTCGCGGTTGGCGTCACGCTCGTCGGTGATCTGCGTGTCCCACGCGCCGCCGATCGAGTTCATCAGGAACTCGTAGCCGTTGCGCCGGTCGTGGAACGTGTCGAGGACGATGCTGATGTTGTCGTTCTGGCTGACGTTGCGGCCGTCGCGGCGCATGTCGTTGGCCATGATGCGCGACGGCTGGCTGTCGCGGCAGCGCGCACCGATGTAGATGTTGTGCGCGTCGAACGTGATCCACACGAGCGTCGCTTCCGTCGCGGGCTGTCCTTCGTCCGGATCCTGCTGGATGAAGCCGGTGATCGGCCTCTGCTCCTGGTAGATCGATTCCTCGAGCAGCGCGTCGATGCGCGGCGGCTCGGCCACGCGCGACGCCCGCACCGTCACACGCCCCTGACTGTCACGGGCCTGAACAGCGGGAGGGACCGGAACGCCGTCCGTTGGGTCCTGTGATGCCGCGGCGGAGCCGGCGAGCAGCACCAGCCCAACGCCGATGATGACGAGACGCTTCACGAAGGGGGCATTTTCGCATACCCGTGCGGGCGCTCGCGCATGCGCTCGCGAATGCGTTCCTTCTCCTCCGGCGTGAGCGCCTGCCAGCGGCGGCGGTAGTGCGAACCGTCGTCGCGAAGGCCGAGACCGCCAAACAGGATCCGGCAGAGCGCGAGGAGGCCAAGTCCCTGCCAGAACGTGATCGACTGGAAGCCGAAGAGCGGCGGCAGCAGCCAGTTCCACAGGAGCCGCACGGCATGGCCGCCGAGGAAACTGAAGATGAATATGGCGGCGATGCCAATCGGAATGAGGACAATCAGACGCCTTCTCATGGCCAACTCCTCATGCGTTCGTCAGGTCGTCGTGGACGGTCTGCAGCCGCTTCCGCAGGCGCAGCACCGCGTATCGCTTGCGTGAGAGCAGCGTGTTCACGCCCACGCCCGTGGCCGCAGCGAGATCGTTGA
>JBMDXB010000159.1:0-31338 GCA_048594885.1 Vicinamibacterales bacterium
GACCGCTGCCGCGTCCGCCACGCCCTGGCCCCTGCGGCTGCGCGACGACGCCGATGGCGCCCTTTTCAATCGCCAGCCGGCTGCGTCCGGCGAGCAGCCTGGACGATCCTCCCGGCGTCGCCGCCGGCCCCTGAGCGCCGATGTAGACGACGACCTTTCCTTTCGTCTCGAGGCCTGTGTAGTCGTCGAGCCCTGCACGCGGGATCTGCAGGCCGTAGCCGGCGAACACGACCGGGCCGGAGACGGTCTGCTTGCCGCCCATGTTGCGCGGGAATGTCACGGCCTCGGAGTCCTTGAAGGTCCGCGATTCTCCGTTGACTTCCACTGTCACGGACGAACGGCTCGTCGTTCGTACGCCAAGCACCTTGACGGTCTGAAAGTAGGTGCCGTTGTCGCCGGCGGGCTTCACGCCCCATTCCTGCAGATGCTCGGCGATGTATTGCGCGGCGAGGCCGAGGCCTTCGCCATAAGTAGCGCGCCCCTGGAGCGCGTCCGATGACAGGTAGGTCAACCACTCCTCGAGCGCATCTTCCTGAATAGAGTCGATGCCGCCGCGCGCAGGGCGCTGAGCGCCGGCGCTTGAGACCAGCGCGATGACACAAATTGATGAGACGATGAGACGTCGAGCTTGCATATACCGGAACAATACAGGATCCATGGGAGAATGATCGAATGACCGGCATCGACGAACGCGGACTGATCGTCACCTGCTCATCGTGCGGGCAGCGGAACCGCGTACCGTTTTCCGGCGCGACGAGCCGCTGCGGGCGCTGCCGCACGGACATTCCGGCGCCGGCCGAGCCGATCGAAGTGCCTTCGGCGGCCGCGTTCGACGCACTCATCGCGCAGGCCGGCGCGCCGGTCGTCGTCGACTTCTGGGCGCCCTGGTGCGGTCCCTGCCGGATGGTCGCCCCGGAACTCGTTCGCGTCGCGTCGGCAAACGCCGGCCGCTATCTCGTGGTGAAGGTGAACACCGATCAACTGCAGGAGCTCGGCGGGCGTTACCGGATTCAGTCGATCCCGACGATGTCGGTGTTCGTTGGCGGCCGTGAAGCGGGGCGGACGTCAGGCGCACGGCCGGCCGCTGACATCGAGGCGTTCGTGCGGCAGGCGCTCCAGTCGCACCACGCGACTCGATAGTCCGCAGCGCGTGGCCACGATCGAGGCGTGTTCTTGCTTGCAAGATCTCGCGAAGGCCAACGCCGAGGCAGCAAAGGTCGCCGAGATCGCCGAGGGACCAAGCGAATGAGCGGATCAGAGCCCGTCGGGCGCCGGCCGCCGGCCGGCGTCATGAGAGCGAAGCGCGGCCCGACGGGCTGGTGCGTTCAAGTTATTGAGATCTCTCTGCGTCCTCCGCGTCCTCGGCCCCCTCTGCGTTGTCCTTGGCCGCGCCGAAGGCCGGCCCTGGCTCGAAACCCGCTAGTGGCTCGCCGTGTCGCCGCGAACGGACGCAGCGCGGAACCAGCGGTAGTCGTAGGGCCCGAGCTGGATGGCGTGGCGGCCGTTCTCTCCCGCCCGGCTGTCGTTCTTCGCGAGCAGATCGATGAGGCGGGCGCTCCCGGCATCCTCCCCATCGACGAACACCGCCTGCGGCTTCTCGCTGAAGTTGTGCACCACGAACATCGTGTGGTTCTTCCACGTGTAGCGCATCGCGAGCACCGGCTCGGCATTCGTGCGCACGATCTTCCAGTCTCCCCAGCTGATCTCCGGGCATTCCTTGCGCATCCGGATCTTCCGCTCCATCCAGTTCAGAAGCGAGTGCGGGTCGCGGCGCTGCGCCTCGACGTTCACGCGCTTGTAGCCGTAAATGGGATCCGAGATCACCGGCCGCACGGTCCTGCGCGCGCTCGAGAAGCCGCCGTGGCGATCGGCGGACCACTGCATCGGCGTTCTCGCGCACTCGCGCTCGGGCAGCCTCAGATCGTCGCCGATGCCGATCTCGTCGCCGTACTGCAGCATCGGCGTGCCCGGTAGAGTGAACACCAGGCTGAAGGCGAGCTCCAGGCGCCGCCGATCGTTGTTCAACATCGGCGCGAGCCGCCGCCGGATGCCGCGGTTGTACAGCTGCATCTCCTTCGTCGGACCGAAGGCCTCGAAGACGCGCTGCCGCTGCGTGTCGGAGAGCCGGCCGAGATCGAGCTCGTCGTGACTGCGGAGGAAGTTCACCCACTGCGCGGCGTGCGGCCGTTGATACGTCGCCTCGAGCGCCCGCACCAGCGGGCCGATGTCGGCGGTGGCCATCGCGTAGAACAGCCGCTGGTTCACCGCGAAGTTCAGCATCATCTGCAATCGGTCGCCGAGCTCGCCGAAGTACTTCAGTCTCTCGTCCGGCGGCACGTTCGCTTCGGCGAGCAGAATCGCATCCCGGCGGCGCCACTGCAGGAAGTCGCGCATCTCGTGCAGCAGCTCGAAGTCCTTGCGGGGATTCACGTCCGCCCCCTTGCGCGAGATGAGGAACGGCACGGCGTCCATGCGGAAGCCGGAGACGCCAAGCTGCAGCCAGTAGCCCATGATGCGCCTGATCTCCTCGCGCACCGCGGGGTTCATCGTGTTCAGGTCCGCCTGGTGGTCGTAGAAGCGGTGAAAGTAGTACTCGCCGGCCACCGGGTCCCGCGTCCACGTCGTCTTCTGCACGCCGGGAAACACCATGCCTTCGGCGTGATCCGCCGGTCGTGTCTTCGACCACACGTACCAGTCGCGAAACGGCGACTTCGGGTCCTTGCGCGCCGCCTGAAACCACGGATGCTTTACCGACGTGTGATTGACGACGAGATCGATGATGACGCGAACGCCGCGCTGATGCGCGTGGTTCATGAACTCGACGAACTCCCCCGGCGTGCCGTGCTTCGGGTGCACGCCGTAGAAATCGGACACGTCGTAGCCGTTGTCGCGATTGGGTGACGGATAGAACGGCTGCAGCCACAGGCACGTCACGCCGAGGCCGGCGAGGTAATCGAGCCGCCGCGTCAACCCGTCGAAGTCGCCGATGCCGTCGCCGTTGCCGTCGACGTATTTCTCGACGTCGAGGCAGTAGATCACCGCGTTTTTGTACCAGAGGTCGTCGATCATGTCGGTATCCGCTGTCCGCTGTCCGCTGGGCGGTGAGCGGTGCAACGTGCGTTCCCGGTTACAGTTGAGGCATGCCGGAGCTTCCCGACGTCGTCGTCTACATCGAGTCGCTGGAGCCGCGAGTGCTCGGGCGGCGGCTGGAGCGGGTGCGCATCGGCCATCCGTTTCTCGTCCGCACGCCCGATCCGCCGATCGCAGCCGTCGAAGGCAGACCTCTCGTCGCGCTCCGCCGGCTCGGAAAACGCATCGTCTTTGCCTTCGATGACGAGCTGTACCTGGTGCTGCACCTGATGATCGCGGGACGGCTGCGGTGGCGCGAACGCGGTGTCGCCATTCCGGGCAAAGTGGGACTCGCCGCGTTCGACTTCGAGACAGGCACGCTGCTGCTCACCGAAGCCGGTTCGAAGCGGCAGGCGTCGCTGCACGTCGTCCGGGGGCCGGCGGCGCTGGCCGAGCACGATCGCGGTGGACTCGAGGTGCTCGATGCGGACCTGCCGGCGTTCGCGGAACGTCTGCTGGCGGAGAATCACACGCTCAAGCGCGCGCTGACGGATCCGGCGATCTTCAGCGGCATCGGCAACGCGTACTCCGACGAAATCCTGCACGCGGCGAAATTGTCGCCGATGAAGCTCACGTCGAGCCTCCGTGACGAGGAGGTGCGCCGGCTGCACGACGCCACGCAACGTACGCTGCGCGAGTGGATCGAGCGGCTGCGCGAGGAAGCGAAGGACGGATTCCCGGAGAAAGTCACCGCGTTCCGCGACGAGATGGCCGTGCACGGCAAGTACGGCAAGCCATGCCCAATCTGCGGCGCGCCCGTCCAGCGCATCGTCTTCGCGCGCAACGAGTCGAACTACTGCGCGACCTGCCAGACGGAGGGACGGCTCCTGTCGGATCGCGCGCTGTCCCGGCTGCTCAAGGACGATTGGCCACGGACGCTCGAAGATCTGGAGAGACGGAAGCGGGAGCGGCGAGTGTAAGAAGCGCCTCGCTGACCTCAGCCCGAGAAATCACGCAGCGTCGACTCGAGCGTTGAGACGAAGCGATCGACGTCACAGTCATCGAACGGCATGGGCGGCCGTATCTTGAGGACGTTGTGCAAAGGACCGTCGGTGCCGATCAGCACACCGCGCTCGCGCATCCGGTTGACGACGAGCGATGCGGCGTCGGCTGCCGGCTCCAGCGAGTCGCGATTCTTCACCAGCTCGACGCCGAGGAACAGGCCGCTGCCGCGGACGTCGCCGATGATCTCGAAGCGACCCGCCAGCGAGCGCAATCCGTCGAGCAGGTTCTGCCCCACCCGCTGCGCATGCTGCTGAAGTTGTTCGTCGCGGACGGTGGCCAGGGCCGCCAGACCCGCCGCGCACGACACCGTGCTGCCGCCGAACGTGCTGAAGAACTCCATCCCGTTGTCGAACGACGCCGCGATCTCGGAAGTCGTCACGACTGCGCCGAGCGGATAACCGTTGCCGATCGGCTTGCCGAGCACGACGATGTCGGGAACGGCCTGCTGGGCCTCGAAGGCGTAGAAGTGCGAGCCCATACGGCCGTAGGCGGTTTGCACCTCGTCGGCGATGCACACGCCGCCGGCCGCGCGGACGTGGCGATACGCCGCCGCGAGGTAACCGGGCGGTGGGACGATCTGACCGCCGACGCTTGGACAGCTCTCCGCGAGGAAACCCGCGAGGCCGACGCCTCGCATCTGCAGGTCATTGACGACGCCGCCGACGGCTGACGCGAACTTCTCTCCGGCCGCCGGGTCGCTGCGCTTGTGTGCGCCGCGATAGTCGTCCGGAAGCGGCACGACGTGCACCCACGGCGGCTTGCCCTGTCCACCGGGACCGTTGAACTTGTAGGGACTGATGTCAATCAGCGTCGTCGTGTTGCCGTGATAGGCGGCGTCCTGCACGATCAGAGCGCGGTGGCCGGTGTGCGCGCGCGCGAGGCGCAGCGCGAGCTCGTTCGCTTCGCTGCCGGAGTTGACGAAGTAGCAGACGCGCAGCGGTTCCGGAAACGTCAGACAGAGCTGCTCGGCGAAGCGCCACAGGCTGTCGTAGAGATAGCGCGTGTTGGTGTTGACGGCACGCATCTGCTCGAGCACGGCGCGCACGACGCGCGGATGCGAATGCCCGGCGTGCGGCACGTTGTTGTAGCCATCGAGAAGCTGACGTCCCTCTTCGTCGAACAGGTACTGCATCCATCCCCGCGACACCTTCAGCGGGTCGCGATAGCCGACGCTCAGGTTTCGTCCGACGAACGTCTGGCGTCGTCCCAGCGTCGCCTCCTTCGGGATGTAACCCGCGCGGACGTTCGGCTGGAATCGACACGCAGCGCGCAGCCGTTCCTCCGCCACGTCGGGATGGATGCCTGCGAGGACGGGCAGCGTTCGGCGGATCGGCGCCTGACTGACGGCAAGGTACTCGTCGGACGGCCGCTGCGGCCGCTGATACGCCGCCAGACACACGCTCACACACAGCCGTAGCTGCACCAGCCCGAACAAGACGCGGATCTCGTCCTGGGTGAGCGGGTGTTCGGCGTGATAGGCGCGAACGATGACTTCGGCAACGCTCAGCGGATCCGGTTGATCCAGCACGGCATACGCAATCGCAATCGCCGGATCCGCGACGGTGTAGCTGACGACCGCGTCGCCGAGGTCCAGCAGTCCCGCCACGCGATCCTCGTCGACGAGGATGTTGTAGTCGTTCGCGTCGCCGTGAATCACCGATCGGCGCAGGCGGCTGAACGAGGGCTCGTCCCGTGCGCGCACTCGCGACGTGATGCGCTCCACGAGTCCGCGGAGCCACGGGTCGTCCACGCGATGCGAGTGTTCGACAACGACGTGCGGCGCGCGCGCGAGGTCCCAGTGGAACTCGCGGCGAAGCGCCGGATGATCGAAGCGCGTGAGCTCGCGATCGAGCTGTCCCAGACGCCGCCCCAGATCCTCGAGCAGCGATGGCGGACGATCGGCGACCGCGGCGAGTGGCGCGCCGGGCCGCCACGTCAGCAGGCGAACCAGGTGACCGCCGGAGATTTCCGCGATCGGCTCGCCGGCGTGCGTGGGGACGACGCCAGGGCACAGCGAGAGGCCCGCGACGTGCGCGAGCAGCGCATTCTGTGCCTCGAGCAGCGTCCGCTCCTCGGCGGCGTTCGCGATCTTGAGGACGAAGCGCTCACCGGCGTCAGTCGTGAGGAGGAAATTCTGATCGCGCTCGCTCGGCAGCACGGCCACTGTCGCCGCCACGCCGTACAGGTCGCGCGCAAGCTGCCCGGCGGCGGCAGCATTCAGCCGCGGCGTCCGCTGGAGCGGCGACATCAGAGCCCTTGCGTGATCACGAGTTGGGTATCGGCCGTCGCCTGGCGGAGCGCCTTCGCCTCGGCGTACTCCGGTGACGCCCACCACTGCTTGGCGCGCTCGAGCGTCGGAAACTCGAGGATGACCATCCGCCTGGGCGACCAGTCGCCTTCCATGACCTCCACGGCGCCGCCGCGAGCGATGAAGCGGCCGCCGTACTTCTCGATCGAGATCGGCGACATGCCGATGTAGTCCTTGTAGCGAACCGGATCCTTCACGTCGACGTTGACGACAACGTATGCAGCCATCACGAGCTCCTGATCACTTCGAGGAACGCTTCTCCGAGATCCTCTGCCTTGCGCGCGCCCACGCCGTAGACCTGCCGCAGCGCGTCCATCGTCGACGGCCGCAGCCGCGCCAGCTCGCGCAGCGTCGTGTCGTGAAAGACGACGTAGGGCGGGACGCCGCGTGAGCGAGCGATGTGCAGCCGCAGTGAGCGGAGACGCTCGAACAGATCGCGATCCACGTCCTGCCACGACTCCGCCTCGACGCGCGACCGCTTCGGCACGCGGTCCTTGACGGGACGCCGCTGGCGCGCGAGCGCGAGGTCCGGCTCGCTGGCGGCGTTCTTCAGCAGGTGCACGCCGCGCTCCGTCAGCATCAACACGGGGTACGCGTCATCCGTCTGCCGCAGCAGACCGTGGGCGATGAGCTGCTCGATGTAGCCGCGAACTTCAGCCGACGAGCAGTCCTTCAGCAGGCCGAAGGTCGTGAGCTGGTCGTGGCCGCGCGCGGCAACCTGTTCGCCGGCACTCCCGCAGAGGACGTTGGCGACGTGCGCGATGCCGAACCGCTGCCCCACGCGCGCGACGCAGGACAAAATCTTGCGCGCGAGGAGCGCCGGATCGTCGACACCTTCGAGCTCGTCGAGACAGTAATCGCACGCGCCGCAGTCGGCTCGCTCGAGCGTCTGCCCGAAGTATCCGACCATGTGGCGGTGGCGGCAGCCGACGCTGGCGGCGTAGCGCTCCATGTCGCGAAGCAGCTTGCGTGAGGCGTCGGTGAGCTCGCCGTTGCGCTCGAGCATGATCCGCCACTTGAGGAAGTCGGCGGTCGAGTAGATCAGCACGCACTCGGCCTCGAGACCATCGCGCCCCGCGCGTCCGGACTCCTGCTGGTAGTGCTCGAGCGACTGCGGCGCCGACGCGTGGACGACGAAGCGCACGTCCGAGCGGTCGATGCCCATGCCGAACGCCACGGTCGCCACCACGATGTCGGCGTCCTCTTCGAGGAACGCTTCCTGATTGCGCGATCGTTCGTCGTCCGAAAGGCCGGCGTGGTACGGCAGCGCCCGAAAGCCGCTCGATGCGAGCCATGCCGCGAGGGCGTCCACTTCGCGGCGTGACGTGCAATAGATGATCCCCGCTTCGCCCCGATGCCGCGACAGCACGTCGAGAACCTGCCGTTTCACGTTCGCGCGGGCGAGCACACGATACGTCAGGTTCGGCCGATCGAACGATCCGACCAGCTCCACGGGGTCGACGAGCTCGAGCTGCGCCGCGATGTCCCGTCGGACGCGGGCGGTGGCAGTCGCCGTGTACGCGTGCAGGCTGACGCCCGGCACCATCGCGCGCAGACGTCCGAGCTGACGGTACTCGGGTCGGAAGTCGTGGCCCCACTGGCTGATGCAGTGCGCTTCGTCTATGGCGATGAAGCTGACGCTCGTCCTGGACAGCAGCGAGAGAAACGCGTCGCTGCCCTCGCCGACGAGGCGCTCGGGCGAGACGTAGAGAAGGCGATAGCGCCCTTCGCGAATGCCGGCGGCGACGCCCGCGCGGACATCCGGTGCCAGCGAGCTGTTGTAGCAGGCCGCCGGCACGCCGTTGCCCGCGAGCGTGTCGACCTGATCCTTCATCAGCGAGATCAGCGGCGAGACGACCAGCGCGAGGCCCGGACGCACGAGGGCAGGCGCCTGGAAGCAGAGCGATTTGCCGCCTCCGGTCGGCAGGATGACGACCGAGTCGCGTGAGGCGAGGATCGCGTCCATCGCTTCCTGCTGGAGCGGACGGAAGGAGGTGAAGCCCCAGTAGCGCGCGAGCACGTCCTGGAGCTGAGAATTTTGGGTACCGAGCGTGGTCACGAGTGCGGACTATCGTAACGCACGAGAGTCCGAGTTGTCCGAGTGGTCCGAGTGGTCCGAGTGGTCCGAGATGATTATCAAGCTGCAACACGTCACGCCGGCTTCCGCCTTTGCGAGCTCGGAGACGTCGACGGCGATCGTCTCGACGCCGATGGCCTCGATCCTGCCGCGCGTCAGCGGCGCGGCCACTCCGCAGATGACGATGTCGTCGATTCTCAGCACGTTGGCGGCGAATGGCTCCGAGGGGTCGACCTCCAGGATGCGGAATCCGTCGAACCGGGTAACGTCGATCCATTCCGGATTCACCAGCAGCACATCGTCGGTGACGAGCGTCGCGGCGCTCTTGAGGTGCAGGCAGGCGGCGGTGTCGATGCCTGCCACGGTGTAGCCGAGCGGCCCGAGCACGTCGCGCAGTTGACGCACGCCGTCTTCGTTCGTTCGTGACGAGACCCCGACGAACACGCGTTGGCCGGCGACCAGCACGTCGCCGCCGTCGAGCGTACCAGGCTCCGCGATGCGGTGTAGCGGCCGGTAGCGGCCGACGGCATCCGCGACCGTGGCCGTTTCCGCGCGCCGCGACGGCGCACCCGGGCGTGTGACGACCGCAAGCTCCGGGAAGATGACCGCCGCGTCCTCCACGAACACCGAGTCGGCGAGCTCCGGCGCCGGCGCGATGCGCTCGACGACGCAACCGGCCGCCGCCAGCGCGGCCTCGTACTCGGCGTGCTGCGCGCGCGCACGGTCGAGATCGATGGGCATGCGCTCGAGGTGCGTGAGCTCGCAGTCGACGATGCGGTCCGGAACCTCGCGTGTGAGGGCGATGCGCATAGCACGTAGCACGTAGAATATCTCGTGCTCACCGAGACGTCGCGAGGACTGTTCTGCGAAGCGGGTGGGTTCTACATCGACCCGTGGCAGCCGGTTGAGCGTGCCGTCATTACGCACGCCCACGGCGATCACGCGCGGCCGGGATCGGCGGCGTATCTCTGCTCAGCCCCGTGCGCGCCGCTGCTGCGGCGGCGGTTCGGCTCGGAAGCGATCGTCGAGCCCGTTGCGTATGGCGAGACGCTGACGCTCGGGTCGACCCGTGTCAGCCTGCACCCGGCGGGTCACGTCCTCGGCTCCGCGCAAATCCGCATCGAGTCGCCTGTCGGCGTCTGGGTCGTCGCCGGCGATTACAAGCGCGCCGCCGATCCCACCTGCGCGCCGTTCGAGCCGGTGACCTGCGACACGTTCATTACCGAGTCAACGTTCGGCCTCCCGATCTACCGCTGGGATCCGACGGTATCGGTCATCCACGAGATCGTCGAGTGGTGGGATCGAAACCGCGACGAGGGGCGCGCGTCCGTGCTGTTCTGCTACACGATCGGCAAGGCGCAGCGAGTGCTCGCGGAGCTCCCGAACGTCACCGACCGCACCGTCTACGTGCACGGGATGATGTCCGCCATGATCGACGCGTATCGTGACGCCGGCATCCGGATGCTGCCGGTCGAGCGGCTGATCGACGTCGAGGACCGGCGCTCGCGCACGCGGCGATCGTTCGCCGGCGAGCTGGTGCTCGCGCCGTTGCCCGCGCGCGGTACGCTGTGGATGCGCCGGCTCGGCGAGCACTCCGACGGCTTCGCCTCGGGCCTGATGCGCGTCCGCGGCGTCCGCCGCCAGCGCGCCTTCGACCGCGGCTTCGTGTTGTCCGATCACGCCGACTGGCCGGCGCTCCTCGACACGATCGTGGACACGGGCGCGACCCGCGTCCTGACGACGCACGGTCACGCCGAGCCGCTCGCGCGCTTCCTTCGCGAGCATCGCGGTCTCGAGACCGGCGTGATTCGGACCGCGTGGGAAGGGGAACCGGTTTCCGGCGACTGAGCCTACTGCCTACTGCCTACTGCCTACTGCCTACTGTCTACTGTCTACTGATGCAGCGGTTCGCCGGCCTCTACGACGCCAGCGATCGCACGACCTCGACCAACGCGAAGGTCGCCGCGATGGCGGCGTACTTCGCCGGCGCGCCGCCGGGCGATGCGGCGTGGGCCGTCTTCTTCCTCACCGGCCGGCGGCTGAAACGCCTGCTCCCCTACGCCGCGATCTGGGAGTGGACGCGCGCGGCGACCGGCGTCGACGACTGGCTGCTCGAGGAGTGCTACTCCGTCGTCGGCGACGGCGCGGAGGTGGCAGCGCTCGTGCTCGACCAGCTGCCGCACGAGGAGCAGGCCGGCCTGCCGCTCGCCGAGTGGGTCGAGCAGCGCATCCTGCCGCTTCGCGCGCTCGATCCCCTCGACCAGCAGGAGCGCGTCACCGCCTGGTGGCGCACGCTCGATCGGCTGCAGCGCTTCATCCTGCTCAAGCTGCTCACGGGCGAGCTGCGCGTCGGCGTGTCGCAGACGCTCGTCGTCCGCGCGCTCGCGCAGGCGGCCGACCTTCCGACCGCCACGATAGCCGCCCGCCTGATGGGCGACTGGACGCCATCGGCCGAATGGTTCGAGCAGCTCCAGTCGCGCGAGCGGACTGACGACGACCGATCACGTCCGTACCCGTTCTGCCTCGCATCGCCGCTCGACGCCGACGTGACCACGCTGGGAGAACCCACGGCGTGGCTGATCGAGTGGAAGTGGGATGGCATTCGCGCGCAGTTGATTCAGCGCGGCGGCGCCGTCCATCTGTGGTCGCGCGGCGAGGAGCTGATCACGCATCGCTTCCCGGAGATTGCCGCGGCCGCCACGCGTCTGCCTGACGGCACGGTGCTCGACGGCGAGGTCCTCGCCTTTCGCAACGATCGCCCGCTGCCCTTCTCCGCGCTGCAGCAGCGCATCGGCCGGCAGAAGCAGGTCGCGCAGATGGTTCGCGCCGTGCCCGTCGTTTTCATGACCTACGACATCCTCGAGGACAACGGCCGCGACGTCCGCGACACGCCGCTCGACAGCCGGCGCGCGCGGCTCGACGAGCTGCTCGCATCTTCCGAGGGCATCTTGCGTGTGTCGCCGGCCGTCACCGCGGGCACCTGGGACGCGCTCGCGGAACTGCGTCGCGAGTCGCGCGCGCGCGGCGTCGAGGGACTGATGCTGAAGCGCCTGACCTCGCCGTACGGCCTCGGCCGCCGGCGAGGCGACTGGTGGAAGTGGAAGATCGATCCGTTCAGCATCGACGCCGTGCTGATCTACGCGCAGCCGGGCAGCGGCAAACGTGCGAGCCTGCTGACCGACTACACGTTCGGCGTCTGGGACAAGGGAGAGCTGGTCCCGATCGCCAAGGCGTATTCCGGCCTCTCGAATGAGGAAATCGCGGAGCTCGATCGCTGGATTCGGCGGCACACGCGGGAGCGGTTCGGTCCGGTTCGCCACGTCGATCCGGTGCAGGTCTTCGAGCTCGGCTTCGAGGGCATCGCGCGCTCCTCGCGGCATCGCTCGGGCGTGGCGGTGAGGTTCCCGCGCATGCTGCGGTGGCGCAAGGACAAGAGTGCGGCGGAGGCCGATACGCTCGAGGCGGTGCAGCGATTGCTGGAGCAGCCCTAAAGAGCTGGACTGCGGCAGTTGTCGTGCTGCGACTGGCCGTCCGCTTGCACCTCAATCGCGGGAGGTAAACCAATGGACAGAACCTCGGATCGCTCGAGCACGATTGACTGGACCACGGAAGACGAGTACTGGCGTACCAACTACGCCAACCGGCCGTACACAGCTTCGAACCGCGACTACAACTACTGGCAGCCGGCCTACCGCTATGGCTACGAGTCGGCGGAGCGATATCACGGCCGCAACTGGAACGATGTCGAGAACGATCTCCGCACGGGCTGGGATCGCTACGAGCACCGCGGGACGATGCGGGGCACCTGGGAAGACATCAAGGCGGCCGTTCGCGACGGCTGGGATCGGATCGTCGGTAACAAGTAAACCTTGGCCTTTGGTCCTTGGCCTTTGGCCTTGGCCCTTGGTCCTTGGTCCTTGGTCCTTGGTCTCCTTGGCCCTTGGTCCTTGGTCCCTTGGTCCCTTGGCCCTTGGCCCTTGGCCCTTGGCCTTTGGTCCTCGGCCTTTGGCCCCTGTGAACCTTGGCCTTTGGTAGTTGGTCCTTGGTAGTTATGATTCGGCCGTGTCCCGCACGTCGCGGGCCGGCCGAGTCCGGTCTCTCCCTGCTCTCGTTCTGGTCAGCATCCTCATCGGTGGCGTCCGTCTTGCGGCGCATCCGGCGCCGTTCAGTTATCTCGACATACAACTCACCGATACCGGCCTCAGCGGGTCGCTTGTCGTCCACACGCTCGACCCGGCGCACGATCTTGGCGTTGACCCGGACTCGCTGCTCGACGCGCAGGTTCTCGCGTCGCGCGCGGATGCGCTGGTCGGGCTGCTGACGCCGAGACTCGCGCTGACGGCCGACGGCGCGCGGCTTCCGTGGTCCGCCTCACGCGTGCTCGCGCTGCCCGATCGCTCGTCGATTCAGATCCTGTGGTCCGCCGGACATACCGGCGTGCCTGGGCGGCTGACCGTCGCTGCGGAGCTGTTCCCCTACGACCCGAACCATCAGACCTTCGTGAATGTCTACGAGGGCGAGCGGCTCGTACGCCAGGAAGTGCTACATCGCACCCGCCCGAGCGTCGACTTCTACACCTCGACACGGCAGGGGCGCTTCGCGGTGTTTCGGACGTTCACCGAGTCCGGCATCCATCACATCGCGATTGGCCCCGATCACGTGCTCTTCATCGTTGGCCTGCTGCTCCTCGGCGGCACCGTCTCACGACTGCTGCTCATCGTCTCCGCGTTCACGCTCGGGCACAGCGTGACGCTGTCGCTCGCCACGCTCAACCTCGTCTCGCCGCCGGCCCATCTCGTCGAGCCCGCCATCGCGCTGAGCATCGTCTACGTCGGCGCGGACAACCTGCTGATAGGCAAGGAAGGACGCGACATGCGTCCGTGGGTCGCGCTGTTCTTCGGCCTCGTCCACGGGTTCGGATTCGCGAGCGTGCTGCGTGAGACGGGCCTCGCCGGGACGGCGATCGGTCTCTCGCTCTTTTCGTTCAACCTCGGTGTCGAAATCGGGCAGGCGATCATCGTCATCGTCATCTCAGCGATGCTCGCGTTCGTCCGGAGCCGAAACGCGCGGGCTGCTCGATGGATCACCGTTGCGGGATCCGTCGTTGTCATCGCCGCCGGCGGGTACTGGTTCGTGCAGCGTGTGTTGTAATCTGCCGCGTACGGAGGGCGGCACGTCAGTGCCGCACAGGAGGAGGAACTGCATGCGACGGTTGACGCTTCTCGGGTCACTCGTCCTCATCGGCGCCGTCTCGGTCGCGGCACGCCAGGCGGGCCAGCCGCCGCGGCTTGCCATCGAGAAGGTCCGCGACAATCTCTTCATGATCACCGGCGGGGGCGGCAACAGCGCGGCGTTCATCACGTCGAAAGGCGTGGTGGTCGTCGACACCAAGAACCCCAACATGGGATCGCGGATTCTCGAGCAGATCCGCTCGGTCACCGACAAGCCGGTGACGATGCTGATCAACACGCACACGCACGGCGATCACGTCAGCGGCAACACGGACTTCCCTGCGACCGTCGACATCGTCACGCACGAGAACACGAAAACGAACATGCAGAAGATGCCGCGCTTCCAGGGCGCCGGCGAAACGCATCTGCCGAAGCAGACGTTCAAGGACAAGATGACGCTGGGCAGTGGCGCCGATCGCATCGACCTGTATTACTTCGGGCGGGGCCACACCAACGGCGATGCCATCGTCGTCTTTCCGGCGCTGCGCGCGGCGCACACCGGCGATCTGTTCGCCGCGCCGGGCACGCCGATCATGGACACGAACAACGGCGGCAGCGGGATCGAGTATCCGGTCACCGTGAAGAAGGCGGCAGCGGGCATCACGGGCGTCGAGACGGTGCTCCCCGGACACAGCGCGGTGACGACGTGGGCCGCGTTCGCTGAATATGGAGAGTTCATGGAGGCGCTCGTGTCGGCGGTGCGGGAAGCGCACAAGGCCGGCAAGAGCGCCGATGAAGCGGCCGCCGCCCTCGCGCTGCCCGACAAGTTCAAGAGCTACAACATGGGCCGCGCGAAGGCGAACGTCACGGCGATCTACGGCGAGCTCGCGAAATAGAGGCGGTTGTTGCGTCCGGCCAGGATCAGCGCGACCCCGTACATCGCAAGCGCGACGAACAGCGTCGACGGTCTGCCCTGCGGGAAGTCCACGAGGACGATCTTCAGGCCCGTGAGGATCAGGATCGGATAGGCGAGCCATCCGGCCTCACGGGCGAGCTCCGTCCGCCCGGCATGGGCGGTCACGACCGCGGCAATCACCAGCACACCCGTCCGAATCGTCGTCAGAATCACGGGATCGATTGGCGCGCCGCCGCCGGCCAGCCATGCGGCGCCCGCGACGGCGAGACCCATGCCGATCCACGTCATCGCCCAGAGCAGCAGCATCTGCGGGATGCACGCGAACACGCCCCACGGCTCCACCGGTTTTCTGACACGCATCGCGGTGGCAACGGCCCCCGCGGCGAGCGCGACGAACGCAACGAGGCCGAAGCGGATCCACGAGTCCTGCGGGTACCCGACGGCGAGCGTCGCGGAAGCGAGCAGGCCGGACGCCGCCGACGCGGCGATGAGGTAGATCGTCGCCTGCAGGGCCATCAGCAGGCGCTGATGGCGCGCCGCGAGCAGCGCACCGCAGACGCCAAGGATCGCGAACGCCACGGCGGCGGGTGCTGCGCCCACTGCCAGCGTCAGCCCCGTCATCGTCAGCACGAGCGCGAGGGTCGCGTAGAACGCCAGCGTCGTGGCGTCGCGCAGCAGACGGGTGAAGCCGAAGACGATGCCGTAGACGGCGCCGCCGCCGAGGAACATCACGAAGCCGAAGACCGCGACGGCGGACGGACTCGCCCTCAGCGCGTACACGGCGCCGCCGATACCGAGCGTGAGGAGCGCCACGACCTGGACGACCTCGAACGGAATCACGCTGCGGCGCCGCACGAGCGTTCTGACGGCAAACGACCCGAAATACGCCGCAGCCATGATCGCTTGAAGCGCCAGGGCCGTACGTGGCGTTCCTTCGGCGACGGCGCGGCCCGTCACGATCAGCAGCATCAGGTTGGCGACCGCCGCCGCGGGCCATCGCAGCAGGATCCACTGGTGCGTGTATCCGAGCCAGAGGGTCGCGACGCCGACGGCCGCCGCGAGCACCGTGTAGGGCGCCCAGGCCTTCGTGATGATCGCCAGGCAGAACGCCGACACCAGCGAGCCGAGCATGACGATCCACGCGAGGCTCTGCAGACCGCGAACGGCCGCGAGCACGAGGGCGCCCGCCGTCAGCATGGCGAGCAGCGTCGCGCTCTGCGGCGGCGAAAGCACCTGGAAGCGATCGGTCGCCTCCCAGACGAGCGGGAATCCAATCAGCGCGGTGGCGAGGCCGTAGCAGAAGGCGTCGAGCTGCGCGCCGCGCCCGCCGGAGCGGGCCGCGAGCAGCAGCCACGGCGCACCGTATGCGAGGCCGATGGCGACGCCCGTTGCGGCCGGCATGTACTGCGCGTCCGTGAGCGCGCGCAGCAGGTACGCGCCGCCGAGGATGACGAGCGTGCGTCCGGCCACGGCCAGCCAGTTGTTGACCATGCCGGCGGTGAGTTCGGCGGCGGCACTCTCGTGCTGCTCGACAGCGGACGTGGAGCTCGCAGCGTGGCCGGCCTCGAGGTGCGCGACCTTCGCGCGAACGTCTGCCAGCTCCTGCGCAAGCGTTGCGACGGTGGCTTCCAGGCGAGCGAGACGTTCGTCCACGGTCCCCTCCGTATCCACTGGCAGGCCGCTGAAAAACGGCGTCCTGAACGGACCTACGACCAAGGACCAACCACCAAGGACAAAGTTGGCCGTTGGACCTTGGTTGCTTGGTCTTTGACCGCGTCAGTTCCACTCGCTCGACGGGTTTCCGGCGGTCAATCCCCGGAAATCCGGCAGTGACGTGGCCGCATCGCGGTCACGGCGCGAGTGTGCGCGGCGAACTGCAAATTCCGTGGCAGCCGCGTCGGGGATCGGGGATGTACGATGACGGCGTGGAGATACAGCCAGAGGACCTGACCGCGCGCCTCGAGCGGCGCGACGCGCCGGTCGTCATCGACGTGCGGTCCGCCCCGGAGTTCCACAGCGGTCACATCCCCGGAGCGCTGCACCTCCCCTTCTGGTCCGTACTGTTTCGCGCCGGGCGGATCGCGGGCGATCGTCGCGATCCGATCGTCGTCTACTGCGGGCATGGGCCGCGCGCGGAGATGGCGGCGGCGGCTCTCCGCCTGCGCGGGTTCACGGACGTTCGCTTGCTGCGCGGCCACTGGGCGAAGTGGCGCGCAGCCGGCCGTCCGGTCGAACGCTGAAGGCCGTCACGCGCCTTGAATTAAGATGCGGCCGTGACTCGACGACTGATCTCCACCGCGCTGCTGTCGCTGTTCCTCGCCTCACCTGCCGGTCAGACGCTCCCGCCGTTCGAGGTCCACGAGGCGTCGATCGCGCAGATCCACGCCGCGCTCAAAGCCGGAACTCTCACGTGTCGCGGACTCGTCGAGCAGTACCTGCGGCGGATTGCCGCGTACGACAAGAACGGCCCGGCCCTCAACGCGATCGTCCTCACGAATCCCGACGTCCTCTCGCAGGCTGACGAGCTCGATCGCCGGTTCAAGGAGAAAGGATTCGCCGGAGCGCTGCACTGCGTCCCGGCGATCGTCAAGGACAACTTCGAGACGGTCGGGCTGCAGAGCGCCGCGGGCTCGCTCGCACTGAAGGATTTCGTCTCCGCGAAAGACGCGTTCCAGGTGCGTCGCATCAAAGAGGCTGGCGCGCTCGTGATCGCGAAGTCGAACATGGCGGAGTTCGCGTTCAGCCCGTACGAGACCGTCAGCTCGATCCTTCCCGGCTACACGCGCAATCCCTACGCGCTCGATCGCGTGACCGCCGGATCGAGCGGCGGCACGGCGGCCGCCGTGGCCGCGAGCTTCGGCGCGGTCGGCCTGGGCAGCGACACCGGCAACTCCATTCGCGGGCCTTCGTCGCACCAGGCGCTCGCAGGTATCCGTTCGACGATGGGCCTGACCAGCCGCGCGGGCGTGGTGCCGCTGAACCTGCTGGCGGACATCGCGGGGCCGATGACGCGCACGCTGGAGGATGCCGTGCGCGTATTCCAGGTGATCGTCGGCGACGACCGAGACGATCCCGTCACGCTCGCGTCGCCGCCCGCCGAGGCGGCGATGTTCGCGCCTCGCGGACGTCCGCGGCGGACGCCGGATTACCTCGCGTCGCTCGTGCGCGATGGTCTCGAGGGCGCGCGCATCGGCATCCTGCGGCAGGCGTACGAGCGGGAGACGACTGATCAGGAGATCGTGCAGGTCTTCTTCGCGGCGGTCGAGGACATGAAGCGCGCCGGGGCGACCATCGTCGATCCCATCACGATCGAAACCGTGCAGCGGCCTCGTGAGAGCGGCGTCTGCCGCGGGTTCAAGTACGACATCAATCGCTACCTCGCCGGCCACGGCGAGAAGGTTCCGGTGAAGAGCCTCGAGGCGATCGTGAAGTCGCGGCGCTTTCATCCGTCCGTGCAGCTTCGGCTCGAGCGGGCGCAGGAGGGCGCGGAGAACGGACCGGAAACGCCGGCCTGCCAAGCCGAAGCGGACTATCGCGAGCGCGTCCGCGCGGCGGTGCTGAAGGCGATGAGCGGCAGCAAACTCGATGCGTTCGTCTATCCGACGTGGAGCAATCCGCCGCGGCTCATCGGCGATCTGAACACGCCGCACGGGGACAACAGCCAGTTCTTCTCGCCCGCGACCGGTTTTCCTGCCGTCAATGTGCCGATGGGATACACGCGCGGAGGACTGCCGGCCGGCGTGACGTTCTTCGGCCGTGCGTGGGAGGAACCGACGTTGATCAGACTGGCCTACTCCTACGAGCAGGCGACCCGCCATCGCCGGCCGCCGGCCTCGACACCGCCGCTGCGGTAGGAAATGGGGACACCCCCGTTTTCGCAAGCGAAGTACCGAAAACGGGAGTGTCCCCATTTCCGACGTTGACGTTAGAGGGTATAGAGGTATTGGGCGATCGTCCGAACGGCCGCGATCAGACGGTCGGCGACCAATCCCAGGATCGCCTCGACGTCGCGTTGCCCCATGGCGGTCGCCACCTGGTCGGGCGTGGTAAGAAGACTCGCAATCAGCGCGACCGAGGTTATCGCGGCGAGTACCCCGGCGGCCCCGCAGAGCCCCAGCGCGTACCGTTTCGTGCCCGCGATTGTCATACGTAAGCACCATACGACCGCCGGACGGCGCCAGCACGCAGGATTCGGTGAACGGCGGCGGCCGGCCGGCGAAGGCGGCCCTGGGCGCCGGAGCCTCGGCGGAGGCGGCTCAGGCGATGCCGTCAACCAGTTCGGGAGGGAGGGCGGAGCGGAAGCGCAGCCGGATGAGATCGCCCTCGGCGGTCTCGATCTCCAGCCCGCGCTCGGTGCCGTCGGGCGCGCGATCGACGCGGAGGTGGATCGGCTCCTCGATGACGCGATCGGTGTGGCTGCTGTCCACGCCGACGGCAATGACGACGCGGCCGTTGTCGTCGCTCACGCCGATGAGCGGCACGTTGTGCGTGACGGTGGAGGGCGCGGCGCGCGCGGAGATCGCCTCGACGGTGACGAGCCATCCCGCGTGCGCGCGGCTGAACCCGTTGAGGAACTCGCGCCAGCGGTTCCGGGAGATGATTTCGGCGGGCACCGCTACCCTTTCCGCAGCTCGCGCGGTTCGCGCGCGTGCGCGGCCACGAGCAGCGCCTGGACCTCTTCGTCCGTCGTCTGATCGAAGATGCGATACCACAGGCCGACGGCCCTGAACGGTTCCGGCGTGCGCAGGCACAGCACGTCGTCGGCTTCGTCGCGCAGCTTCAGGCACGTGTCCGCGGCGGCGACCGGCACCGCGACGACGATCAGCGACGGTTTGTGCTGCCGCAATGCTTCGACGGCGGCCCGCATCGTCGATCCGGTGGCGAGCCCGTCGTCTACGAGAATCACCACGCGCCCTGCGAGGTCGGGCAATGGATGCGCGGCGTTGTACAGCCGCTCGCGGCGTTCCAGCTCGCGTGTTTCCTCTTCCACCACCCGCGCAATCGCCTGTTGCGGGATCCCGAGATCCCTGACGATGTCGTCATTCAGGATGCGGACGCCGCCCGAGGCGATGGCGCCCATTGCGAGCTCGCGATAACCGGGAACGCCGAGCTTGCGCACGACGAACACGCCGAGCGGCGCATTGAGCGTGCGCGCGATCTCGTAGGCCACCGGCACGCCGCCGCGGGGCAGCGCGAGCACGACGGGGTCGCTGCCTCGGACGGACGCCCGGTCCACAAGCGCGGCCGCCAGTTCCTGGCCCGCCTGCCGCCGATCCGCGAACGGCATGTTCATAACTGAAGCGGAAGCAAAGGCAGTGCCTCGGCATGCCCGTTGTATTTCCGATGTTGCGTCACGCATGAACATGCCCCCTGATGTGCTCTCGGCGGTGCGTAGCTCCGCGCTCGCGCTCTCGTCGCCAACCGACGACGTCGACGAAATCGTCGAGCGCGTGGCGGGCGTGTCCTACGTGCTGCTCGGCGAGGCGACGCACGGCACCCACGAGTTCTACCGCATGCGCGCGCAGATCACCCGTGCGCTGGTCGAAAGGCACGGTTTTGCGGCCGTAGTCGTCGAGGCCGACTGGCCCGACGCGTATCGCGTGAATCGGTGGGTTCGCGGTACCGGAGCGGATGCGAGCCCGGACGAGGCGCTGCAGGGTTTTGGGCGCTTTCCAACGTGGATGTGGCGCAACAGGGATATCGTCGATCTCGTCACATGGTTGAGAGAGTGGAATGTGAGGCGCCCCGCCGAACAGCGAGCAGGCTTCTACGGAATGGATCTCTACAGCCTGCACACCTCGATCGCCGTCGTGCTCGAGTACCTCGGCAAAATCGATCCGGATGGCGCACGCCGTGCACGGTATCGCTACTCATGCTTTGACCATTTCGGCGACGATGCCCAGGCGTACGGCTATGCGACCAGCTTCGGCCTCTCACGCGGTTGCGAGGAAGAGGTGGTTGAGCAGCTCGTCGAGCTTCGCCGCCGCGCGGCGGACTATGCCATGGCCGGGAGGCAGTGCCCGTCGGCTTCACCACGCATACGGGGACCGTCACGGCCGCCTCCGACTGGGATGGGCCGACCGAACGAAAACAGGTCGTGCCGTCGCTCGAAGACAGCGACGAGCGGGTGCTGCACGACTCAGGCATCTCCAATTTCGTCGTGCCGCTCGACGAGCCGGCCGTCCATGACGCGTTGCTGGCACCGCGCCTCGAGCGCGCCATCGGAGTCATTTACCTGCCGCGCAGCGAACGCGTGAGCCACTACTTCCGCGCGTCACTGCCGCGTCAATTCGACTTCGTCGTTCACATCGATCGGACGCACGCGGTGACGCCGTTCGACGCGTGGGCGCACGATCACACAGGAGAGCCGGCCGAGACGTTCCCGACCGGTATGTAGACCATGGCAACCTTCAAACCAGCAAAGGCGGAAGAACGTCCGGTCGAAATCGAGTCACCGGGTGCCACACTGCACGGCGATCTCGCCGTGCCGGACAGCGCTGCGGGCGTTGTCGTATTCGCGCATGGTAGCGGCAGCAGCCGACACAGCCCGCGGAACCGCATGGTCGCGGAAGTACTCCGCGAGTCTGGGTTCGGCACGCTGCTGATGGATCTGCTGACCGAAGAGGAAGAGCGGATCGATCTCAGGACGCGGGAGTATCGCTTCGACATCGCGCGTCTCGGGCAGCGGCTCGTGAACGCCGTCGACTGGCTGAATGCGCAGCCGGCGACGTCGAGGCTTGGCGCCGGGCTGTTCGGTGCCAGCACCGGCGCCGCGGCGGCGCTGATTGCGGCGGCGGAACGTCCGTCGCTCGTCGGCGCCGTCGTGTCGCGCGGCGGCCGGCCCGATCTGGCGGGCCGCGCCGTCCTGAGCCGCGTCAGCGCGCCCACCCTGCTCATCGTCGGCAGCCTGGACGTGCCGGTCATCGAGATGAACCGGCGCGCGATGGAAGATCTGTCGTCGACGAAGCAGATCGAGATCGTCGCCGGCGCGACGCACTTGTTCGAGGAGCCCGGCACGCTCGACCAGGTCGCCCGCCTGGCCTGTTCCTGGTTCGCGAGATACCTGAAATAAAAACCGTGACACTCACCGTTTTTCGTTTTTCGTAAAACGGTGAGTGTCACGGTTTCTCAGAATTGAACACGACGGAGTGCAGAAACTGCGACCCCGAAGAGAACGTGAACGGGGCGCCTATTCGCTCAGCACGTTTCGTCGAACGACTGCAGCGTCCCCGTTCCCGATGACGCCTGCAACTGGGCGTTCCCGTGCCCCATCGTCGCGTAGCCGAGGCCCGCGGCGACTGCCGTGCTCGCCAGCGCCACCAGCGCCTTCGTCGTCGGCGACCACGAATCCTGCAACAGCGCCGAGCGGCGTCCGGGCCGCGTACGGCCGCCCTGCAGCGACGGCACGCCTTCCGCCGTGGCGTGACGCTCGAGCCGATCCTCCACCGCGCAGACGCCGCTCACGGAGCGAATCGCGCTGATCGCCTGGTCGGCCTCGTCGCTCAGAATCGGGCCCGCCACGCAGATGCATCCGTCGTCGGTGGCACTTACGTCAATCGCGCGCGGGTGCGACACCACGCGGCCGAGCTCGGCGCGGACGCGCTCTTGGAGCCTCCGGCCACCCACGGTCTCATGGTTGAGCAAGTGCCGCGCCTCGGCGGCAACGCCGCGCGCGCGATTGGCGATGTCGCGCGACAGCGCGTCCAGCCCATCGGCAGTCTTGTGGGACGCGCGCACGACCTGATCGCGGATGAGCGCTCGACGGCGCGCCCCGCGGCCCGGGTCGAGCAGGTACATCGCCCCTGCGCCGATGCACGCTCCCGTCGTGAGCAGCATCCAGTTGTTGTTGGTCACGTTCGCTCCCTCCTCTTCCGTTTGTGCCCACCAGCGCCGTTGCGGGTGAGCCGAGCCATTTCGCTGCTTACAGATATGGCCAGCAACGTGTATGCCCTTTTCGAGGGGCCGAGTAGTCCGAGTAGTCCGAGTAGTCCGAGTGGTCCGAGAGGCCGAGGTGAGAGTGAAGGAGGAACACATGCCGAAATGTGACGTTTGCGGGAACGATTACGACAAGGCGTTTCAGGTGACGATGGGCGGGAAGACGCGGACGTTCGACTGTTTCGAGTGTGCGATTCACGCGCTCGCGCCCAAGTGCGCGCACTGCGGCTGCCGCATCATCGGGCACGGATCGGAAGTGAGAGGGACGATGTACTGCTGCGCGCACTGCGCGCAGGAGAGCGGCGCGCACAACATCCGCGATCGCGAGGAGGTGCCCGCGTAGCGTGCCGCGGCCGGACCGCCTCGGACCGTTTTGTGCGCGGCACGCGGCAGCAGTAGGATCGTCAGCATTATGAAGCGACTGGCTATTCTCGTCGGAGGCGGTCCGGCCCCAGGCATCAACAGCGTAATCAGCGCGGCGACCATTCGCGGACGCCTCGAAGGGGTCGAGGTGCTCGGCATCCGCGACGGCTTCGAGTGGCTGATGCAGGGCGACATCGACCACGTGCAGCCGCTCGAGATCGATCAGGTCAGCCGCATCCATTTCCGCGGCGGATCGCACATCGGCATCGCCCGCGCGAACCCGACGTCCGACCCTCAGCACCTCGAGAACGTCGTCACCTCGCTGCTGCGGCTCGACGTGTCGATGCTGCTGACGATCGGCGGCGACGACACCGCGTTTTCGGCAATGAAGGTCGAGCAGAAGGCGGGCGGACGCCTGCACGTCGCGCACGTGCCGAAGACGATCGACAACGACCTCGATCTTCCGCCTCACGTCGACACGTTCGGTTTCCAGACGGCGCGACACTACGGCGTCGAGATCGTCAAGAACCTGATGGTCGACGCGAAGACGACCACGCGGTGGTATTTCGTCATCGCCATGGGCCGCAAGGCGGGCCATCTCGCCCTCGGCATCGGCAAGGCGGCCGGCGCCACGCTGACGCTCATCCCCGAGGAATTCAGCGGCAAGGTCCGGGTGAAGACGATCGTCGACACGCTGGTCGGCGCCGTCATCAAACGTCTGAGCTACGGCCGCCGTGACGGCGTTGCGGTCATTGCCGAAGGCCTGGTGCTGGATCTCGATCCCGCGGACCTCGAGGCGCTCGACGACGTCGAGCGCGACGCGCACGGACACGTGCGGCTCGCCGAGGTGAACATCGGCGAGATCCTGAAGACGGAGGTGCAGAAGCGCCTCGCCGGTTACGGCATCAAGACGACGATCGCGGCGAAGAACATCGGCTACGAGCTGCGCTGCGCCGACCCGATTCCGTTCGATCTCGAGTACACGCGCGACCTGGGCTACTGCGCGGCGAAGTATCTGCTGTCGGGCGGAAACGCGGTGATGATCTCGATGCAGGGCGGCCACTTCGTGCCGGTGCCGTTCCCGCAGATGCTCGATCCGGTCACCGGCCGTACGCGCGTGCGCATGGTCGACATCCACTCGACGCGATACGCGATCGCGCGGCGCTACATGATCCGGCTGCGCCGCGACGATTTCGAGGACCCGCACGAGCTCGCGAAGTTCGCGGCCATCGCCAACCGATCCTTCGAGGACTTCCGCGACGAATTCAAGTACCTGATCGAGATCGAGCCGCCGCCGCTGGTGGTGGATTCGACCGACAGCCTGGTCGAGAAGACGTCGTAGGGGCCGGGCTTGCCCGGCCCGCCGCTCATCGGATCGTGAACGGCTCCATCAGCTCGATCCGGGTGCCGTCCGGGTCGAAGAGATTGAGCTGCCAGCGTCCGTTCACGCCCACGCTCGGAACGTTCAGCCGGGCGCGGACGGACGCCTCGCTCCGTCCCGCGACGGTTTCCCACGCGGTCTGGATGTCGGGCACGCGCAGACAGGCGTGGTGCATCGATCCAACCTGCCGCCTGTCCGGCGCCTTGGCGGCGAGCATGTACTCGAGGTAGTCCGTGCCGTCCGGCACACGCATGTTGATCCAGCTCGTCGTCCCTTCCGGCCGGCCGCCGCGCCAGATCTCCGAGAAACCGAGCACGTCGCGATAGAACGTGTGCGCGCGCTGCTCGTCGCGCACAGAAAGCCCGGCGTGGAGAATCCGGTTGGACAGCGCGTGTCCTGGCGCCGACGGTGGAGGCGGCGGAAACTCCGCCTGCACGAACTCGATCGAGTGGCCGTCCGGATCCGTGACGTGAATCGCCGACTCGTGGCAGCGATCGGACGGCTTGCGCACGTCGACGCCGCGGTCCTTCAGGTATGCGCTGAGCGCCACGATGTCCGGCGTGGCGAACGCAAGATGCACGAGACGTTCGTCCTCATTCGGCGGCAACCCCGGTTCAATCGAGAGGAACTGGTGCGCGCCGACAACGAACCACTGGCGCCCGCGTGTGGTCTCGCGTTCGCTCAGCCCGAGGAGATCGCGATAGAAGCGCCGGGCCGCGCCGGCGTCGCTGACGCGGAACGCCACATGACTGATTCCGGTGATCCGCGGACGCGGAGCGGTCTGTGCGAGCGGCACGCTAGCCGCGGCGACGCCAAGAGCCAGAACGGCCGCCCACAGCCCACGCCGTCGTTCCCTGTCAGCCATCGCTCGACATCAGAACAATTGTGGGGGCGCGCCCTTCCTTTCGACGACGGCGCGCACGTGCCCCTCCCACCGGCCGATGATGCCGTTCCACTCCGCCGACGTGAAGTAATCGTCCAGCGACGTCTCCAGATCGAACTCCGGCATATACAAGCCGACGACGCCGCGCTCGAGGACGCCGTCGTCGAGCACGCCGCGCTCGCGCAGGATCAGAATCGGCAAACCGAGCTGATGCGCCATCGCCGCTTCGATGTGGGACCAGGGCGTCGTGAGCCACGTGCCGTCAAGTGACGTCTCGGTCAGACCGTCGATGTCGGTGCGAAGCCGTGCCGTGCCCTTCTCGACGAACGTGCGGCGGAAGGCGGCCGTCAGCAGGCCGTTCGACTCGAGCATCAACCGACGGATGGCGGTCAACGGAGCAGACATGTCGTAGTCGGTGACACCAAGTGTGCGACCCTCGAATCCGCGCTGCTCGAGATACGCGCGTATGCGCGCGATGAAGTCCTTCTGCCGTCCGAAACACGGCTTGGGATAGCTGAGAAAGACGGAGATGCGCACGCTGCCGGACTCCTGGCTCTCGTCCCGCGGATGCCGGGGCTGTCGGATGGTAGCACGATGCTCGACCCGCCCGCGCCGGCCGCTCGTTGCCGGCCCGGCCAACGCCTGCGGCGACTGTCTGCGCACCCGCCGCGATCAGGGAGGCGCTGAGCGCGCAGGAATGCTGTCCGGCGGCCGGCTTGCGCCAATGCGATCGTCGTTTCGAATCGTCGAGCCGGAGATTATCATGGCGATATGTGGCGACGCGTGCTGTGCGCTGTCGTGCTGCTCGCCACCTCGTGGCTGGTGCCGGTGGCCGCGCAGCAGCCGCCGGTGTTCCGTTCCAGAGTCGATCTCGTCGACGTCGCCGTCGTCGTTCGCGACGGCAGTGGGCGCCTCGTTCCCGACCTGACGGTCGCGGATTTCGAAGTGATCGATGACGGCGTGCCGCAGCGGCTGACGGCGTTCGGTCACGTCACCATGTCCGTCGTCCGAGGCGGACCGGTACAGCGATCGTTGTCAATGCGAGCGCTGTAGCAGCAACGGCGATCGTCCAGCGCTTCATCCTTCGCCTTACCCTTTACCCTCTACCCTTTACCCGTGTTCACCGTCCCTGCATGCGGCGGATGGCCTCCCGCAGGTTCTGCAGCGTCTGCTCGGAACCGATGAAGAGATCCTCCGGATAGCGGCTGTAGTTCAACATGTCGGCGTAGATGACGTCGCTCTGATAGAGGTTCAGCCCCGCTCCGGCGAGGTACTGCAGGCGCAGATTGCGGTCGCGATTGATGACCGCATCCTGCAGCCACGGCCCGAGATCCGACTTGCGGCCGGCGTAGTTCGAGAACAGATCCACGGCCGAATGCATGTCGATCTCCGCGAGCGAGCGCGCGACCCCCGCGTACTCCGGCTGCCGCAGCTTCTGATCGATGACGTCGACGTCGATCTTGAGCGGTTCGACCGTGCCCATCAGCACGAGGTCGTAGCCCGCGCCGTTGTTGGTGTTGCCCCACACGACGCCGTAGGGAAACGCCTCGAGGAACGTCGCGATCTCGCTCTTCACCGCCCGGGTGTTGCTCTCGTAGAGCTGAACGAACAGCGTCACCACTCCGCCCGGATTGAGATGCTCCTTCACCTCCTCGAAGAACTCCTTGGTGTAGAGCATCGCCGCACCCTTCACCCAGGGATCGAGCGGGTCGGACGTGATCGAGTCGAACTTCTCGCCCGTCGTCAGCAGGTAATGCCGCGCGTCGTCGATCTGGATGCGGACCTTCGGATTGCGGACGACATCGAAGTTGTGCTCGGCGAAGTAGGTGGAGACGACCTTCGGGACGAGCGGCTCGATCTCCGCGATCGTCATCTGCTGGAGCTTCGGGTCGATCGACACGGCGCCCGCCGTCACGCCGGCGCCGCAGCCGATGACGAGCGCGGACTTGGGATCGTTGAGGAGCGTCGTGAGGTGGCCCAGCATGCGCTGCAGCCGCATGTCCTGCGGCTCGCTCGACGCCTGCACCTTCCCGGCGTTGTGATAGTTCAGTACGCCGTTCGACAGGCGGGTGACCGCGACGGACGCGTTCCAGCCCTCGCCCATGTAGATGACGTCGGCGGTGCCGACGCGGGTTGCCGCGTAGCGGCCGTAGGCGACCAGGATGTCGGGCAGCGGCTTGATGCTGCGCGCGAGCAGCACGGCGCCCCCCATCGCCGCGATCAGCAGCAGCGTGCCGGCATACTGGAAGCGGCGCTTGCGGCCATCCGCGCCGGAGTATTCGGGCTCGAGCATCAACAGGCCGGCGAGCGCCGACAGCAGGACGAGCGCGACCTGCGAGCGCTGGCTTCCGAGCCAGATCACCATCAGCAGGCTGCCGCCGAGCGAGCCGACGATCGCGCCGAGCGTGTTCGCCGCGTAGACGCCGCCGACGAGGCGTCCGGGATCTTTGCCCGCCGTCGCGACCGACGCGAGCGCCAGCGGGAAGCTCGCGCCCCAAAGAATCGCGCCGGGCAGCATCGCCCACAGGGCGCGGACGAAGTCCATCTGGAACACCAGCCACGGGAACTGATCCTGTGAGGCGTTCATCGACGGATTGATCGGCCAGTACGGCAGCGACTGCGTGAGCATGTACCCGGTCCACGCGATCGCGGCGCACAGCAGCATCTGGCACCATCCGAGCGCCAGCCGCGGGCGCTCGACGCTGCGCGCGATCGCGGAACCGACGCTGCTGCCGATGCCGAGCCCGAACAGGAACACGGCGAGGATCAGCGAAAAGGTGTAGGTCGTGCCGCCGAAGAGCAGCGACAGCATGCGCGTCCAGATCACTTCGGCGGCGAGCGCCGTCATACCGGAGATCGCAATCGTCACGTAGACGGCGGTTGCGCCAGCCGCGCGCTCCACCTTGCCCTTGACGGCGGCCGGAGCGTCGTGCGTCGTCAGGCGCGCAATGAAGAGCGCGAGCCCCGCGACCAGCACGTTGAGCACGACGGCGGCATACGTGGCAATCGCCATGTCGTGCACGCGCAGCAGATAGAATCCGGCGACGAGGCAGCCAATCACGCCGCCGGCGATGTTGCCGCCGTAGAAGAACCCGAGCCAGGCGACGCCGCGCGGCGGCGACTCGACCCAGCGCGACATCGCCGGCAGCGTCGCGCCCATCAGGAGCGTCGGCGGCAGCAGGCAGATGCCGGCGGCAATGCCGCGCAGCAGAATGCCGAGCACGCCGGAGCCGGCGACCGCGGTGTAGAACTTCGCGACGAGCGGCATGCCGAACAGGATCAGCAGGCCGAAAGCGCCAATCGTCAGCTCGAGGTAGGCGTAGACGCGGAGCGGGTGCTCACGGATGGAGACGAAGCGCGCCAGCAGCAGGCTGCCCAGGCACATCCCACCCATGAACGTGCCAAGCAGGACGCCGAGCGAGACGGCCGACGATCCGATGACGAGCTGCAGCAGTTGGAACCAGACGACTTCGTAAATGAGGGCAGCACAGCCGCTGCCCACGAAGAGCAGCAGCAGCGCGGGAAGATACCGGCGCGAGTCCATCGAAGACACCTTCCTCCGTTGACGGAAATCGTGATGCTACCACGACTTACGGCAACAGGGGTCAGGTCTTGAATTGCCACTTTCTACCCGGGGCGCGTGGCACGGTATGGACGAATGGGCCAATTCAACCCCTGACCCCCTCGCTTACTCGCGCAGCGCCGCGAGCGGGTCGATGCGCATCGCGCGCCGCGCCGGGATCAGGCAGGCGCTGATCGCCACGACCGACAGCAGCACCGAGATCGCCACGAACGTCACCGGATCCGTCGGCGTGACGCGGACGAGGAGCTGGCTTGGCAGCACGGCGGTGATGAAGAAAGCGCCGACGAGACCGATCGTCAATCCGAGTCCGAGCTGAATCAGTCCGCGGCGCAGGATCATCCACGTGACCTGCCGCCCCTGCGCGCCAAGCGCCATGCGGACGCCGATCTCCGACGTCCGTTGCGTCACGGCATACGACACGACGGCGTAGAGGCCGACGGCCGACAGCAGCAGCCCGATCGCCGCGAAGAGCGCGAAGAGCGTGCCGAACACTCGATACGGCCACATCGCCTGCCGCAGCATCTCGTCGAGCGTCCGCAGATTGAAGACCGGTTGATCCGGATCGACGGCGGAGACGGCCTTGCGCACCGCGTCCATCATCGTCGAACCCGGCAGCGCGCTGCGCACCATCAGCGATGTGAACGCGGGAACGTCCTGGCGCAGCGGCGCATAGACGACCGACGGCGGATCCGCGTCCTGGGGCGAGCTGTGACGCAACGTCGGCACGATGCCGACGATCGTGCGCCACACCGCCGGCGGCGGCGCCGGCTGCCCCGGCTGCGCCGGCGGCGACAGGAAGCGGACGCGCTTGCCCAGCGGTTCTTCGTCCCTGAAATACTCCGCCGCCATGCGCTCGTTGATGACGACGGTTTCGGAGCCGGGCGCGCCGTCGTTCTCGGTGAAGCCGCGACCGCGCAGGATCGACACGCCCAGGACGTCGAAGAAGGACGGAGTGATCTGCACGAAGGTGATGGTCGGCGCATCCTCCTTCGGCTCCGGGCGGCCATCGACGTGCACGGGCCGCGGCCACGATCCGAATGGCGGGATGCTCGTCGTGATCGCCATGCTTTCGGCGCCGGGAATCGATGCCAGTCGCGGCATGAGCTGGTCGTAGAAGGCGCGCCGCCCCTCTGTCTTCTGATACTTGTCCCCCGTCAGTTGCAGGTTCATCGCCAGCAGGCGTTCGGTGCGGAAGCCGATGTCGAGGCTGTAGAGATTCAGGAAGCTCCGCACCATCAACCCCGCGCCGACGAGCAGCACGATCGTCAGCGCCACTTCGAGAACCACCATCGTCCCCGTCAGCCACCGCATGCGGCGGCCGCCGGCAGTGCCACGCCCGCCTTCTTTCAACACGCCATTGACGTTCGTCCGCGACACGTGGAGCGCCGGGGCGGTGCCGAAGAGCACGCCGGTCAACACGCAGACGCCGGCGAGGAAGCCGAAGACCACGTAGTCCATCTTGAAGACGATCCAGTACGGCTTGCCCGTATCCGTCACGTTCGCGTCGAACGCGCGCACGCCGAAGACCGCCAGGCCGAGTCCAATGAGACCGCCAATCACGCCGAGGAGCACGCTTTCGATCAGCAGTTGCCGCACGACACGCCAGCGCGTCGCTCCGAGCGCCATGCGCACCGCGACCTCACGCGCGCGGCTTGCCGATCTCGAGAGCTGCAGGTTGGCGACGTTGGCGCACGCGATGAGCAGCACGAATCCGACCGCGCCCATGAGCGCCAGAAAGATGGCGCGGATGGGACCACCGTTGAAGCGCTCGTTGAAGGTCTCGACACGCGTGCCGGTCAGGTTTTCGTAGTCTTTTGGATACTGCGTCATCAGGCGCGAGCCGATGGTCGCCAGCTCCGCCGAGGCCTCTTTGTGCGAGACACCGCTGCGGACGCGCCCGAAGACGTTGAGCGACCGCGACGTGCGCCGCTGCTGCTGTTCGTTCGGAATGAACACCGCCCAGATGTCGGCGGTGTTGGGAAACTGCATCCCTTCCGGCATGACACCGACGATGACCGCCGGCTGACCGTTGAGGCGCGTCAGCGTGCCGGCGATGTCGGGATCGCCGCCGTAGCGGTTACGCCAGATGCGGTAGCCGATGATGATGGCGAGATCGGTGCCGCGTTTCTCGTCCTGTGGCCCGAACTCACGGCCGAGGAGCGGCTTCTGCCCGAGCACCGAGAACGAGTTCGCCGTCAGGAACGCGCCGCGCGCCTGCTCGGGCAGGCCGCGGTCGTCCGCGAGGTTCATGCTCGCGTTCGACCACGCGCCGAGGCCGGTGAAGACGCGCGTCTGCTCGCGCCATTCCTGGATTTCCGGATACGAAACGTTCCAGCGATCGCCGCGCTTCGGCGTCCACGAGAGCATGTACAGGTTGTGCGAGTCCTGAAACGGCAGCCCGCGAATGAGGACGGCGTTGACGAGCGTGAACACCGTCGCGTTGACGCCGATTCCGAGCGCCAGGGCGGTGATGGCGACGGCCGAGAGCCATCGCTCTTTGGCCATGAGGCGGAGCGCAAAGCGCAGATCTTGAAGCAACAACCACCTCTGAATTCTCGTTCCATCCCGTAGCGGGGGGGGGGGCGGG
>JBMDXB010000016.1:0-2709 GCA_048594885.1 Vicinamibacterales bacterium
GCCGCCGAAGCTGGAGGTGATGTTTCCGTCGGACACCGGCTTGCGGACCAGGAACTTCTTCGCGCTCTTGCCGGTCTCGTCGTAATAGTCGACGAGGTTGTCGTCGGTCGTCTGGTAGCGATAGAACTTCCGCGTCTCGCCGCCGGTCGTCAGCAAGGCGAACAGGACTTCCGCCTTGCTGTTGTCGCTGACGTTCTCGTCCTCCCCCGCGTACAGGATTTCGAAGGTGTCGCCCGGCTGGACCTTGCGCTGGAAGTCGACGTCGTAGGAATAGATGCGGATGAGGTCGTCGATCACCGGACGCGGCACGTGATTGCGCAGCGCGGTCTCGTAGATGCTCTGATAGAGCCGCACGCCCTTGCCGTCGTCGTCGTCGTCGCTACCGGACGAAGCCACGCTGTTTGCGCTGCGCACGTCGACGGCGACGTATTTGCCCATCTCCGACCATGCCACCATCGCTTCGATATTGGTATCGGTGGCGATGATGACGCGCACCGGCCGCAGCCGGCTGGCGTCGCTTGCCGGAGCGAGCAGCACGCGCAGCTTGTAGCCGTCCCGCGGGCTGCTGTCCTTGCCGCGTCCGCCGAACGCCGCGGTGATCGCCTTGACTTCGTCCGCGGTCGCGCCCAGCTCGCGCAGGACGGCGGAGACGGAATCGCCTTTCTTGAGCACGATCGTGCGCTCGTTCCAGGCATTGCCGCCGGTGACCTGGGAGGTGGTCTTGGGCAGCAGGGTGACGTTTTCGGGGACGATGCGGGGCTCGAACCCTGCATAGGGATCGCCGTGGCGCTCCGGCGCGTAGGCCGTGAGCAGCGGAGGAATTGCACTCGCCAGCAACGCGGGCTTCTGCCCCGAATTGCCGTCCCAGTTGGCAGCCTCGCGCACCCGCGCCACCACCTCGTCGAGCGAGGCCACCGCCGCGATCTTCGCCCGCGGCAAGACCGCGGCGAGCTCGCGGGTGACGAACGATACCTCGCCGTCGGTCGCGGCGCCGGCGGCATCCTCCGCATTGGCCGGGATGCCCTCGGATCGGGCGAGGATCTTCTGCGCGTTGAAGGGAGGAATATTGGCGGAGAGCTCGGACGCCGAGAGCGACAGATTGCCGGCGACGCGAATGAAAGGACGCACGCGCACGATCTCGCGGTTGCCGCTGCCGCGGCTGGTCGTAGACACGCGAATGACCTGACGCGCGGCATTCGCCTCGCCGGGCGGCGGCAGCCGGTCGGCCTTGCGCGCCACGTTGGCTACGCGATCGATGACGGCGCCGACCGCTCCGCGCAGGCTGGCTTCGATCCGCTCCGGCACGGTGGCGAAGTTGGTCTCGCCGTCGAGCGCGGCAAAGACGGCGCCGCTCATCAGCGCGGCACCGCAGAGGCCGGCGAGAATGGTGCCGCTGAACCATTGCACCGAGACGCGGTGGCGATCGACGACGCCGGTATTCTCGCCGTCGACGGACAACGGCGGCTCGTTGCCGAGATCTATACGCTCGGCCTCCCAGTTCGAACGAAGTGCCCCGCGCCGTCTGCCCTGATCCAAGCCCGACGTCCCCTCCGCCCGCGTCGCGGGCGGTTCACCGCAACACCGAGGTGCCAAAACGCGACCGGGACGACTGGCGTTGACATGAAGGGACGGCGCACGCCGCTGCCTTCACGGTCCGTCAACGGCCGCGTCCTGATCTTCTGGCCTAATCGTTGGGTGACGCCGTGCGTCCAGATCGTGGGACGCCGACGCAGTTCCCCCCGAAGTGACACCTCCCACTGCGGTGACTAGAGGGGCGGAGGAATGTGGCCGCAGTACGGCGTGGGCGCCCCTTTCCATGCGCTCTAAGCCCCCTATATTGCTTATGAAGATGGCTGTTGCCGGGCTGCACCGGGAGGGTGGATTTTCCCCCTTCGGGGTGTTGACATGCGAGTGGTCGGAAGCCTATATAACGGTCATTCGGCACGCCGCCGCCTCGGTGCGACGGCGCGTCTTCGAAGCTCCTCACTGATATTCGGTGATCAGGCTTCCGATCCCAATCGGAGGCCGCGGGCTTCGACGGCTCTCCGGTTCAGTGGAGGGTGGGGCCGCTTCGGTCCCGGGCTGTTTGATAGGTGAATCGGAAGAAAGAGAAACGTGGACGGCGGAGTCCCTGCGGGCCGCTTCCTCGATCGGAGACGCGAGTCTTCGAGTGAGGTGCGGCCGGACGAGACTTCGGCGGTCGACGTTTCAGGTCAACACCCTCGTCGTGCAAGCGGCAGGCGCGTGCGATGCACAATCGCCCGGGCCCGGGCGCGCACGAGGAGGCGTGGGACCTCGTCAAACGTTGTGATCAGCCGGGAAAAGTTCTCATCCAACTTGAGAGTTTGATCCTGGCTCAGAGCGAACGCTGGCGGCAGGCCTAACACATGCAAGTCGAGCGCCCGTGGCAACACGGGAGCGGCAGACGGGAGAGTAACACGTGGGAACGTACCCTTTGGTTCGGAACAACCCAGGGAAACTTGGGCTAATACCGGATAAGCCCTTACGGGGAAAGATTCATCGCCGAAGGATCGGCCCGCGTCTGATTAGCTAGTTGGTGGGGTAACGGCCCACCAAGGCGACGATCAGTAGCTGGTCTGAGAGGATGATCAGCCTCACTGGGACTGAGACACGGCCCAGACTCCTACGGGAGGCAGCAGTGGGGAATATTGGACAATGGGCGCAAGCCTGATCCAGCCATGCCGCGTG
>JBMDXB010000160.1:0-203673 GCA_048594885.1 Vicinamibacterales bacterium
GCGCGTCGTGGGGGGGGGGGGGGGGTTCCCCCCCGCCCCCCCCCGCGACGATCGGCCGGTCCATATTCAGCGATCCGACGCGGGCGCCGCGGCGGGTCGGATTGAACACCACATTTGCTCGAAACAGCGCGGCCACGGGTCCCTCGATGCCGAGGCCGATGTAATGATCGGCGTCGACGTCCACCCGCACGAACGCTCCGGGAACCGTGTCGATGCGGCGCGGCGTCTCCTTCTCCTCGCGCTTGCCGCCGGACTCTTCCCCGGCTGATGACGTGTAGCGGTCGCGCGCCGTCGTCAGGCCGACGCGCTCGCCGGCCGCCCAGACGGCTGCGCCTTTGATCGCCACCAGCGTTCCGCCGTCGCGCACCCACGCCTTGAACCGATCGACGGTTTCCTGCGGAAACGCGCGCGTGTAGCCGGCCGTCTGGCCGTCGGGCAGCACGATCACGTTGTACTTCGAGAGTTCGACGTTCCCGACGTCGGACGCTTTGATTGCCGTGAACGGCACGCCGTACTGCTGCTCGAGCAGGAACCAGATCGCGCCGTAGGCAGTGGACGCGGTCGGCGGTTCGCAGACGACGGCGATCTTCGCGGGCTGCAGATCGACGACGGACCGGTCGCCGAGATCGCGGCCGGTATCGACCATCGCGCTGGCAACGTCGACGAGTTCCACTTCGTTGGCCTTCGCGAGCGCGGCGATGCGGTCGTGCAGCGGCGGCGGGTTCGCCGACACGCGCGCGACGACGGTGCCGGGATCGAATGTCCGTCCGTGCACGGCCATTGGCTCCGTCGTCACGGCGAGCTGGAATCCTTCCTTCCAGAGCGCTGCAACCGTCCGTGTGCCTCCGCGGCTGTTCCAGCGGAACAGATACGCGTAGCGCGCACGCGACGGCGCTGCGAGGGCTGGCGCCGGTCGTTCGGTGAGACGAGTCAGGGCGGTTGTCGCTGCATCCTCCGTCCAGTAGGCCTCGACGCCGTAGGCGAGCGGCAGCGACCACGCGTTGATGTCGTAGAAGCCGTACCCTTTCTTCGGCGCCGCCTCGCCGGCGCGATCGTTGTACGCCTTCGCCTGCCGAACGGTCTTCAGAAAGTCCTCCTCGAGCGGCGTCTCGCGATCGAGCAGCGTGCGGAGCAGACGCTTCTGCGGCTGGTTCGCAGGGATCACGTATGCGCCCGCCGGAAACGTCCGCTTCGCGACGTCGTCGGTCATCAGCGCATGCGCGGACGCAGACGCGATCGGCGAGGTCGTGTGGAAGACCTCGATCTGATGTTTCAGCAGCAGGTCGACCAGATCGGCGGCGCGCGCCGGATCCTTGCCGGGCAGCAGCACGAACTGCTTCACCTTCTCCTTCGCCACGTCAGCCATCGCCGAGGCGCGGAAGTCGTAGAGCGCGATTAGCCGCGCCTCGCGATGCTCCGCCGTCGTCAGCAGCGACGCCACCGCGCCCGTGAAGTGATGCAGCACACCGTCGAAGAGCGTCGTCACACGCTTGTCGGGCAGCCGGTAGGCGAGCCCCTTGTTGCCGCCGCCGTCGGTCTCGAACGTCATCCCGGTTGCGCCGTTGAGCGTCGGGTAGCTGTCGTAGTAACCGGGGTAGTGAAGGTCATAGACCTGCCGCGTGAAGTAGGTCCAGCCGCCGCGATCGAACGCACTCGCGATGTTCTTGCCGTAGATCTCGACCCACTTCCGCGACGCGGCATCGACCTGCGCGTTCACGGGCAGCGCCCACGGCGGGAAGAAGAAGCTGTCCGGATTGCCGTGATGGTCGATGAAGACGACGGGATTCCAGCGGTGCAGTTCGCGGACGATCACCTGGCTTTCCACTTGGCTCAGGAAGACGGCGTCGCGATTGAGATCAATCTGATAGTGGTTGTTGTTCGTGTCCATGCGCCAGTCGCCGCGATGTTCCTGCGCGTCGGGATCGGGGTTGCCGGTCGCCGACGCCCTCATCCAGTCCACATGGCGCGAATGGCTCTCGGGGTTGTGTGCCGGATAGATGATCGTGACGACATCCTTCAGGATCTTCGCGGTCGCCGCGTCCGTCCCGGCGGCAAGGTGATAGGCGAGCTGAATGCCCGTCTCGAACGCGGCCGACTCGTTGCCGTCGTTCGCGAAGTTCATCCAGGCGATCGCCGGGGTGGACTTCGCGATCTCGCGAGCCCGCGCCCCGGACGTCTGCCGCGGATCGCGCAGCCGGGCCACCGTCGTGCGGATCTCCTCGAGCCGCGCGATGTTCTGCGGATCGCTGACCGCGACGAGAATCAGCTCGCGCCGCTCGTTGGTGCGGCCGACGCTGAACACCTTGACGCGATTCGAGGTTGCTTCGAGCCGCCGCATGTAGTCGAGCATCTGCTCGTGCTCGGTCCAGTAGTCGCCCATCTCGTAGCCGATGACCGATTTCGGCGCCGGAATCGCCGGATCGTAGGTGGCGCCGGGCCACCACTCGCGCGACTGGCCGGCGGAAGCGACCTGGACGGCGGCAACGAGACCGGCGGCAGCAATAAGACGACGCATCGAGGGACCTCCGAAGCAGGGGGATTTTACTGCGGGGGCGACCGGCAGGCGTTCCGTTTGACCGCGTCGGCGGTGGGGCGTAGACTCCTGGCACCCAGCAATCTGTGGAACCGCCGTCCTTGGGGGGAAGGGACAGGAGGACTAATGAGAACGGTGATAAGTAGTTTACTGCTGGCCGCCGTGCTCGCGGCCGGACCCGCGTGGGCCCAGGAGCAGACCGGAGCCATTCAGGGTGTCATCAAGGACTCGTCGGGATCGGTCATTCCCGGCGTGACGGTCGAGGCGAGGAATCAGGAGACAGGCGCCGTCCAGACGACCGTGACCGATGGAACCGGGACCTACCGTTTCCCGTCGCTGCCGCCAGGCCGCTACGATCTTTCGACGAGTCTTCAGGGCTTCTCGCCGGCCAAGAATGAGAACGTCGTCCTGGTGCTCGGCCAGATCCTGACGATCGATTTGACGATGCCCGTCGCGGGAGTGACCGAGCAGGTCACGGTCACGGCAGAATCACCGCTCATCGACGTCAAGCAGAACGCGACGTTCGCGATCGTCGCCGCCGAGCGGATTGACCGCATCCCGAAGGGTCGCGACTTCACCAACGTGCTCTCCGCGGTACCGGGCGCGAATCTCGAAGCGCGCGCAGGCGGCGTCTCGGTTGGCGGCGCGAGCGGCTCCGAAAACCGCTTCGTCGTGGACGGCATCGACACGACGAACCTTCAGAACGGTTCGTCCGGGAAGACGTATCTGACGGACTTCATCCAGGAAGTCCAGGTGAAGACGGCCGGCTACAACGCCGAGTATCCGGGCGCAACCGGCGGCGTCGTCAACGCGCTGACCAAAGCCGGTACGAACACATTCCGCGGATCGGCGGGCTTCTATTACCGGAACAACGGCCCGACGGGGGTTGACAACAAGGACAAGTCGAGCTTCTGGGTCGGCAAGCAGCGGCCGGAGCTGCGGCTCGTTCCAGCGAACAATCTCCTGGCAGAGTACTTCACCCGTCCGCTCGATGATCAACCGATCTGGGAGCCCGTGTTCGACGCCGGCGGCCCGATAGCCCAAGACCACCTGTGGTACTACGTCGGTTACGCGCCGGAGCGCACCCGGATCACGAGAACCGTGACGTGGCGGACGCCTGTTGCCGGCGGTCCGGCAACGCAGACGTTCACACGGGACGAACCGGTCGATCGGCTGACGGTCAATGGGACGTGGCAGATCTCGAATGCCCTGCGCGCAAAGTTCGGTTACAACCCTCAGTGGTCCCGCACCCGCCGCAACCTGCCCGCCATCGAGGCGGATGGGACCAGTACGGCGAATGCCGCCACGGACTACACCTCGCCGGGGACCAACTCATGGAACAACTCGTACTCCGGTCTTCTGGACTGGAACGCGCGGCCGAATCTGTTCGTGCAGGTGTCGGGCGGGTACTACATGACCGACACGGAGTCCCTTGGCAACGGCACGGAGATCCGTCACATCATGAACGGGAACATCAATGTGTTCCCGAACGTTCCCGCGGATTTGATTCAGCCGAGCGGGTATGTGGACAACCGATCCACCAACAAGACGGTCACGGACAAATTGGATCGGTTTTACGTCAACACGACGGGGACCTGGTTCACGCACCTGGCCGGCGAGCACGCCATCAAGGCGGGCATTCGCTTCGAGCGGATCGGCAACGTACGTGACCGCGGGAACATCCAGCCGGACATCAACTTCTACTGGGACACGTCCTACACGGATTCGAACGGCCTGACCTCGCGGGGCCCTTACGGCTACTACTCCGTGTCGCGCGGCGTCCTCGGCACCGGCGATATCCACTCGAACAACTGGGGCCTGTTCGTCCAGGACGGCTGGTCGCCAACGAATCGCCTGACGATCAATGCCGGCGTGCGCGCCGAATCCGAGCGGATCCCCTTCTACACGCCAGGCAAGGAGAGCGAGGGCATCAAGTTCGGGTTCAAGGACAAGGTCGCGCCGCGTGTGGGTTTCGCCTACGACGTCAACGGCGACGGCAAGTGGAAGGCGTACGGCAGCTTCGGCCGCTTCTTCGACATCATGAAGCTCGAGATGCCGAGGGGCTCGCTGGGCGGTGAGCAGTGGTTCATCTACTACTACACGCTCGACACGTTGAACTGGAAAAGCGTGAACTGCCAGGAAGCCGACTCGAGCTGTCCGGGCAGGCTGCTCGAAACGTCGAAACTGCGGTTCGGCTCGAACGAGCCGGACAACCCCGAGACGGCCGGCGTGATGACGAAGTACTTCGGCGCGCCGCGGACTCTGCTGCACGACGACATGAAGCCGATGACCTCGCAGGAGTTCACGGTTGGTCTGGATCACGAGTTGACACGCGTGATGTCGCTGGGCATCCGCTACCAGCACAAGTGGGTCACGCACGCCGTCGAGGACTTCGGCTGGAATGAAGCCGGCACCGAGTTCTACTTCATCGGCAACCCCGGCGAAGGCTACATCGGCCGGCTCGACTTCCTCTGGGGCCAGACGAACCCGACGACCGGGTTCACGCCGGCACCGCTCTACAACCCGGCCAACACGGGCGGCAAGGTGTATCCGCAGGTGAAGCCCGTCCGCGATTACGACTCGGTCGAGCTGTCGCTGACGAAGCGCTTGTCGAACCGGTGGTCGGCGGTGGCGGCGTACCAGTGGAGCCGGTTGTACGGCAACTACCCGGGCCTGGCGAGCTCCGACGAAGCGGGCGGCGGCACCGCACGGCTGTCGCCGAACGTCAACCGGCTCTACGACGGCCCGTGGATGATGTACGACACGCACGGCAACCAGATCCTGGGCCGCTTGAACACGGACCGGCCGCATTACTTCAAGCTGCAGCCGACCTACGACTTCCCGTGGGGGACCGGCGTCGGCCTCAACTGGTACATTCGCTCGGGCGCACTGTTCTCCAAGTACATCAGCTACCAGGGCTACGCCTGGGTGTTCTATGAGGGGCGCGGCTCGCTCGGCCGGACACCGGTGGAACAAGCAGCCGATCTCCTGGTCCAGCACGATTTCAAGTTGGGTGGCAACAGGCGGCTGAACGTCAATCTGAACGTCGCGAACCTGTTCGACAACGACGTCGCCATCTCGATCTGGGACGTGCCGTTCCGCAACGCCCTCACGCGGTCGCCGCTCGAGTCGTTCTTCGTTCCGGGATTCGATCCGGTCGCCGTCGTGGCAGCGACCCCGTCGATCCGGCTCGATCCGAGGTTCTACGGCGGCGTGACGCCCCCGCGGACCGTCAACGATATCCAGAACGCCAAGCCCATGGATCGGATCTTCATGGGTCGGCGCACTGTCCGGTTCGGGATGAAGTTCCTCTTCTGAGACATCGAACGGGGGACACTCTCGTACGAGTGTCCCCCTTTTTTGTGCCAACCGTAAAACCGCCAACCGTAAAACCGTGACACTCACCGTTTGCAGAAATTGCGACACTCCGTGTTCAATTCTGAGAAACGGTGAGTGTCACGGTTTTTCGTAAAACGTAAAACGGTGAGTGTCACGGTTTTTTTCGAGTCGGCGGCGAAGCTGCGCACCTGGCTCGAGGCCCACCACAAGAACACCTCCGAGCTCTGGGTCGGGTTCCTCAAGAAAGCTACCGGCAAGCCGAGCGTTACCTATCCCGAGGCGCTCGATGAGGCGCTGTGCTTCGGATGGATCGACGGCGTCCGCAAGAGCATCGACGCCGAGCGCTACATGATCCGCTTCACGCCGCGCAAGAAAGACAGCTACTGGAGCGCCGTCAACACCAAGCGCGCGGCCGAGCTGAAGAAGCGGGGGAGGATGGCGCCGGCAGGGCTGGCGGCGTTCGAGGCGCGAGACGCGGAGCGCACCCGCAAGTACTCGTTCGAGCGTGAGGCTGCCGTTTTCCCGCCGGAGCTCGAGCGCAAGTTCAAGGGCAACAAGCGGGCGTGGATGTTCTTTCAGACGCTGCCGCCCGGCGTCCGGCGAGTCGCGACCCACTGGGTCGTCAGCGCAGCCAGAGACGAAACGCGGCAGCGGCGGCTCGCGCAGTTGATCGAGGCATCAGCCGACGGACGCCGGCCGGGCATCATCGCGAAACCGAAGCAGTAGCGCGGCCCAGTCTCCATCGCGGCGCTGCTCGACGCACTCCAGGTGCAGCGTCGTCACCACGTCCTCCGCTTCGTCCGGCGCGAAGCCGCTCACGATCATCAGGCCGGTTGGCGTGAGCAGACGAATCAGATTCGCCGCAAGCCGCTGAATGACCGCGCCGGTCAGGTTGGCGAGGACCACACCAGCCGCCTCAGTGTGCAGGGCGGCAACGTCGGCCTGACCGAGCTCGACGCGATCCTGCACGGTATTCCGCGCGACGTTCTCGCGCGCGTTCACGAGCGCATCGGCATCGTTGTCGATCCCGAGGACGTGCGATGCGCCAAGCTTCGCCGCGGCGATCGCCAGGACGCCCGAGCCCGTGCCGACGTCGATGACCCGCTCGCCAGCGACGCCGATCCGCTGCAGCAGCTCGAGGCAAAGGCGAGTGGTCGAGTGGTGGCCCGTGCCAAACCCCATCGACGGCTCGATGACAACCGTCACCGGCTCCCCGGCCCCCTGGCTCCCCGGCTCCCCAGCCCCCCAGCCCCGCCGCTCCCCAACATCCCCCGGCGGCGCGACGACGATGTTCCCAACCTGCACGGCCTTGAGCCCCGCCTGACTTCGCCGCGCCCAATCTTCATCGTCGACGTCGACAGCGGACAGATCGATGAGCGCGTTGCGGAACTCGGACTGCAGCGCGGCGCGGGCGGCGTTGCGATCGGCGGACGTGCGGAAGAAGACGCGCCAGCCGTCGCCGGTTTCGTGCTCCTGGATGGCGATGGGCTCGTAGGCGTCGAGCTCGGCGTAGAGAAAATCCTGAAGAGACCCGGCGCCCGGTCCAGGAGCGAACCGGAGATCGAGCGCCGGATGCCTGGTGCTAGCCAAAGATGTCTTTGACGCGCTCGAAGAAGGGCTTGTCGCTGTCGGCCCCTTCGAGGTCGACGGCCTCGGCCGGCAGCACGCGCGCGAGCTCTTCGATCGCGCGCTTCTGCTCCTTCGTCAGCTTGCGCGGCACCCCGACGCGGGCGATGACGTGCAGATCGCCGTGGCCGCGGCCGGAGACGTTCGGCATACCCTTGCCGCGCAGCTTGAAGCGCGCACCCGGCTGCGTGCCGGCAGGGACGTGCAGCTTCTCGCGTCCGTCGAGCGTGGGGACCGTCACGTCACCGCCGAGCGCCAGCGTCGGAAAGGGCATCGGCATCTCGCAGTAAAGATCGTCGCCGTCACGCTGAAAAAACGGATGCTCCTGCACGTGGACGACGACGTAGAGGTCGCCAGGCGGGCCGCCGGCGGATCCGTGCTCGCCTTCGCCGTAGAGACGCAGGCGCTGGCCGGTCGCGATGCCCGCCGGGATCTTGACCGTGATTTTCCGCTCGCGGCCGACGCGTCCCGCACCGCGGCAGGAGGTACACGGCTTGGGAATCACGCGGCCGGTGCCGCGGCAGTTGGGACACGGCCGCGCGACGGTGAGGAACCCCTGCTGATACCGCAGTTGTCCGGAGCCGCGACACTGCTGGCAGCTCTCGGTCGTCGTTCCCGGCGCGGCGCCGGTGCCCTGACAGGTGTCACAGGCTTCTTCGCGAGGGATCTGGATCGCGGTATCCGTGCCCTTCGCCGCTTCGTCGAACGTGATCTCGAGGTCGTAACGGAGATCGGCTCCGCGTTGTGGACCGCCGCGACGGCGCCGGCCGCCGCCGAAGATGTCGCCAAAGCCGAAGACGTCGCCAAGACCGGCGAAAATATCGGAGAAGTCCGCGAAGATGGTCGGATCGAAGCCGCCGGCCCCTCCCGCCGCGGTTCCGACGCCCGCATGCCCGAAGCGGTCGTACAGGCTCCGCTTCTCGCGGTCGGCGAGCACGGCGTACGCCTCCGCCGCTTCCTTGAACGCCTCTTCGGCGTGTTTGTCACCGGGATTGCGATCCGGGTGGTGCTTCAGCGCCAGCTTGCGATAGGCGCTTTTGATTTGCTGATCCGTGGCGGTGCGGTCGACGCCGAGGACCTCGTAGTAATCCCGCTTGGCCACCCTGCTCACCCTTTGGCTACCTTTACCATGGAGGGCCGCAGCAGCCGGTCGCCGAGCATGTACCCCCGCCTGAATTCCTCGATGATCTCTCCCTCGCGGCGGCCTTCGGCCGCCTCGTGCACGACCGCCTGATGGTAGTGCGGATCGAAATCGGCTCCGACGGCTGCGATCGGCCGGACGCCGCGCTTGCGCAGCAGATCCGTGAGCTGCCGGTGAATCAGCTCGACGCCGCGGCGGAACGCTTCAACGCCTTCGGTTCCTGGTTCAGCGCCGAGCGCGCGCTCGAGATCGTCGACGAGCGGCAGCAGATCGCCGAGCAGATCCGCCGCCACCGTGTCGGAGAGCGTCTGTCGCTCTCGTTCGATGCGCTTGCGATAGTTGTCGAACTCGGCCGACTTGCGGAGCAGCAGGTCGTAGTACTCGTCGCGCTGACGGACGACCTCCTCCGTATCGACGGCCGGGCCAGGGCCGAGGTCCGCAATCGGCGCGTCGGTTTCCTTGATGATGTCTTCTTGGTTGTCTTCCACAGTCCCGTCCCGAAACGTTCAGCCCTTCGCGGTCACCATCCGGTTGATGGCCTTCGAGAGGCTGTCGACCGCGTTGATCGCGCGCGAATAGTGCATCCGCGTCGGACCGATCACGCCGATCGCCCCCTTGCCGTGGCCGTCCGAGTACGTCGTCGCGACCAGGCTGAAGCGCTGGAGGTCCGGCGCATGATGCTCCGAACCGATCACCACGGTGAGCGCGCCGCCGCTGTTCAAGTATTCGTCGAGCAGCTTCACCAGCCGCGTCTTCTCCTCGATCATGCGCAGCAGCGTGCGCAGCGTGCCGAGGGCGATCTCCGGATCTTCGCCGATGGCCTCGTCGAGCAACAACGACGTGCCCTGAATGAACACGTCGGGCGCGCTCGCCATGCCCTCGAACGTCGCCGAGGCCAGCCGCAGCGCGCGCGCCATCAGCGCATCGTACAGCGTGCGCTCTTCACGAAGGCGTTCAACAATCGCGCCGCGCACCTGCTCGAGCGAGCGGCCCCTGAATTCCTGATTGAGGTAGTTCGCCGCCTGCTGCAGCTCCGCCGGACTGCAATCCTCAGGCGCCTCGACGACCTTGTGGACGACGTGTCCGCCGCCGGAGACGACGACCACGAGCACTTTGCCGCCGTCGAGCGGCACGAAGTCGAGATGCTCGAGAGCGGTCGAGTCCGCCGGCGGCGCAACGGCGAACGCAACTTGGTGCGATGCGCGCGAGATTTCCTGCGACGCGTGCGACAGCATGTCGCCTACCGTCCCGGCGCTGCGCAGCCGTGCCTCGACGTGCGGCGTCGTTCGCGCAGAGCGCCGCTCCGAGAGCAGCAGATCGACGTACGCACGGTAACCGAGGTCCGTCGGCACCCGGCCGGCGGACGTGTGCGGCTGGCGGACGTAGCCGGCCTCCTCGAGCCGCGCCATGACGTTCCTCAGCGTGGCCGAGGAGACCCCGAAGCCGCGGCTGGCCAGCCACAAGGAGGACACCGGCTCGCCTCCGTCAATATAGGCCTGCACGAGGACGGCAAGGATCCGTCTATCCCGTTCCGAAAGCGGAGGATGGCGTGACATGGCTCCTTAGCACTCGCCCGCGTGGAGTGCTAAAGAGAAATTATACATGACTTACAGGCCGGCTCTGGATACGAGGTCGCTGGCCGCGGTTCGGGCAAGTGCCGACACTTCGAGACGGTCGAGCTGGGTGGGCTGAAAATCTCTCACGAGCACGCGGCCGTCGACCATCGTCAGCCGCACATCCGTGCCGCGCGCCGCGTATACGAGCGTCGACCATGGATCCCGGTCGGGAGCGAGGTGCGGCCGGTCGCGCTCGACGAGGATCAGGTCCGCGTGTTTGCCTGGCTCGATCGACCCGATCTCGTCGTCGAGCCCAAGTGCTCGCGCGCCTTCCCGGGTTGCCATCCACATGGCGTCGCGCGCGCTCAGCTCGCCGGGCGAACGGCGGACGGCCTGAAGCGCGGCGGCGAGCCGCATCTCGTCGAACATGTCCAGCCGGTTGTTGCAGGCGGCGCCATCCGCGCCGAGTGAGACGGAGATGCCGCGCTGTCGCATCTCGACGACGGGGGCAAGGCCGGACCCGAGCTTGAGGTTGGAACCGGGGCAGTGGAGGACCTTCACGTCGCGCTCGGCGAGCAGCTCCTGCTCGCGCTCCGTGACCCACACGCAGTGCGCGGTGCAGAGCAGCGGCGTTGCCAGGCCCGTCGCCGCGAGGTACTCGAGGTTCGAGTGCCCGCCGGACAGCGCGCGCACCACTTCGACCTCGTCGCGCGACTCCGACGCGTGTGTGTGGACAATCGTGTGCTCGCGTGCCGAGAGCGACGCGACGGCTTCGAGCAGCTCGCGCGAGCAGGACACGGCGAAGCGCGGCGCAAAGGCCGCGCACAGCCGGCCATCGGCCGCGCCGTCCCAACGCCGCTTCAGCGCGAGGCTCTCGTCGATCGAAGCCGCCGTCCTTTCCTGCAGGCGCGACGGCACCTCGCGGTCGGAGTCCATCATGCACTTGCCGACGACGGCGCGGATCCCGACGTCCGCGAGCGTCTCGAACACCACGTCCGTGTCGTGTACCGTCTCCATCGTCAGGACCGTGGTCGTGCCCGTCAGCAGCAGCTCGGATGCGGCGAGCAGCGTCGACGCACGAAGCGTCTCCGGCGTGTGCGCCGCTTCGAGCGGCCAGACGCGGCGCCGCAGCCACTCGAGGAGCGGCATGTCGTCCGCGAGCCCGCGGAAGAGCGTCTGACAGAGATGGACGTGCGTCTGGATGAAGCCGGGCAGCAGGTAGCCGCCGCCGGCGTCGATGACCGTGTCGCCGCTGATGCCGAGCGGCTCGGGTCCGACCGACGCGATCCGTCCGTCGCGCACGAAGACCGATCCCTCGACGACATCGAGCCGATCGTTCATCGTCAGGATGGTGGCGTTGCGGATGAGAGTCGAGGTCACGCGCGGCGTGCTACGTGCTGCGTGCGCGGCGCGTCGACGCAAGCGACAGCCGGTCGACGGCGACGCCGCGGCGCACGGCAATCAGCTCGGCGAGGATGCTGATCGCGATCTCGGCGGGCGTCACGGCGCCGATGTTCAGACCGATCGGCGCGTGCACGCGCTCGATGCATTCGATCGGCATGCCTTCGGTCACGAGGGCATCGGTGATGCGCGCGATCTTCGCCCGGCTGCCGATCAGGCCGAGATACTTGAAGTCCCTCGCGGCCAGCGCGCGCATCGCGTCGAGATCGTGCGTGTGGCCGCGCGTGACGATCACGACGCAGGCGGATGCCGGAATGTCCGTCCGGTGCAGCCACTCCGGAATCGGTTCGACGACGAGATCGGCGGTGGGGAAGCGGTCGCGGTTCGCGAACTTCTCGCGGTCGTCCACCACGTGGATCGAAAATCCGGCGTCGGCGGCCGAGCGCGCCAGATGCCAGCCGACGTGGCCGGCGCCGATGATGTACAGGTGCGGTGTGGGCTCGAGAGGATCGACGTGTACGTCCATACGTCCGCCGCAGATGAGGCCGTTTTCCTGCGCGAAGTCGTCGTTCAGCTCGTAGTGCAGCAGCGCCGGGCGCCCCGTGGCGAGCGCGTCGCGCGCCTTGCCGAGCGCCTCGTTCTCGTAACAGCCGCCGCCGATCGTGCCGACGGTCCGCCCGTCGGCGAACACGAGCATCTTGGCGCCGGCGCGCTGCGGCGTCGACCCTTGCGTCCGGACGATGGTGACGAGCGCCACCGCCTCGCCGCGCTTCAGCGCGTCCGCCGCGGCCGCGAGGACTTCTTCGTTCAGATGAGGACCTCGATGCGCGCCTTCTTCTTCAGTTCCTCGACGAAGGAGTCGGCGCGCGTCTTCTTGTTCTTCTCGGTCAGATACTGGCGGATCTGCTGATCGACCTGCTCGAACGGCATCACCGAGGCGGCGCGGCGGTCCGTCACCTTGATGATGTGATAGCCGAACTGCGTCTCGACGATGCCGCTGATCTGGCCGGTCGGCAGCGCGAATGCCGCCTGGTCGAACGCCGGGACCATCTGCCCGCGCGGGAAGAAGTTCAGATCGCCGCCCTGCTGCGCGCTGCCGTCGGCCGAGTGCTGCTTGGCGAGCTGAGCGAAGTCCTCGCCGGCTTTGGCCTTCTTCAGCACGGCTTCGGCCTCGACGCGCGCCTTCTGCTTCGCCGCCGCATCGGCGTTCTCGTCGGCGCGGATCAGGATGTGGCTGGCGCGAACCGCTTCCGGCTGCTCGAACTCCTTCGGATTCTTCTGGTAGAAGTCGCGCGATTCCGCCTCGGTCGCCGGCTGCACGCTCGCGATCTCCGTCTCGACGAGCTTGTTGACGCCCATGTTGGTGCGCGCGTCCTCACGCAGCTTCTGTTCCGTCGTGCCGCGCTCCGCCAGCGCCTTCTTGAACGAGGCGTCGTCCTTGAACTGCTGGCGGATGCCGCGGATGAACTCGTCGATCTCGGTGTCCGGCACGGCGATGCTGCGCGCCTTCAGTTCCTGCGTGAGCACCGTGTAGGTGACGAGCTGGTCGAGGGCGCCGCGATAGACCTCGTCGCGCCGCTCGGCCGGCACCTGCTGGCCCTGGCTCGCTTCCATGTTCTTGATGAGGTGCTCGAACTCCGCGCGCGTGACGTCCTGGCCGTTGACGCGGGCGAGCACGTCGGGGAGTTGCGCGGGGACCGGTTTCGCGGGCTGAGAGGGCGCCGAGCCGGTGGTGGCCGCGGGCTGTGCGGTCTGCGCCGTCCGGGCGGTCGCTTCAGTGGCCTTGCGGCAGGAGGCCGCCGAGATCAGCAACGCCGCCATCGTGGCGGCAGAGAGCGTTCGGGACAGTGAGATCACAGAGAGTTCCTTGCGTTCGAAAATGACCATCCATTGTAACCGCCCGGCGGCTCCGCCGGGGTCAACGCCGAGGTAGCCGAGATCGCCGAGAGCGCCGAGGGACCAAGCTGGCTCGGAGGCTCCGAGCCCGGTGTGCCGCGCTTCGCGCGGTGTGAGAGCGAGAGCGACCACAGACGTAAGCGCCGCGGCATTCGTTCGGCGTTTACGTCTGTGGCCGCTCTCGCTCTCACTACGCCGGCCGAAGGCCGGCGCACACCGGGCGTCGTACGTTCAAATCGTCGAGATGTCTCCGCGTCCTCGGCCCCTTCGCGGCCTCGGCGTTTCCCTTGCGCGAAGAGGCGTGCCCGCAGCGAATCAGCTAGAAGGAATGGAGATAGCAGATGTCCCGCGGCTCGGTGCCCGAGAGAAACGCCTCGCGGAAGACGCGCGGGCAGCCCGGAGCGGCGATGCGCCCCGTGTCCTTGTCGATCTCGACGAACGTCACACCCCCGGGCGCGTCGAAAGAGCTTCCGGCGCGTCCGGCGAGCGCGCGCTTCATGAACGCCGTCCAGATCGGCAGCGCGGCCTGCGAGCCGCTCAGGCCGAGCGGCTGGTTCTCGTCGAGTCCGACCCATACAACGGTGAGCAACTCCGGTGTGAAGCCGACGAACCAGGCGTCGCGCAGGTCGTTGGTCGTACCGGTCTTGCCTGCCGCGTCAGCCGAGACGCCAGCGGAGCGCACGCCCGCGCCGGTCCCCTCGTTGATGACACTGCGCATCATGTTCGTCACGAGATACGTCGTGTCCGCACGCGCGATCTGCTTCGGCTCGGCGACGGGCAGCGTGATCTCCCGTTCGCCGACGACGAGCTTGGCGATCGACCGTAGCGGTTGCACCGCGCCGCCGTTGGGGAAGAGCGTGTAGGCGGCCGCGATCTCGAACGGCGTCGCCTCGAAGACGCCCAGGGCGATCGACGGATAGGGCCGTGGCGGTGTGCCGGCGCCGACGCGGCGCCACAGCGCGGCGACCTCGCCCCAACCGGCCCCCTCCGCCACCCGGATGGTGGCGATGTTTCGCGACATCGCGAGCGCACGCCGGAGCGTGATTTCGCCGTCGTACTCGTCCTCGTAATTCCGCGGATCCCACGACTGCTCGTTGAACGTGAACGTCGTCGGCTCGTCCATCACGAGGCTGGCGGGCGTCACGTCGGTGCGGCCGTCCGCGTGCGCACGCTCGAACGCCGCCAGGTAGACGAACGGCTTGAACACCGACCCGGGCTGCCGGCGCGCTGCGGTGGCGCGGTTGTACTGGGATTGGTTGTAGGAGCGCCCGCCAACGAGCGCGAGCACATCGCCGGTGCGCGGGTCGACGGCGATGAGCGCCGCCTGCGCGTTGCGCCGCTTGCGGCGGGCGAGCAGCTCGTCGACGCGGCTGAGGCCTTCGCGGACCGCTTCGTGCGCGATGCGCTGCAGGTGCAGGTCGAGCGTCGTGTAGACGTCAACGGCGCCGGTGGCGACCTTCGCGTGCTTGTCTTGCAGCTCCTGGCCGATGTGATCGACGAAGTAAGGCGCCTCGGCGTCGAGGGCGCGGACCGCCATCTGCAGCGGCTCGCGGGCGGACCGCTCCGCCGCCTCCTGGCTGATGAACCCGGCATCCGCCATCGCGCGCAGGACGATGTTGCGGCGCTCCTTCGCGCGATCGGGGTTCCGGAAGGGAGAGAGGCGCGACGGCGACTGGATGACGCCGGCTATCGTCGCCGCCTCCGTGAGCATCACGTTCGAGACGTCCTTGCCGAAGAACAGGCGCGCGGCCTCGCCGACGCCGTGAACGGCGAACGATCCGCGCTGCCCGAGCGAGACGTCGTTGAGATAGAGCTGGAGGATCTGGTCCTTCGACAGCCGCCGCTCGAGCACGACCGACATGAACCACTCGGTCATCTTGCGGCGCAGCGTCTTTTCCGGCGTGAGGAACGTGTTCTTGACGAGCTGCTGCGTGATCGTGCTGCCGCTGGCGAGATACTCCTTGTTGCCGAAGACGTTGCGCAGGATGGCGCCGGCGATCCCGATCGGGTCGATGCCGGGATGGTCGTAGAAGCGCCGGTCCTCGATCGCCAGGACCGCGTTGACCATGTGCTTCGGGATCATGTCGAGCGGCACGTCGCGCCGCTTCTGCCGCGCCGACGAGATCAGCGCGGTGATCAGCGGGGCGTCGAGCGTCACGCGATCGAGGCGCTGTTTCGCGCCGGGCAGCTCGAGCGCGGCGACCAGCGCCGGCTCGGGGGCCTTCGGCGCCCGAGGGGCGAACGCGACGCGCACCGGCTGTCCCTTGCGCGGTCCCTCGCGTGGAACGAGGAGCACGCCGTCACGAACAATCGTGAACTCGCCGGGCTGCTGCGCCTGCGTGCGGTGCGTGTACCCGAGGTCGTTGAGACGGTCGACGAGCTGCGTGATCGTCAGCGCCTGACCGCGCCGCAGCTCGAAGGGGCGCGCGAACACCCGCGGATCCGCCCGCTGCATGTCGCCGGCCAGACGCGCGTCGATCATGCGCGAGAAGACGGTCCAGTAGTAGCCGAGGAACGCCGACAGCACGACCCCGAGGATCGCGGCGGCCAACGCCGCCCGCCGCAACCACTTGCGCCGCCGCGCGTTGGCCGACGCCTTCGCCTTGGCCTTCGGCGCCGCGGCCGGTGGTGATGTCGATGTCCGGGGCACTGCACACATTGTATCGGCACGACGGAACTGGAATCACAGAACACGGAGCAACGGAGCAACGGAGGCTGTCAGGTAAGGTTGGCAGCGACTTCGAACGGGTCAGCAAAGCCGCCGGACTCACGTGAAGCTCTCGACCCTCTTCTCAAAACAAAAGAGCTCCGTTACTCCGTTGCTCCGTGTTCCGTATTTCTCCGTTCTCTCCGCCGCCTCCGCTTCTCCCAGACAAGCGGCTACACTGGTGCGATGGCGATGACACCGGTAGACCTGCTGGTCTTCGGCCCGCATCCCGACGATATCGAGATTGGTTTTGCCGGAACGGTGGCGGCGCATGCGGCGCGCGGCTACGCGGTCGGCCTGTGCGATCTGACACGGGGCGAGCTCGGATCCAACGGCACCCCGGAAGAGCGCGAAGCCGAAGGCGAGGAGGCGCGCGTCGTCCTCGGGGCGGCCTGGCGCACGAACCTGCGATGGCCGGACGGCGGGATCACGGGCGATGCGGCACAGATAGACGACGTCGTGCGGGTCATTCGAGCCACGCGCCCGCGCACGATCGCCCTGCCGTACTGGGACGATCGGCACCCGGACCACCGTTCGGCGAGCGACGTGCTGGCCCGGGCCGCGTTCAAGGCTGGCCTCCGGCGTTTCACGGCCGCTGGCGGCGACGAGGCGTGGCGGCCGGATTGGACCTGCTACTACTTCATCAACGATTCGGCGCCGCCGTCGTTCGCCATCGATGTGTCCGCACAGTACGATCAGAAGCGCCGCGCGCTCGCGTGCCATCGCTCGCAGTTCGCGCCGAGGGATCCCGGCAGCGTCGGCACGCGTCTTACCGCACCACAGTTCATGCAGTTGATCGAAAGTCGCGACGCGATGCTCGGCGCGAGAACCGGCGTCGCCTTTGCCGAGGGAGTCATCGTCCGCGATCCGATCCTGAGACCGGACGTATTCAAGGACTGGAACGAGCGCGGCCGGAACGGAGCCGGCGGCGCAGCGCCGGCGGAGTGGAGGCCGCCTGGCGGGGTGCAGGGGCCCCCGCCATTCAAGCGATGAACGTCGGCATCGTCTGCTACGCCTCCGTCGGGGGCAGCGGCATTGTCGCGACGGAGCTGGCGAAAGCGCTGGCGACGCGCGGGCACGACGTACACATGCTGTCGACGGAGACCCCGTTCCGCTTCGCGGAGTACCAGCCGGGCCTCTCGTTCCACCGCGTCCACACGCCCTCGTACCCGCTGTTCCGCGAGCCGCAGTACCTCCTGTCGCTCACCACGCGCATCGTCCAGGTCGCGCGCGAGTTCTCGCTCGACATCGTGCACGCGCATTACGCCGTGCCGCACGCGACCGCGGCGTATATGGCGAAGAAGATCCTGCACGACTCGGCTCCGGACTGCGTGCCGCAGGTCATCACCACGCTGCACGGCACCGACATCACGCTCGTCGGCAGCGATCATTCCTACGCGGAGACCGTCGCGTTCTCGATCGAGCATTCCGATGGCGTCACGGCGGTCTCCGAGAGCCTGCGGGCCGACACGTATCGCGCGCTGCCGGTGCGGCGGCACATCGAAGTCATTCCCAACTTCCTCGACTGCCAGGTCCATCACCGCACGCCGAATCCGGCGCTGCGCGCGCGGCACTGCCCGCCGGGATGCGACAAGCTCGTGATCCACGTGTCGAACTTCCGGCCCGTCAAGCGGGTGGACGCGGTGGTCGAAATCTTCGCGCGCATCACCGCGCGCGTCCGCTCGCGGCTGCTGCTCGTCGGTGACGGGCCCGATCTCGGCAAGGCGCTCGACACGGCGCGGCGGCTCGGTGTCTCCGGCCGCGTCGAAGCGCTTGGCGAGCAGGACCAGGTGCTGCCACTGCTCTCGGAATCCGACCTGTTCCTGCTGCCCTCGGAGCAGGAGAGCTTCGGTCTCGCCGCACTCGAGGCGATGGCGTGTGAAGTCCCCGTCGTCGCCTCGCGCGTGGGCGGGATTCCGGAAGTCATCGAGCACGGGGTCACCGGCTTCCTGCACGATCCGAACGACCTCGAGGGCATGGCGAACAGCGGCGTCGCGCTGCTGACCGACGATGAGATGCACCGGCGTTTCGGCCGCGACGCCCGCCGAACGGTGACGAGCCGGTTCTGCGCGGATCTCGTCGTGCCGCGCTACGAAGCGTTCTATGAGAGCCTTCTGCGCCGCTAGCGTTTTCGTTCTCGCCGTCGTCGCGGCGTCGGCGGAACTGAAGTTCCGCCCTACGGCCGCCGTTGTCGTAGGGCCGAACTTCAGTTCGGCCTCCAGCGCCGCCCAGCTGCGGCTGCAGCCGCTCGGCGAATACGCCAACGACGCCGCGCTGAAGCTGATGCTGCGGAAGCTGCAGACCATCGGCACGTTCATGCAGACGACGGCGCATCCCGATGACGAGGACAACGTGCTGCTGGCGATGCTCGGCCACGGCGCGGGGATGCGGACCGTGCTCGTCAGCGCGACCCGCGGCGAAGGCGGGCAGAACGAGATCGGCCCGGAGCTGTTCGAGGCGCTCAGCGTGCTGCGGACGGAAGAAATCATGGCGGCGCACCGCTTCGACGGGGCCGAGCAGCTCTTCACGCGCGCCGTCGATTTCGGCTTCTCGTTCAGCGTCGAGGAAAACCTGGAAAAGTGGGGGCGCGACGAGATCGTCGGCGATTACGTGCGTCATATCCGCGCGACGCGCCCGCACGTCATCGCCGCGTTCGTCTGCGGCGGCGAGGGCGGGGGACAGGCGCATCAGGCGTCGACCGCACTGACGGTTCAGGCGGTTCGCGACGCCGCGGATCCCGCGAAGTATCCGGACCAGATTCGTGAAGGACTGCGTCCCTGGCGCGTCATGCGTCTGTTCTGTACCCAAGGCTTCGGCCGCCGCGCGGCCGAGCCGGATCTGCTCTCCATCGATGCCCTCGAATTCGATCCGGTGCTCGGTCGGACGTTCGCGGAGCTCGGCACCGAAGCGCGCAGCATGCACCGCTGCCAGGGCACGTCGCAGTTGCTGCCGCTGCCGGGAACGGGAGAGGGCCGTCGCTACCACCTCCTGGAGGCCGCCGGCGATGTCTCGGCGCCGCGGCCCTTGAAGACGATGTTCGACGGCATCGACACGTCGATCGGGAGCCTGGTGAAAGCCGCCGATGGCGACACTTCGATCGCCTCCGCGTTGCGCGACATCTCGAGCGCGGCGCAGTCCGGTGATTTGCTCAACGGCGTGCGGCTGGTGCGCGCGCTGCGGGCGAAGCTCGGATGGACTCGCTCGAACAATGCGGGGCATGACGAGATCGATTTCCGGATGGCACAGAAGGAGCGGCAGTTCGAGCAGGCGCTCGTCCTCAGCAAGCGCATGCGCTTCGAAGCCATCGCTGATGACGGCGTCGTTGCAGCCGGTCAGCGTGTGCGTGTCACGCTGATCGCCGACGTGCAGGGGGCGACGCAGAAGCTGGTGCGCGCGTCCGTGGACGGTTTCGCCACCCGGGGTGGCTGCACGTCCGGTTCGAAGACGCCGGACGTGCTCACCTGCAGCCAGGATTGGCCCGTGCCGAAAGGCCGATTCACGGCGCCGTACTGGTCTTCCAAGCCGAATGCCGGACGATACGAGTTCGACCCCGGTGTCCCGTTCGGCCTGCCGTTCACCCCATCGCCCTTCCGCGCGACGTTCGAGGTCGCGATCGAGGGGGAGACCATTCGCGTCGAGCGGCCCGTCGAGTATCGCTACAGTGACCTCGTCGCAGGCGAGAAGCGAATGGAACTGCACGTCGTGCCGGCCTTCGGGGTGTCGCTGACGCCTGAAGTTGTCGTCGTTCCGAGGTCGGAGCGCGCGGGCCGCGGGTCGCGCACCGTGCGCGTATCAGTGGTGAACAACACCAAAGGCGCCGCCCTGGGCAGCGTTCGGCTGCACGCGCCGGCGGGCTGGCGTGTCGAACCGGCAAGCGCGGACGCGAAGTTCGCGCGCGAGGACGAGGCGGTGACCGTGCAGTTCGCCATCGAAGCGCCGGCCGGCGCCGCAGCCGGTGAGTTCCCGCTCGAGGCCAGCTTTACCTCCGACAAGGGAACGGAATCCCGCGACGGCTATCAGGTGATCGAGTACCCGCACATTCACCGCCGTCACATCGTGCGCCGCGCGGCGGCGCGGCTGAAGATCATCGACGCGCGTATCACGTCCGGGCTGCGCGTCGGATACGTGATGGGCGTCGGCGATCAGGTGCCGCAGGCGATAGAGCAACTCGGCGCGACCGTGCAGATGATCGGTCCTGACGAGTTGGCCGCTGGCGACCTCTCGAAGTACGACGTCATCGTCACGGGCGTCCGCGCCTACGAGCGTCGTGCGGATCTGCGGGCGAACAACCATCGACTTCTCGCGTATGCCGAGCGCGGCGGAACGGTGCTCGTCCAGTACAACAAGTTCGAGTTCAACGAAGCGCAGTACGGCCCGTACCCGGCCAAGGTGAGCGCGAACCGGATCACCGACGAGCACGCGCCGGTGGAAGTGCTCGTGCCCGGCCATCCGGTATTCAACCAGCCGAATCCCATCGGTCCGGAGTCCTGGGCCGGATGGGTGCAGGAGCGCGGCCTGTACTTCCTGGGAGACCGGGATCCCCGATACGTCGATCTCGTGCGCTTGACCGACCCATTCCCCTACAACCCCGGTCCGAAGACCGGCGCGCTGGTCGAGGCGAAAGTCGGCCGCGGCCGCTGGATCTACATCGGCCTTGGGCTCTGGCGCCAGCTTCCCGCCGGCACTGACGGTGCCTATCGGCTGCTCGCGAACCTGCTCAGCATGCGTTGAGGTCCCTGGTCCCTGGTCCCTGGTCGCGGTCCCGGGACCAGGGACCCGAGACCAGGGACTCGGGACCAGGGACCAGGGACCAGGGACTATAGCGTGATCACCCAGTGCTGTCCGAGGTCGAGGGGCAGGTCCTCGAGCAGCCGGTCGACGAGCGCGGGTCCATAGCGATTGAGGAAGAAGACGACGCCGACGCTCCGTTCTTGCGGATGCCCGTCGGGGAACACCAGCGCCTGCGTCCGTGTGAACTGCCGCCGCAGCGTGTCGTCACGGCGCTTCGCCGCCTGAATCACCTTGGATTCCAGATTCCGCAGGTCGTGTTCCATTCGCCCAAGCGTCGTCTTCGCGGCGCCGGCGAGCGTCGGATCGAGCTCAGGCATCGCGTCGATGACGCGCTGCATCGCCTCTGTGGTGCGCGCCGAAGCGTCCTTCAACGATTGAGTGACCTCAGCCGGGAGCTGCGCCTGGAGGAGGCGGTTGAGCGCGGCTTCGTCGCGCGGCTGCAGCTCCTCGATCGGAAGGTTGTAGCGTGAGAGGAAGCGCGTTGCCGCGGAGTCGACGAGCGTTGCCGTGGCGCGCGGGTACATCAGCGGCATCGGCACGCCGAAGTGCTCGTAGATTCCGCGGAGCTGTCCGAGATACGCAAGTTCGCTCGGCCCCGCGACGTAACAGATCGTCGGGAAGAGCGCATCCTGCACGACCGGCCGCAGCAGGACGTTCGGGCTGAAGCGTTCCGGCGAAGCGGCAGCCTCGGCCGCGAGCGCATCCACCGTGTGATCCACGCCGTCGATGTTGAGGAGATCGCCGTTCCGTTTGATGGCGCGGCGTCCGCCGTCGAGGCGGAACAGCGCCGCGCTGTCGGCATGCGGCACGACCTGCGGCGCATGGTCTGCCGCGGCCATCATGTCTCCGGCGGCCGTCGCGAGGACTGCAGTGCGGCCGGCCGTCTGAATCTCACGAATGAAGATGTCGCGCGCGAAGGACTTGGCGGCCGGATCCGAGGCATCGAACACGACCAGCCCATGCGGGCCGAGTACCGATTCAAGCCAGCGGGCGAACGCTTCCGCCATGCCCGCGCCGGACTGGTACGCGCCGCGCAGTTGGGCGATTGTCGCAGCCGTGAAATCGGTCGCCGGCAGCGCGCCAGCGAGCTCGTCAAGGCTGCGCTCGACGCGATCGTCGAGCCGCAGCGAGCCGACGGGCCGGTCGCCCGCGCCCTCGGGAGCGTCGAGCGTCACCGTGCGCGGCTGCAGCTCCGCGTCGAGCACCGTGCAGCTCCGGACTTCGTTCCAGTCGTGATCCTCGGCGTCGATCCAGAAGATCGCGACGGCCGTCGCTCCGTGCTCCGCTTCCGTCCTGCGCGCGAGCTGAACCGCGGTGATCGCTTTCAGCAGCGTGAACAGCGGTCCGCCGAATGCGCCCGCCTGCTGTCCGGTGACGACGGCGACCGTGTCGGCTGAGGCGAGCTTCGCGGCAGCGGTGCGCGCTTGCGGCGGCGCGTGGCGGCGTTCCTGCTGCGCCGCGACCACGTCCGCGATCTCACGCCGTGGCCTGACGTAACGCCGCGTGCGATCGATTGCGCCGCGCCACGCGTCCGGAGAGGCCGGGTTGCCCGCGTACAGTTGCTCGAGGTGTTGGAAGTCGCTTGCGTACGCCGCGGCCAGCGGACGAATCCATGCCAGCCGTCGGAGATCGACGCCGAACCGCGCGGCCGGCGCAACAGTGATGTTGTCGGATGACACCGAACCGTACTCTCTCAGAGCGGTCGGAATCATGTCAAGGAGCGCGGTTCTGTGTTACATTTTTTCGACCCGCGCGCGCGAAAGGCCAACGATTCTTGGTCTTTGGTTCTTGGTCGTTGGTCTTTAGCAGGCCGGACGTTTCAGCGGCCTGCGAGGAGTTCCGTCGCTGACACGAGACGACCCGACTGCGTTCGCACCCCCGGCTGCCTTCGGCCCGTTCAGGGTCCTGCATCAAATTGGTGTTGGCGCGCTCGGCCCGGTGTTCCGCACCTACGAACCCTCCCGCGATCGACTCGTTGCCGTCAAAGTGTTCCGTCTCGACGTCACGCCAGAGCAGGCGCAGGCGCTCGCCGACGAGCTGTCGCGCGCCGCCGACGCCGGCCTGTTCCATGCGTCGATCGTCGAGCCGCTGGCAGCGGGCGTGGAAGGCACGGTCGCCTATCGCGCCGAGGAGTACGTCGCCGCCGAGTCGCTCGACGTGGCGATGCGGCACTACGCGCCTGCCGCGCTCGACAAGGCACTGCCGTTCATTACGCAGCTTGCCGGCGCGATTGACTTCGCGCGCGCGGCTGGCGTCGGCCACGGCGCGCTGCATCCGCGCGATGTCTTCGTCACGCCCGACGAAGCCCGGGCGACGGGATTTGGCGTCGTCGAGGCGCTCGAGCGCGTCGGCCTGCGCGCACCGGTGCGCCGCCCGTACACGGCGCCGGAGCGGATTGCCGGTGAAGCGTGGAGCACGCCCGCTGACGTTTTCTCGCTCGCAGCGATCACCTACGAGCTGTTGACGGCGCGGCGCCCTGCTGGCACCGGCAGCCAGATCGGCGCAGTGGCCGGCCAGAACGTCGGAGACCGAGGGGATGCGCTTCAGGCCGTGCTCGCGCGCGCCATGGACGACGACCCGGCGCGGCGCTATCACACGGCCATGGCGTTTGCCGTAGCGCTGCAGGAGGCGGCCGGTGCGGAGAGTGTGGCAAGTGGCGAGACCTCGCCCTCTGGCGAACCGGCGGAGGAGCCTCGGTTCACGGACGTCGCGCCCCTGGCGGCTTCCGCCGTTGCCGCCGCCGCGCCAGTTGACTTCGATCTGGAGCCGCCGAGTGTCGAGCCTGTGCCGGATGACATCGCCATCGAACGCGACGAGGACGAAGCACACCACGATCTGCTGATTAGCGAACCTCCGGCGGAGGAACCGGCGCTCTTCGACGACGATCGGCTGGAAGAAGAACGCTTGGAAGACGAACGCTTCGCCGATCTGGCCGAGGAATTCCGCGAGACGGAGCCGGAAGCGCCGGTGCAGGAGGAGACGCCCGCCATCGTGGCGCTCGACGAGGAAATCCGGGAGGCGGAGCCCGAACCGGCGGCCGCACTCGCCTACGTCGATGATGAGCGGGCCGTCAGAGACGCCGACGACGCCCCGTCGCTCTTCCAGGCGACGGTCGGGCAGGAGCGCTCGCGGCCGGAGATGCTCCCACGCGCCATGATGCTCGTCGTCGGACTGCTGGTCGGCTTTCTCGCCGGGTGGGCGGTCTTCGGGCGCGAAGCGGGGGAGCCGGGTGCGACGCCTGGCACAGACGTGAACGTGGGTGCGTCTGCGCAGCAGCCGTCGCAGCCCGCGCAGCAGCCCGCAAGAGAGTTCAGCGAGCAGGCCGTGACGCCTCCCGCAGGGACGAAGCCGCCGGCGCCGCCCTCTGTGCCGCCGGAGGCGCCCAGCGCCGAACCGCCGGCGCGCGCGGCGACACCTGCGCCGACACGCGGCAGCCTTCGCGTGCAGTCGACGCCGTCCGGGGCGGCCGTGACGGTCAACGGCCAGTGGCGCGGCCGCACGCCGCTGACGCTCGATAATCTCCGCTTCGGCCCCTACACCATTCGCGTCGTCCAGAGCGGCTACGCCGTGGCGCGCGAGGAATTCAGGTTGAGTGCCGATGAACCCGTGAAGACCATGAGCGTGCAGTTGCGCCGGACGGGCGCCGCCGCGCCGACCGAGTCGCGCCGGGGTGAGACGCCGAAGCCGGCGCCGGCGGCGCGAGGGGGCGCCGCGACGACCGGATCGCTCTTCGTCGATTCGCGTCCCCGCGGCGCGCGTGTGTTCGTCGACGGCCGCGCTGTCGGTGTGACGCCGTTGACGCTGGCGGACCTCAAGCCGGGTTCACACGCTGTGAGGATCGAACTGGCGGATCACCGGACGGTCACAGCCCGTGCCAACGTCGAAGCCGGGCGCGAAGAACGAGTCACGGTTTCTTTGGAACGGATTCGATAGGTGCGGGGTGGCCGCCTTCGCAACCGCCGTAACGCGCGCGGTTGCTACGGCGCCCAAGCAGGGGTCCCCGCCATTCAAAGGGCGCGGCCGGCACGGAGCCGGCGACGAAGCGCCGGCGGCGTGGAGGCCGCTTGGCGGGGTGCAGGGGTCCCCGCCATTCAAAAAATGAAAGCAACTTTGGCGCTCGAGAACGGCATCTGGTACGACGGCGAGGCGGCCGGCGCGCTCGGCGAGACCGGCGGCGAGGTCGTGTTCAATACCAGCATGACCGGCTACCAGGAAGTGCTCACCGATCCGTCGTATGCCGGGCAGATCGTCACGATGACGGCCCCGGAAATCGGCAACTACGGCGTGGCGGCCGACGACGCGGAGTCGCGGGAGCCGCAGGTGGCTGGCTTCATCGTCCGCGACGAGTCGCCGATTGCCAGCAACTGGCGCGCAAACGGCACGCTGCGCGAGTATCTCGTCAGCCACAACATCGTCGCGATCTCCGACATCGACACGCGCGCGCTCACGCGCGTGCTGCGGTCCGCCGGCGTGATGCGCGGGGTCATTGCGACAGGGGACGTCGATCCGCGAGTGCTCGTCGAGCAGGCGCGCGCAATCCCGAAGATGGAAGGATCGGATCTGGTGCTCGGCGTCACGTGCGAGCGGGCGTTCGACTGGGATCCCTCGACGTCGCACTCCGACGAGTTCTCGCCGCCGCCGCAGACGCGCGCCGGCCGGCCCTTGCGCATCGCCGCCTACGACTTCGGGATGAAATGGAACATCTTGCGGCGGTTCGACGCCTACGGTTGCGAGGTGCGCGTGTTTCCGGCTACCGCGCCCGCCTCGGAGCTGCTCGCCGTCAATCCGGATGGCGTCTTTCTCAGCAACGGCCCCGGCGATCCCGCGGCGCTCGGCTACGCGATCAAGAACGCGCGCGAGCTCGTGAAGGAAGACGTCCCCGTCTTCGGCATTTGTCTCGGCCACCAGATTCTCTCTCTCGCCATGGGCGGCCGGACTTACAAGCTGAAGTTCGGGCATCGCGGGGCGAATCACCCGGTCAAGGAGCTGGAGAGCGGGAAGGTCGAGATCACGTCGCAGAATCACGGCTTCGCCGTCGATCCGGCGTCGCTGCCGGCGGACGTGAAGGTGACCCACCTGAATCTCTACGACGGCACCGTCGAGGGCTTGCGACACGACACCAAGCCGGTGTTCTGCGTGCAATACCATCCCGAGGCCGCCCCCGGTCCCCACGACGCGGATTATCTCTTCCGCCAGTTCGTGGAGGAGATGGAGCGGCGGGCGTGATCGCTCGACGCTGCCACGAATCGCCACCGGCGTCACGAAGGCACGAAGGCTCGAAGGCACGAAGATATTCTTGTGTTTCGTGTCTTCGTCTCTTCGTGTCTTCGTGTCGCGCCAGCGTGCCGTCGGCACCTTTCACTGTTCGAATCTGATCGCCGATGCCCAAACGCACCGACATCACGCGCGTCCTCGTCATCGGGTCCGGGCCGATCGTGATCGGCCAGGCCTGCGAGTTCGACTACTCCGGCACGCAGGCCTGCAAGGCGCTGAGGAGCGAAGGCCTCGAGGTCATCCTCGTCAACAGCAACCCGGCGACGATCATGACCGATCCGGAGATTGCGGATCGCACCTACGTCGAGCCGCTGACGCCCGAGATCGTCGAAGCGATCATCGCGAAAGAGCGCCCTGACGCGATCCTGCCAACCGTCGGCGGGCAGACCGCGCTGAATCTGGCCGTGGCGCTCGGCGAAAGCGGCGCGCTCGCGAGGCACGGCGTGGAGCTGATCGGCGCGTCCGTCGACGCGATCAAGGTCGCCGAGGACCGACTGCTGTTCCGCGACGCGATGAAGGAGATCGGCGCCGACGTCCCCGCGAGCCGCTACGTGCGCTCCATCGAGGAAGCGATGTCGGCGGTCGAGGAAATCGGGTTCCCGGTCATCATCCGTCCTTCGTTTACTCTCGGCGGCGTCGGCGGCGGCATCGCCTACAACATCGAAGAGTTCCGCGAACTGGCGGGGCGCGGCCTCGACTTCAGCCCGGTCCACGAAGTCCTGCTCGAAGAGTCGGTGATCGGCTGGAAGGAATTCGAGCTCGAGGTCATGCGCGACCGCGCCGACAACTTCGTCGTCATCTGCTCGATCGAGAACGTCGACCCGATGGGCGTGCACACCGGCGACAGCATCACGGTCGCGCCGGCGCTGACGTTGACCGATCGCGAGTACCAGCGGATGCGCGATCTGGGACGCCGCATCATCCGCCGGGTTGGCGTCGAGACGGGCGGCTCGAACATCCAGTTCGCCATCAATCCCGAGAACGGCCGCATCATCGTCATCGAGATGAACCCGCGCGTGTCCCGATCGTCCGCGCTCGCCTCGAAGGCGACGGGGTTCCCGATCGCCAAGATCGCCGCCAAGCTCGCGCTCGGCTACACGCTCGACGAGATCCCCAACGACATCACGCGCCTGACGCCCGCCTCCTTCGAGCCGACGATCGACTACGTCGTCGTCAAGGTGCCGCGCTGGGCGTTCGAGAAGTTCCCGCGCGCCGACCGCACCCTGACGACCCAGATGAAGTCGGTGGGTGAGGTGATGGCGATCGGCCGGACGTTCAAGGAAGCCTTCATGAAGGCGTTCCGGTCGCTGGAGCTCGGCGGAGCAGGGCAGCTGTTCGGCCAGGTGCGGCCGGGGCAGGAGGAGGAGGAAGAGGGCGCGCTGCAGCGCGAGCTGAGCGTGCCGAACGATCGGCGCATGTGGGCGGTGTTCCGCGCGCTCGAGCGCGGCTGGCCGGTCGAGGCGCTGCACGAGTCGACGAAGATCGATCCGTGGTTCCTCGTGCAGTTCAAACAGATCGTCGACCTGCAGCAGTCCGCTGGTCTGGTCGGGCTGCGCGGCATGTCCACCGATCTGCTCCGCACGCTGAAGCGCGCCGGTATCGCCGATCGCGAGATTGCGGCGGCCCTGGGCGCTGACGAGGATTCGGTTCGGGAGGCGCGCCTCGAGGTGGGGCTGCGGCCGGCATACAAGCGGATCGACACGTGCGCCGCGGAGTTCGAGTCGTTCACGCCCTATCTCTACGGGGCCTACGAGCAGGAGTGCGAGGCGGGTCCGACGCCGCGGCAGAAGGTCGTCATCCTCGGCAGCGGCCCGAACCGGATCGGCCAGGGTCTCGAGTTCGACTACTGCTGCTGCCACGCCGCCTTCGCGCTGCGTGAAGAAGGCTTCGAGACCGTGATGATCAACTGCAACCCGGAGACGGTCTCGACCGACTACGACACGGTCGATCGGCTCTACTTCGAGCCGCTGACGTTCGAGGACGTGTCCGCGATCATCGAGACGGAGCAGCAGAACGGCGCCGACGTCGCGTGCGTCGTGCAGTACGGCGGGCAGACGCCGCTGAAGCTGGCGCTGCCGCTGCAGGCGGCCGGCATCAAGATCCTCGGGACATCGCCGGATTCGATCGATCTGGCGGAGGATCGCGAGCGCTTCGCGCAACTGCTGTGGGATCTCGGCATTCCGCAGGCGCCGAGCGGGACGGCGACGACGCCCGAGGAGGCGCGCGCGGTGGCGGCGTCGATTGGATTCCCGCTGGTCGTGCGCCCGTCGTACGTGCTCGGCGGCCGCGCCATGGCCATCGTCTACGACATGGCGGCGCTCGATCGGTACATGCTGCACGCCGTGGCCGCGTCACCGGGGCATCCCATTCTGATCGACAAGTTCCTCGAGGATGCCGTCGAGCTCGACGTGGACGCCGTTGCCGATGCCACCGGCGCCGTCGTCATCGGCGGCATCATGGAGCACATCGAGGAAGCGGGCATCCACTCGGGTGACAGCTCCTGCGTCGTGCCGCCTTACAAGGTCACGGACAAGCACGTCGCCACGATTCGCGACTACACCCGCCGGATCGCGCGCGCGCTGAAGGTCGTCGGTCTGATGAACGCGCAGTTCGCGATCAAGGACGACACGATCTACGTGCTCGAGGTGAACCCGCGCGCGTCGCGCACGGTGCCATATCTCTCGAAGGCAACGGGCGTGCCGCTCGCCAAGGTTGCCGCCCGCGTCATGATCGGCCGTTCGCTCGCGCAGCTCGGGCTGACGGAGGATCTCGAGGTGTCCGGCTTCTTCGTGAAGACGCCGGTGTTTCCGTTCGTGCGCTTCCCGGGCGTCGACACGATCCTCGGACCGGAGATGAAGTCGACCGGCGAGGTGATGGGCGGTGCGCCGACGTTCGGCACCGCGTTCGCGAAGGCGCTGCTCGGCGCCGGCATGAAGCTGCCGGCGAGCGGTACGGCGTTCGTCAGCGTCAACAACCACGACAAGCCTGCGGTGGTGCAGATCGCGCGCGACCTGCGCGACGTCGGCTTCAAGCTGGTTGCCACGCGCGGCACGGCGAACTACCTGCGCGCGCACGGCCTCGAGGTGGAGATCGTTTTCAAGGTCAACGAGGGGCGCCCGCACGTCGGCGACGAGATCCTCAACAACCGCATTCAGCTCGTCATCAACACACCTATCGGCCGCGAGTCGTTCTTCGACGACCGTACCGTCCGGCGGATCGCGATGATGCACTCCGTTCCGTGCATCACGACGCTGACCGGCGCCGCCGCCGCGGTCAACGCCATCAAGGCGCTGCACAGCGATGGCCTCGCCGTCCGGGCGCTCCAGGAATACCACGCAGAAGCTGCCACCGGCCGCGCCTAGCGGAGTCGCAGATTCTGCGACGGATCCACTGAAAGCGCTGGCCGGTGCCACGGTCCGCCTGCGGCGCTCACGAAGACGCGAAGGCTCGAAGGCACGAAAACATTAGGTCTTTTCGTGTCTTCGTGTCTTCGGGCCTTCGTGAAGGCGCAGCCAGTCCTCGCGTGCGCGCCGCGTTGCATGGATGCTCCGCGTGCGCATCCCGGCCGTTGCCCTCGCTGTTCCGCTGCTGGTGGGATCGGTGACCGGTGGGTTGCTCGCCGAGCGGTGGCCGGAAGCGGGGAGCCTCCTTACGGCGGTTGGATCGCTGCTCGCCGTCGTGTCGGCGGCGGGGTCGATCGCCGATCGCGAGGAGACCGCCCTCGCCGCCCTGCCGATCGCGGCAGTGCTCGCCGGAACGTCGCTTGGCCTGACGGCCGCGCGAAACGCCTACCGCTCTGATCTGCCGCTCGCGCTCGGCGAGCCGGTCGTCGTCGAAGGGCGGCTGCGCGAGGACGCGACGGTCTGGCCATCCGGTGTCTCCCTCACGCTGGAGACCGCCGATGAGGACCTCGGCGTTCGTCTGAGCGTCGGCGGCGTCGCGGCGGCCGCGCAGGCTGGCGAATGGCGGGCGGGGCGGCGCGTCCGGCTCACGGCTATCCTTCGACAACCTCCCACGTACCTGAACTTCGGCGTCCCGGACGAGGCGCGAGCGCTCGCGCGGCGCGGTGTCTCGCTCGTCGGCGCGGTCAAGAGCGCGGCGCTCGTGGAGATCGTCTCGCGGGGGAATGTTCTGGAGGAGGCAGCCGCCGCGGCGAGGGCGTGGTCTCGGCGCATGCTCTCGCGCTTCATCGGTCCTCGCGATGCGCGTTCGTCCGCCGTCGCCACCGCCATTCTCATCGGAGACCGTAGCGGCGTCCCCGATGATGACGAGCGGCGAATGCAGGAGGCGGGAACGTATCACGTCATCGCCATTTCGGGCGGCAACATCGCGATCCTCGCGGCGTTCCTGATGTTCGTTCTGCGGGTGTTGGGTGTGCCGGCGCGCGTCGCCCCGGCTGTGACCATTGCCGCGCTGCTGTTCTACGGGCAGATCACGGGCGCGCCGCCGTCGGTGGCGCGCGCGATCACGGCTGCGGCCGTCTACCTCGCCGCGCGGGTGTTCGATCATCGCGGGCCGCCAATCAACGCGCTGGCGGTTGCCGGCGCGCTGGCGATTGCGGCAGATCCGCTGACGCCGCTCGACGCCGGCTTCGTCCTGTCGTTCGGGGCCACGCTGGCCATTCTCGTCGGCGTTCCGCGGCTCCTTTCGTCGCTCTCGCAGCGCGATCATCGGGCGTCAAGGTTGGCCCGCGCCGGGCGCAGGCTGGCGCTCGCCGCCGCGGCGCTCTTCGCGGCGACGCTGTGCGCGGAGGCCGCGCTCACGCCTGTTGGCGCGTTCCTGTTCGCGCGCGTCACGTTCGCCGGTCTGCTGCTCAACTTTGCCGCGATCCCGCTGATGACGATCGTCCAAATCGCATCGCTGGCGGTGCTTGCCGCGGCGCCATTCGCGGTGCGCGCGGCGGAAGCGGCCGCGGCGGTCGCGGATCTGTCCGTCCGCGGGCTGGTCGATTCCGCGCGGCTGCTCGACGTGGCGCCGTTCCTGTCTGTGGACGTGACGCCGCCGGCGTGGTGGGTGATCGGCGCGTACTACGCGTGCTGCGTTGGGCTGTTGGCGTTCGCGCAGGTGCGGAGATACGCAGCAGCCGGCGTGCTCCTGGCGCTCCTTCTCATTCTGGTTTCCCCGGCGGCGGCGCAGCGTGGCGCTGGCGTCCCACTGCGGGAAGGCATCCTGCGCGTGGTGTTCCTCGACGTCGGTCAGGGCGACGCGACGCTCGTGCAGGTGCCGGACGGGCGCAGCTATCTCGTCGACGCTGGCGGCCTCCCCGGCTCGAGCTTCGATGCCGGAGAGCGGGTCGTCGCGCCCGCGCTGCGCGCCTTCGGCGTGCAGCGGCTCGAGTCGCTCGTCGTCACACACGGCGACCCTGACCACCTGGGCGGGGCACCCGCCGTCGTGCGCGGCTTCGGCCCGCGCACGGTCTGGGAGGGGGTGCCCGTGCCGCCGCACGACGGTTTGCGGCGGCTCGCGGAACTCGCATCAGCGCGTCTCGCGACGTGGCGCACCGTGCGCGCCGGCGACCGCGAGCGCGTGAGCGCCGTCGACCTCGTCGTCTGGCACCCGCCGTCGCCCGAGTGGGAGCGCCAGCGCGTCCGGAATGACGACTCGATCGTCCTGGAGGTCCGCTATGGTGACGTGTCGATTCTGCTGACCGGCGACATCGAGCGCGAGGCCGAGCGGCTGCTCGTCCCGCAGCTCGCACTCGCGCCGCTCGTCGTGCTCAAGGCGCCACACCACGGCAGCGCGACGTCGAGCTCAGAAGCCTTCATCGCCGCGGCGGGTCCCGCCGCCGTGGTGATCAGCGCCGGCCGCCGCAATCTGTTCAACCATCCGCATCCCACCGTCATCGCGCGCTACCGGGCGGCGGCGGTCCCGATCCTCCGCACGGATGAGGACGGCGCGGTGCTGGTGGAGACCGATGGGACGCGGGTCGATGTCAGGACCTATACGGGACGGACGCTCACCCTGCCGCGGCGATGAAACGAGCTGACGGCGCTGCTATCGCAGCCACGAAGGCCCGAAGGCACGAAGACCTTGATTAAGGAGTCATGAACATGTTGCGAGTACATTCGCCGCTGTCCGAAGAACATGAAGGGATCGTGAGTGAGGCCGTCGACGTCGGGTACACGGTCCACACGAACCTCGGACCTGGATTTCGAGAACATATCTACGAGCGGGCGTATTGCCTCGAGCTTGACTCGCGTGGAATCAGTTTCGAATGCGAAAAGAAGGTCTCGGTTCGTTACAAGAGCTGGGAGATTCCTGGGCAGAAGATCGATCTGATCATCGAAGGTGTTGTTCTCATCGAGATCAAGGCCGTCCAGAAGCCCCATCCGGTCCACCGTGCTCAGGTGCTCTCATACCTGAAGACGATTGGACTACGTGTCGGCCTGCTGATGAACTTCAATGTGGAAGTATTCAAGGCTGGAGTACGACGCGTTGTTTTGTGGGTTATCTCCAGCCAGGCGCGTGACGAAGGCGAAGACAAGATGGCTTCGTGCCTTCGTGCCTTCGTGCCTTCGTGCACGCCGCACGCGACCGTGACACGCGTGATCGCCTACTGTGGCAACGCCCGAATCCACGCGGTGATGTCATCCAGCAGCCCCGGCACGAACTGTTTCTCCAGCCCGGCGTATTCCTGCGGCAACCCGGTCTTCGACACCTGGAACAGGTGATTCGCCTCGGGATAGAGCTTCACCGTCACTCGCTTGTTGCCTGCCTTGGCCAGTGCATCTTCGAGCGGGCCGCGGTTGATCGCGGGGGGCACCTGCACGTCGCGGCCGCCGAACGCCGCGAACACCGGGCACGAGACGCGCGATAGCGCGGTCGCCGGGTCGAAAGCAGTGAAGAAACGCATCCACTTCGTGTCCACGGAGGCGACGCCGTTGTCCAGGATGCCCGCTACGAACGCGTCCGGGTCGGTGATCATCTTCCGCTGCGCTTCGGGAGCCGCGTCAATCTGCGCCCGCGCCAGCGTGCGGACGATCTCTCTCAGTTCCTCGCGCGGCGCCCCCTTCTTGAGCGCCTCCGTCAGCTTGCGGTGCTCGGTGAGCACCTTCTGCACGACCGCCTCGTCGGCACCGCCGGCGCGCGCCAGGGCCTCGGCCTGGCTGCGCAGCACCGTGTCGCCGGGGATCGACGTGCCGGCGAGCATGCCGATGAACGCGACATCCGGCGACCTCGAGGCGGCGATCGCCGCCACGATCGCTCCTTCGGAGTGCCCGATGAAGCCAATCTGCTTCGCGCGAATGGCGGGCAGCGTCGCCAGCAACGCGCGGGCCGCGAGCGCGTCGCCGGCGAAGTCCTCCGTCGTCGACGCCGGGATCGAACCGGACGACCCGCCGACGCCGCGGTCGTCGTAACGCAGAACCGCGATGCCGTTCTGCGCCAGATGCTCGGCGATGATCTTGAACGGCTTGAACCCGACGATCTCCTCGTCGCGATTCTGCGGCCCGCTGCCGGTGAGGAGGACGACAGCAGGAAACGGCCCCTGCGCGTCCGGCACCGTCAGCGTGCCCGCGAGGGTCACGGTGCCGTTCGTGAACGTCACCTCCCGTTCCTTGATTGATGATTCCGCCCAGGCGGCGTGCGCCATACCGATGGTACCGATGACCAACAGCGCCAGTGCTGTCAGCCCCGCGCCCACTCTGAATCGCATGATGCCCCCTTTGGCCTCTATTACACGTGAGCTTCGATCATATTCCGGCGAATGACCCTCGAGCGCCGGTAAACGGCGCCATTCGCGGCAACTTGCCGTGGCACCCTGTCGTCTGGAGAGAGAGCAACCACCGGGAGGCACGATGAAATCCGCTCTTCTCGCCTTCTGCACCGCATGCCTGTTCGCCGCCGCCGTCGGCGCGCAGAGCGCGGCAGAGGAGCCGCAGCTCTGGAGGCCGTTCGCGGCCGGCGGCCGCATCTATCTCGACCTCAGCGCCGGCGACTACACCATCAAAGGAATCGACGAGGGCCGGATTCAGCTTCGCTGGCACACACGGCGCGGCCGGCAAGACGACCGGGTCCGCGCCGATGTTCTGATCAACGGCACGCAGGCGACCGTTCGCGTAAGGGGGCCGAAGGACCGGTTCCGCGTCCAAATCGACGTGCCTCGCCGTGCCGATCTCGACATGACGCTGACCGCGGGCGAGCTCGACATCCGCGCCATCGAAGGCGACAAGCGTTTGTCGATGTGGGCGGGCGACGTGACGATGGAAGTCGGGGCGGTAGAGCAGTATCGGCGCGTCGACGCGTCGGTACGGCTTGGCGAAGTGTCAGGACGCGCGTTCGGTAAATCCGCCGGCGGCCTCTTTCCCTCGGTGCGTTGGGACGGCAGGGGCAAGTACACGATCGACGCGAACCTGTTCGTCGGCGAGCTGAAGCTCGTGAAGTAGGGGCGCGATCAGGCGGTGTGCTTGATCTGCTGCCAGACGTCTTCCATCTCTTCCAGCGTGGCATCGTGCACGCTTCGTCCTGCCGCTTCGAACTTCCGTTCGAGCGCCTCGAAGCGTGCACTGAACTTCTCGTTCGCCTTCCGCAGCGCGGACTCTGATTCCACGCCGAGCTTGCGCGCGAGGTTCGCGATCGAGAACAGCAGATCGCCCATCTCCTCCTCGGTCCGCGCGCGTCCTTCACCTTCCTCGACGGCGCGCCGCAGCTCGGCGACTTCTTCCTCAATCTTTTCGACGACATCGCTGGTGCGGGCCCAGTCGAAGCCGACGGCGGCGACGCGCGTGCCGATCTCGTGCGCGCGCAGCAGCGACGGCAGCGCCTTGGGCACGCCGCGCAGGATCGATCGCGGCTCGCCGGCCGTCTTCTGCTCACGCGCCTTGATCTGCTCCCACTGCGTGACGACCTGACCTGCCGTCTTGACGCCACTCTTCGCTCCGAAGATGTGCGGATGCCGGCGAATCAGCTTTGCGTTGATGGCACGCAGGGAGTCGGCAACGTCGAAGCGTCCTTCGTCGCGTTCGATCTGTGCGAGGAACACGCCTTCGAAGAGCAGGTCGCCGATCTCTCCGACGAGCGTCGCGTGATCGCCGCGGTCGATCGCATCGAGCACTTCGTACGTCTCTTCGAGGACGAACCCGCGCAACGACTCGAGCGTCTGCTCGCGATCCCACGGGCAGCCGTTCGGCCCACGCAGCCGGCGCATGATCTCGACGAGCGTCTGGAACTCGCGGCCCGCGGCCGCGTTGGCGCGTTTCTTCGTCGCCGCCGTCCGCCGACTCGGACGACTCGGACGACTCGGACGACTCGGACCACTCGGACCACTCGGACCTCTCGAACGTGCCATCGTGGCGTCTATGCTAGCATTCGGGAGTGGAGAACCAGGACTCGGGCATCACCTTCACTGGCTTCGTCCTCTCGCTCGCGACGACGGCCGCGGTGCACTTCGGTGACATCGCCGATCCGAACAGCGGCCAGCGTGCCGAGCCAAACCTCGGCGCCGCCTCCCAGATGATCGAGATCATCGCCATGCTGCAGGAGAAGACCCGCGGCAACCTCATCGAGCCCGAAGAGCGGTTGATCGACGACCTTCTCTACGAGCTGCGCCTCCGCTACGTGCAGGCGCAGCAGGGAGAGAAGCGCATCATCGAGCCGTAGTGTCCCTCCGCATCACGTTTCTCGGCAGCGGCACGTCGCACGGCGTGCCCATGATCGGCTGTGACTGCGAGACCTGTCGATCGGACGATCCGCGCGACCGCCGTTCCCGTCCGTCCATTTACATCCGCTCCGGCGATCGTCTCGCGCTGCTCGTCGACGCCGGCCCCGATCTGCGCATGCAGGCGCTCGCGCACCGCATCCGGCGCATCGACGCGATCCTCTTCACGCACGGCCACGCCGATCACATCGTCGGGCTGGACGACGTGCGGCGGTTCAACGTCATGCAGAAGGAGGCGATTGCGTGCTTCGGCGATGAACGGACGATCGACGACATCCGCCGCATGTTCGGCTACGTGTTCGACGGCGCGACACCGCAGGGCGGTGGCCTGCCGAAGCTCGACCTGTTCACGATTCTCGGCCCGTTCTGCCTGCGCGGCGAAGAGATCACGCCCGTTCCCATCCTGCACGGCCAGCGGCCGATTCTCGGGTTCCGGATCCAGCGGTTTGCCTACCTGACCGACTGCAGCCACATCCCTGACGCATCGTGGCCGCTGCTGGAGGATCTCGACGTCCTCGTCCTCGATGCGCTGCGCCCGGAGCCGCATCCGACCCATTTCAATCTCGCCGAAGCGGTCGTTGCCGCCAGGCACATCGGCGCGCGCCAGACGTACTTCACGCACATGGCGCACCAGTTGCGCCACGAGCCGACGTGCGCCCGGTTGCCACCAGGGATCACGCTCTCCCACGATGGCCTTACGATTGACGTCTGAGGAGGCAGGTCCCTGGTCCCCGGTCCCTGGTCATGAGTCCCTGGACGCGGGACCCAAGACCAGGGACCAGGGACGAGGGACCAGTGACGAGGGACGGTGGAATGCAAGTAATCCATTACCCCGACGATGCGCCGGTACGCTGGCACAACCCTGTGCTGGCGCTGGGGAACTTCGATGGCCTGCACCGCGGGCACATGAAGATCGTCGACCGCGTGCGCCGGCGCGCCGGGGAGCGCGGCGGCACGCCCGCGGCCATGACCTTCGATCCGCATCCGCCGCGCGTTCTCAGGCCGGACAAGGCGCCGTCGCTGCTGATGACGAAGGCACAGAAGCTCGAAGGGCTCTCGCGTTCCGGCATGCAGGGCGTCGCCGTCGTGCGCTTCACGCGCGAGCTGTCGCAGTGGGATCCCGAGGCGTTCGTCCGCACCGTCCTCGTCGAGTGGCTGCACGTCGTCGAGGTGTGGGTCGGCGCAAACTTTCTATTCGGCCACGACCGCGCCGGCAACTTCTCGGTCCTGCGGATGCTCGGCGCGAGATACGGCTTCCGCGCGGAAAAGATCGATCCCGTTCGCTACAAGGACTTCGTCGTCAGCAGCACGCGCATCCGGCGCCTGATCGCGGAAGGACGCGTGGACGAAGCGGGCGCGCTGCTGGGACATCACTACTTCATCGACGGCGTCGTGGTGCGCGGCGCCGGGCGTGGACGCGAGCTGGGATTCCCGACGGCGAACCTCGCGAGCGACAACGAGCTGATTCCGCCGGCGGGCGTTTACGCGACGACGGCGACCATCGACGGCGTGTGGCAGCCGGCGGTCACCAACATCGGCATGCGTCCGACGTTCGGCGACGTCGATCGTCCCGTCATCGAGACGCACGTGCTCGATGGTTCGCCGGAGCTGTACGATCGCACCGTGCGGCTCTCGTTCGTGCAGCGGCTGCGCGACGAGCGCGCGTTCGCCGATGCCGATGCGCTGCGCGCGCAGATCGACGCCGACTGCCGCAGCGCGCGGCGGCTGTTCGGCCGCATTTCGCTGTAGAATTCGAAGGATATGTCGCAGCCACCCGGTGGCGGATGCCAGGTCGTGGATGTGACGCTGTCGGTTCCCGCGCAGGGCGGCCTGCGCGTCATCGCCGCCGCTGTCGTCTCGAAGATCGCCGAATACCTGGGCGCTTCGGGTGCAGGCGCGGCGGCGGCGCTCGAGCGCGCGGCGGCACAGGTCGCCCCGCCGGACGCCGACGCCACGATCGTCTTCGCGTTCCGGACCGAAGACCGCGAGCTGCTGATTCACGCGCGGTGCGGCGACCGCACGTCCGAGGTGCGCCACCGGCTGAACTCCTGACGCCCGCCCGGGCCCGCCATTACGATGCGCCTGTACAACACCCTCACACGACGCGAAGAGGAGTTCGCCCCGCTGCGGGACAACACCGTCCGGATGTACACCTGTGGGCTGACCGTCTACGAGCGTGGCCACGTCGGCAACTTCCGCACGTTCGTGATGCTCGACGTGCTGCGCCGCGCGCTGAAGTACCAGGCCGGCTACGCCATGCGGCACGTGATGAACTTCACCGACGTCGACGACCGCACGATCGCCGAGTCGCAGAAGGCGGGTGTGCCGCTGCGCGAGTACACTGATCGGTTCGTGAAGGCGTTCGGCGAGGATGCCGCGCTGCTCGGGCTCGAGCGCGTCGAGGAGAGCCCGCGCGCGACCGACCCGGAGAACATCGAGGCGATGGGTCGCACCATCCAGGCGCTCGAGGCGAGAGGGCACACCTATCGCAGCGACGGCTCGATCTACTTCCGCATCTCGACGCTGCCGGCCTACGGCAAGCTCGCGCGCATCGACGCCTCGGGCATCAAGAGCGGCGCGCGCATCGATTCCGACAAGTACGACAAGGAGGATGCCCGCGACTTCGTGTTGTGGAAGGCGACGAAGCCGGACGAGCCGACGTGGGATCCCGGCATCGGCCCGGGACGTCCCGGATGGCATATCGAGTGCTCCGCGATGGCGTTGCGGCTGCTCGGGGAGCCGCCGATCGATCTGCACGCAGGGGGCGTCGATCTTATCTTCCCGCATCACGAGAACGAGATCGCGCAGAGCGAAGGCGCGACCGGCAAGCCCTTTTCGCGTTTCTGGTTCCACGTCGAGCATCTGATGATCGACGACGAGGAGCGCGGGGTGGAGAAGATGTCGAAGTCGCTCGGCAACGTCTATAACCTGGCGGATATCGCCGGGCGCGGCTTCCGGCCGTCAGCACTGCGCTATCTCTATCTCGGCACGCACTACCGCAAGCAGTTGAAGTTCTCGTGGACGGCGTTGGGGCAGTCGGAGGAAGCGCTGAAGCGGATCATGGACTTCCTCGCGCGGCTGGAGCATCTGCCGGCGGGCGCTGCCGCCGCCGATGTCGGCTCGCGGCTCGATACCGCGCGTGCCGAGTTCGCCGAGCATATCGCCGAGGATCTGAACACGGCCGCAGCGCTTGGAATCATTTTCGACCTGATTCGCGCGCTGAATACCTCAATCGATGCAGGGGAGGTGACGAGCGGCGATGCCGAAAAGATTCGCGCCTGCTTTGACGAATTCGATCGCGTTCTCGGCGTGATGGCGCTGCGGCGGGCGGAGGACGAGCGGCCGCCGGTGGCGGTCGACGAAATCGAGCGCGCCATCGAGGCGCGGCGGGCGGCGCGGCTGGCGCGGAACTTCACCGAAGCGGATCGCATCCGCGCCGATCTCGACGCCCGCGGCATTGTCCTCGAAGACACTGGCACCGCGACCCGTTGGAAGCGGAAGTAAATGCTGAATGCTGAATGCCAAAATGCCGAATGGAAATGCAATGACAGACATTCGCCAATTCGACATTCGCCAATTCAGCATTCGCCAATTCAGCATTCGACAATCATTCAGCATTCGCCAATTCGGCATTCGCCAATCATTCAGCATTCGGCATTCAGCATTCAGCATTGACAGGGCGGTCGAATTTCATGGATGTGCCTGAGATCAAAACCCAGCTGCCCGGCCCGAAGGCCAAGGCGCTGATCGAGCGGGACAGGAAATTCGTTTCGCCCTCTTATACGCGCGACTACCCGTTCGTGATCGCCAGGGGCGAGGGAGCGATCGTCGAAGACGTCGACGGCAACCGCTTCCTCGACTGCGCGGCTGGCATCGCCGTCAATTCCACCGGTGTATCGCATCCTGACGTCGTCCGGGCGATCACCGAGCAGGCGCAGAAGTTCATCCACATGTCGGGGACGGATTTCTACTACGAGCCGCAGGTGCGCCTGGCCGAGGAGCTCGCGCGGCTGGTGCCGATCGACGGCGACGTGCGGTCGTTCTTCGGCAACTCCGGAACCGAGGCGACCGAGGCGGCGATCAAGCTCGCGCGGCACCACACGAAGCGCCAGAACCTGATTGCCTTCATCGGCGCGTTTCACGGCCGCTCGATGGGATCGATCTCGCTGACGGCGAGCAAGGTGGTTCAGCGCAAGGGATTCGGCCCGTTCCTCCCCGGCGTCTACCACGCGCTTTATCCCGACACCTACCGGTTCAACGGCAGCGCCGATGCGTGCGCCGCGGCGAGCCTGTCGTTCATCACCGACCAGATTTTCGTCCACCTCACGGCGCCGGACGAAGTGGCGGCGATCGTCGTCGAGCCGGTGCAGGGGGAGGGCGGCTACATCGTGCCGCCGCGGGCATTCCTCCAGGGGCTGCGCGAGCTGTGCACGACGCACGGCATCGTGCTTGTCGTCGACGAAGTGCAGTCCGGCATGGGGCGCACGGGAAAGATGTTCGCGCTCGAGCACTTCGGCGTGAAGGCGGATGTCGTCAACATCGCGAAGGGAATCGCGTCCGGCCTGCCGCTCGGCGTGACCTGCGCGCGGGCGGACCTGATGGCGTGGCCGCCGGGCGCCCACGCGAGTACGTTCGGTGGAAACCCGGTGGCGTGCGCCGCGGCGCTGGCGACGATCAAGCTGCTGCGCGAGCACTACGTGGCGAATGCGGCCGCCGTCGGCGCGCACTTGATGGAGGGGCTGCGGTCGTTGCAGCAGAAACATCGAATCATCGGCGACGTCCGCGGCATCGGCCTGATGGTCGGCGTCGAGCTCGTGCGCGACCGGCAGACGAAGGAGCGCGCGGTGGAGGAACGTAGCGCCGTCGTCCAGGCGATGTTCCGCCGCGGCGTGCTGCTCCTCGGCGCCGGCAAGAACGCCATCCGCTTCGCCCCGCCGCTCGTCCTGACGACGTCGCAGGCCGACGTCGTGGTGAAGCTGTTCGACGAGTCGCTCGCCGAAGTCGCCCACCCCTGAAAAACCGTGACACTCACCGTTTTACGTAACGCGTAAAACCGTGACACTCACCGTTTCCCGAAACGGGACACTCCGGTGTGGCAATTTTTGAAAACGGTGAGTGTCACGGTTTTTTCGAGGCGGACGGCCTGTAGTTTGCTCAGCACGTGCAATCGTGACCATCGCACGCCAGACACTTGGAAAATCGGGCGAAGATCTCGCGGCGCACCTGCTCGGGGAGCAGGGGTACGAGATTCTTGCCCGCCGCTACCGCACGCGATATGGCGAAATCGACATCGTCGCGCGCGAGGACGCGACGATCGTCTTCGTCGAAGTGAAGGCACGAACGACTGGCGAGTTCGGCAAGGCGGCGGAGGCGATCACGCCGTGGAAGCAGCGCCGTCTGGCGAGCATGGCGGCCGACTTCCTGGCGCGCAACCAGCTCACCGATCGGGCGTGCCGGTTCGACGTCGTTGCGATCGACGGCTTGCCCCCCAATCCCAGCGTCACGATCTACCGCGCCGCGTTCACCGTGACCGATTGACCACGTGCTGGAGCGGAATCGTTCCGTTGGGACCTGGAAGGATTTGGAGGCGCCGCCCGGATTTGAACCGGGGGTGGAGCTTTTGCAGAGCTCTGCCTTACCACTTGGCGACGGCGCCGCTTTGAAGGGGACCCCGACGATTGAAAAAAATGGAGCGGGAAACGGGATTCGAACCCGCGACTTCGACCTTGGCAAGGTCGCACTCTACCACTGAGTTATTCCCGCTCGCCCTGAACAAGTAAGAGTACTACAGCCTGCCCCCCAATTCAAGGCGCTCGCCGACGGTAACACCCTGTAGAACCGCCGCTTAACGTCCGTCGTCGCGCCGAAGATCAGTGCGGCAGACGCGGCCGCAAGACACCGTAGGTCCACGTACCCAGCACGGCGCTGAGCGCGACGACGACGAAGACCGTGCTGCCGGCGCCGACGAGCGCGAAGAGCGGTCCGGGACAGGCGCCCGTCAGCGCCCAGCCGACGCCGAAGATCGATCCGCCCAGCCAGTAGCGGTAGCCGCGCCCCATCTCCTTCGGCGGCACGCAGATCGGCTCGCCGCTCAGCGATGTCGCGCCGATGCGGCGGATGATCGCGAGCGATGCCGCCGAGACCGCAACGGCAGAGCCGAGAATCCCGTACATGTGGAACGACTGGAACCGGAACATCTCCTGAATCCGGAACCAGGACACCACCTGCGACTTCACGAGCACGATCCCGAACAGGCACCCGACGACGAGGTACCAGACGAGACTCTCGCCGGTCCGCGTCTGGCCGGCCGACGTTACAGCAACGCTGGAAGAATCACGTACGTGCAAAACAGTCCTCCGGCGAAAAACCCGAGCACCGCGACGAGCGATGCCTTCTCGAAGTTCGCGAGCCCCAGCACTCCATGACCCGACGTGCAGCCTCCCGCATACGCGGTCCCGAAGCCGACGAGGAACCCGCCGACGACCATGAAGAGGAATCCGCGCACGGTCAGCAGCGCCGGCCAGTTGAAAACGTCGAGCGGGACGAGCGCAAGCGGTCCGTCGAGCCACTCGACGATGAAGCCGCCCGCGATGATGCCGGCGAGGAACGCGAGGTTCCAGAGGCCGGCGCGGCGCCAGTCGTAGCGGAAATAGTCCATGCGGCCCGGCGCGATCGCCGCGCAGAGATGACGCAGATTGTTCGAGACGCCGAACTGCCGGTTGCCGAGCAGCAGCAGCGCTGGGACGACGAGGCCAATCACCGGACCGGCGATGTACCACGGCCAAGGCTCGGTCAGTGGATTCGACACACTCAACACTCCATCAGAATCTTCAGCCCGCGCCGCGCGTCCGCGAACGCGGTCGCATGGTCATCGAGCCTCGTGACACGCGCGACGAGCGGCCGCACCTGCACCGCGCCGCGTGCGAGCAGATCGATCGCCGCGTCGAGCGGGCCGCACCGCGAGCCGACGAGCGTCACCTCGTTGACGACAGCTGGCCACGTCTCCATTGGCGCTTCGCCGTGAAACGTCGACTTCATGACGACGGTTCCGCGGGGACGGACGAGCCGGAGCGCTTCGGGCAGACCGGCGGGCCGGCCCGTCGCTTCGACGACGACGTCGAATGCGCGCTCGTCACGCGCGCCGGCCAGTCGAGCATCGAGATCGAGCGACCGCGCGACTTCCATCTTGCTCTCGTGCCGCCCGATCATCGTCACGTGCGCCGTCCGCGTCTTCAGGACCTGCGCGATCAGCAGCGCCAACCGGCCGTCGCCGAGAATCGCCGGTCGAGTCTCAGCAGTGATTTCGATTTGTTCGAGCACGCGGCACGCCGCAGCCGTCGGCTCGACGAACACCGCGCTCGGATCATCGATTGCGTCCGGCAGCGCGTGAAGATTGGCGGCAGGCAGCGAGAGATACTCGGCGAAGGCGCCATCGCGGCCGCGAATGCCGACGACTGTTCGGGTCGGACAGTGTTCCTTTTCGCCGCGCCGGCACCAGTGACATGTGCCGCAGCCGACGTTGATTTCTCCCGCCACCCGCTTGCCGAGCCATCGCTCGTCGCCCGGTGACGACACCGATTCGACGATGCCGACGAACTCGTGACCCGGAATCCCGCGAAAGTCGGCATAGCCTTCGAGCAATTGCAGGTCGGTGCCGCAGATACCCGCCATGCGAACGCGAATCAGGCATTCGCCGGCGATCGAGGGAGGCGGCACGTCGCGCAGCGCGAGGGTGCTTCCTTCGATGACAAGCGCGCGCATCATGATTGACGGCCCTGAAGGGCGGGACTACGGCTGCGTCCCGTACTTGCCACTGTCCTTGCCGAGCAGCCACTTGTCGAACCAGCCGACGATGTGCTGCAGCCGCTCGACGCGGTGCCAGGGCTTGCCGGACCGCGACAGATCGTGATTCTCGCCGGGGAAGCGAACCATCACAGCCGGCCGCTTCAGGTACTTCAGCGCGCGAAACAGCTGCTCACCGCCGGCCGACGGCGGGGTCCGCCAATCCTCGTCTCCGAGGATGAACATCAGCGGCGTCTGGATCTTCGTCACGTGCGTGATCGGCGAGCGCTGCGCGAAGTCCGCGGGATCCTCGAACGGCGCCTTGCGGAACCACGTTGGCGTGAACAGCGTGAAGTCTGCCGTGTACCAGAAGTTCGTCCAGTCCGAGATATCGCGCTGGCTCACGCCGGCCTTGAACCTCGTGGTCTGCGTGACGACCCAGTTGGTCAGCAGGCCGCCGCCGCTGCCGCCGGTCACGCCCATGCGCGTCTCGTCGACGTATCCCTTCTTCAGCAATTCGTCGACGCCAGCCATCAGGTCCTTGTAGTCGTCTCCCGGGTAGCGGAACTGGATGATGTTGCCGAACTCCTGCCCGTAGTTCGACGAGCCGCGCGGGTTCGTGTAGAGGACGACATAGCCCTTCGCCGCCATCCACTGGAACTCGTGCGTGAACGTGTTGCCATAGGCGGCGTGCGGGCCGCCGTGGATCTGCAGGATGAGCGGGTACTTCTTCGATGGGTCGAACGCGGGCGGCTTCAATACCCACGCCTGGATCTTCCGGCCGTCGAAGCTCGGATACCAGAACTCCTCCGCGTCGTTGATCGTGAGCTGCGAGAACAACTCGTCATTGAAGCCCGTGAGCTTCCGCGTCGTGCCGTTGTCGAGCACGTGGAGATCGCCGACGACCGTGTTGGACGACAGCACGAGCGCGAACTTCCGGGCAGCATCGTCGCTCGTGTACGACATCACTTCGTGCACGCCTTTCGTCACCGGCTCGATCCGGCCGCTCGCAGCGTCGACGCCGATCAGGTTGGCACTGCCGTGCTGGCCGACCCGGACGAACACGGTGCGTCCGTCGCGGCTCCAGACGGGCGGCGCCGGGTGCTGTCCGCGTGGCGCGCGCTGATCGCCGGCGAGACCGCCGGCGATGTCGAAGTCGTAACTGCTCGTCAGGTTGCGCGGCGCGCCGCCGGATACGTCGGCGACGAACAGGTCCGGCTGGCTGTACGAGCGCTCCGGTGAGCCGTGTGGAATGCCGACGAACGCGATGCGGCGGCCGTCGGGTGAGGGGGCGTACGGCCCGATGTTGCCGTCGATGCTGATCAGCCGCTTCGCTTCTCCGCCGTCGCGTGAGACGGCGTAGAGATCGTTGTCGCGCGGGTGATAGTAGGACTCGCGCTGCCGGTTCGCGGTGAAGTAGATCTGCGAGCCGTCCGTGGACCACCGGTGATTGCCACCGGGGAACTCGCCCGACGTGATCTGCTTCGGCGTCGCCCTTGCCGCACTGTCGGATGGCACCGCGATCGTCCAGACGTGCGACGGACGCTCGCGTTCGACGTAGCCCCAACCACCGACGCCGTTCGCGCGATAGACCGCCTCCGTGATCACCCTGACGTCCGACTGCCGGGGCTTGTCCTTGTCCTGCGGCTTCGGCTCCTTCGACGGCAACTCCTCGGGACGCGTCTGCGACGAGAAGGCGATGGTCTTGCCATCGGGCGACCACACGGGATTGCCGGCACCACGCGGCATCTCGGTGATGGCGCGCGCCTCGCCGCCAACCATCGCCAGGAGGTGGATCTGCGGCGACTGCGGCCGGCCGTCTTTCTCGACGGAGCGCACGAACGCGAGTCGCTGTCCATCAGGCGACCAGGCGGGCGAGCTGTCGCGCGGGCCGGCCGTCAACTGTCGCGGCGGCTCGCTGCCGTCGGTCTTCGCCAGCCACAGCGCCGTGTCGTACTGGTCCTTCTTCTCGTCGGCGGTGACGCGCACGAATGCGACGCGCGATCCGTCCGGCGACATCTGCGGGTCCGCGATCCACACGAACTTGAAGAGATCTGCCTCGGATATCGGCCGTCGCTCGGCCGCGTTGGTCCACGGCGAGGCGATTGCGAGCAGCACCACTGGCAGGATGCGGACGCGAAGCTGGAATTTCATCGGGATCCTCTGTCACGCTGAACGGGTCGAACGACTTGCTGGCACTGCACGACGGCACGACGACTCGACGCCACGACGATGTGACATCAAAGTATTTGGCGTCGTGTCCTCGCGTCGTCGTGTCCGCCGAAGGCTGTGGCCGTCAGCCAGTTCTCAGGCGCGCGGCAGGCGGGCGACGGCGGTCTTCACCTTCAACGCGCCATCCCGCGCGACCCACGCGAACACGACTTCGTTGCCGTGCACCGCGATGCGCGGGTAGCCGGCGGCACGGCCGCTGTCTATCTGCGCGACCGAGATCGATGGCGACTTCGCTCCGGACGGCTGGATGCGCCGAACCTTGAACTCCGCCTTCTGGCCGGCTACTTCGATCCACGACGCCAGCATCGACCCGTCGTCGAGCAGCGCAACGTCGACCCGGCCGATGGTGTCCGCATCCGCGAGCACGATGGGCGCGCCGAACGTGCGGCCCGCGTCCTTCGAGAACGCGACCTGGGCGTGCCCCTTTTCGTTCTTCATCGTGTACCAGGCAATCGCGACCTCGCGTCCGCGCGCGGCGAGTGCCGGACCGTTGACCGGGCAGGCGGGGATGCGCCAGTTGTCGGCATGGACGGCCGCCGGCTTCATCCACTTGCCGTTCTCGATCCGCGCCACGTAGATGTCGCGTACTTCTTCGGCGCTGCGGTCGCGGTAGGCGGCAATCATGCCGTCGGCTGTCATCACGGCAGCGGTGGGGCAGCATTCGCAGACGCGGGTATCGACCGCGGTCTCCGTCAACTGCTTGCCGTGCCGATCGAAGGATCCGAATCGCAGCGACATCTCGCCACCGCCGCCATGGCCGCCCGCCTTCGCGCTTGGCGCTTCGGCGGGGCCGCCGCTGCCGTGCCCGCCGCCCATCGCGCGGCCGTCGAGCCACACGAGGCCGAGGCCGCCATCCGGCTGCGCCACGAGGGACGCGAACCCATGCTCGGTCTGCGTGCCGTCGTGATGCGGCGTGACGGACGGCGTCCATGTCCGCCCATCGTCTTTTGAAAAGGAGAGCCGCACGTCGTACGCGTAGGTGCCGGCGCCGCTCTTCTGCAGCCAGTGAGCCGCCAGCGTGCCATCCGTGAGCCTGACGACGGATGGGACGTCCGCCCAGTTGACGAACCAGTTGTCGCCGGAGGCGACGGTGCGCGGCTCTGACCAGCCAGCCTTCGTGCGCGTAGCCACCTTCAGGCTAGCCGTCTGGCCGGCGCGCTCGATCCAACTGAGGATCACGCCCCGGTCCGACACGCTCAGTTGCGGCTGGGCACTCTCTCCTGAAGCAGGTGAGGGAAGTGGCTCGATGGCGATCGTCCAGTCGGAGCTGGCCATGCCACGGCCCGCGAGCAGGACGGCGACGAGTACACAGAAGACACCGAGGACGCGAAGTCGGAGACGCATGGGGAGATGATACCCCGTCTCACGTGGGCTTCACGCCCGGCCGGTCGGCCTCCACCACCCACGACGAGCGCGTCTCGATCGGCGCCCCCGGCTTCGAGACGTAGGGCACGACGCGGTAGTCGGCGGTCCAGCGCGACCGTTTGATGCCGACGCGGACGTAGCCGCGCCGCGAGTTGAACCACTTGATGTGCGGGTTTGCCTTGAGCGCCGGCGACGGGTTGTCGTTGCCGTCGCCGCCGGAGGAGATCGACGTGCCGACGAACTCGCTCGCGATCACCGGCGATGCCGGGTCGTCGAAATCGACCTGGAGATCCGCAACCCAGTTCGCGTGCACGTCGCCGGTGATCACGACCGGCCGCGCTCGTTGCGCCGAGGCCATCAGCCGCAGCAGCCGCTGCTGCGCCGCGGCGTAGCCGTCCCACCGATCCATCCCGAAGGTCGCCTCGCCGCCCTGCATGAACTTCGTTTCCGCGAGCATCACCTGATTGGCGAGCACGTTCCAGCGCGCGCGCGACGCGCGGAGCCCCGATTCGAGCCAGCGCTCCTGCCGCGATCCCATCAGCGTCCGGTTCGGCGCGAGCGACTCCCGGCAGCGCGGCTTCCGGCCGTCACCGCACGCCTGATCGGAGCGGTACTGACGCGTGTCGAGCACGTGCATCTCGAGCAGGTCGCCGAAGCGGAAGCGCCGGAACAATTGCATCGCGGGGCCGGCCGGCAGCGACGTCCGGCGCAGCGGCATGAACTCGTAGTACGCCTGGTACGCGGCGGCGCGGCGGAGGAGGAACTGCTCCCGCGGCACCGGTTTCTCGGCAATCGCGTTGGCGTAGTTGTTGGCGACCTCGTGATCGTCGCTCGTCACGATCCATGCGCACGACGCATGCGCCGCCTGCAGCTCGGCGTCGGCGCGGTAGTGGGCGTAGCGCGCGCGGTAGTCCGCGAGCGTGAAGACCTCGCCAGCTTCGTGTTTGCGGACGGTCGCGCCAGACGTGAAGCTCCTCTCGTAGATGTAGTCGCCGAGGTGGACCGTGAAATCCAGGTCCTCCGCCGCGAGGTGCGTGAACGCCGTGAAGTAACCGTGCTCGTAGTTCTGGCACGAGACGAACGCGAATGTCAGATCGTCCGGCGCCGCCGAGAGCGCCGGCGCGGTTCGCGTCTTACCGATCGGACTCGCGTGGCCGCCGGCCAGAAATCGATAGAAGTACTCGCGGCCCGGCCGCAGTCCGGCGACCTCCGCATGCACCGAGTGCCCGAGTTGCGCGGGCGCCAGGCTCGTTCCTTGCCGCGCGATACGCGTGAAGCGTTCGTCCTCCGCGACCTGCCATCGCACGGTCGCCGAACGGCGCCGTCCGATCGCCGACCGGTCGAGCCGGGTCCACAGGACAACGCCGTCCGGTAGTGGGTCGCCCGACGCCACACCCAGCGTGAACGGGCTCTCGGAGAGGCCGGGGTCCTGCGCGGCGTCGCCCGGAAGAGCGGAGAGCGCGATGCAGCCGGCGATATCCCGGCCCGCGCGCAAGAGGTCGCGGCGCGTCAGTGGCCGGCCAAACAGGTCGTACCAGTGCTGAGGATCGGACATGGGTGCCGAGGATGATACAGCACACGCTGGCCCGCGTCTTGCGACGAGCTGATCCGAGAGGTGTGTATGGGTAACGCTGCGACGCGCCTGGCGCTCGTTCTACTGCTCGCACTGGCAACAGCGGGCTGCGAGCTGGCCGGCGACATCTTCGAAGCCGGACTGTGGGTCGGCGTCATCATGGTCGTACTCGCCGTCGGGCTCGTGTTGTGGCTCGTGGGGAAGGTCAGAGGCTAGGGAGCCAGGGGGCCGGGGAGCCAGGGGGCCGGGGAGCCGGGGAGCCACGGCCGGGGAGCCGCGTGGCCGGGAAGCCTCGGGCCGTCCGTGGGCCCCCGGCTCCCCGGCTCCCGACGATCACCAGTTGAGCCGGACCACCAGTTGTCCGAGCCGGCCACCCGGATCGAAGGTGTTGCTCGGATCGCGGTAGGCGCTCCCGACTTGGAAGCTCGTCGCGCTCGTCCCCGGGTTGGAGACCAGGTCGAAGTTGACGTTGTCGAACACGTTCAGGATGTCCATCCGCAGCTCGAAGTTCATCGTGCCGCGAATGGGGAAGCGCTTCGTCACGCCGATATCGAACCGCGTGTACCACGGCGCGCGGATGAGCAGCGACAGCGGCGCACAATCGCCCGAGTAGATCGTGATGCAGCCGGCGCTGTTCGCCGGCGCGATGTAACGTCCCTCGGGCGCGCCGAGATCACCGTAGCCGTTTGCCGTCGTCGAGCTGAGGCTGAACGCCCGCCGAGTATTCAGGATCACATCGTCCGGCAGCATGTAGACGGTCTTCAGCCCCGTGTCCGGGTTGATTCGGACCTCGTGCTTGTACATCTTCTGCAGGTCTTTGGCGGTCATGCCGACGAGACGCACGCTGCCGAAGTTCCTCGTGACGGCCTGCACGCGTCCGACGCCGTTCATCGTCCAGCCGCCGAGCATCGCGTTGAGCACGGGATGAAGATCGCTGCCGAAACGCTGGCCGCGGCCCACCGGCACCGTCCAATCCCACTGCGTCTTGAACCCGTGGCGGACGTTCTCGCTGGCGCCCATGCGGCGGCCGCGGCTGAAGCCGAGGAAGAACGACCCGCCCTCGACGCCGTACTGGTAGCTGCCGTTCGCCTGCAGCCCGCGTGACATGCGGCGGCGCACTTCGACCTGCAGCGCGTGATAGTCGCTGAATGCGCCGCTGTCGGTGACGTTCACTTCGTCCATCGCCGGGTTGACCCGGAAGAAGTTGGGCGGCAGGCCGGCGTTGATCGCGTTCGCGCGGCGGTTCGTGTCGCCGTCGAGATCGCCCGCCGCGCCGGTGGGGCTCGGATTGTGGGCGACGTGCCGGCCCGCGACGGTCGTGTTCGTCCACAGCGAGCTGGTGTAGATCGCCGGATTGGCGGCTTCGGCCGCCGTGCGCCCCTGAATGTAGGCGACGTAGGTCGGCAGCGGATGCGTGCCGGTGCCCGGTCCGAAGTACGCGATCGAGCCGAGGCGGCTGCCGCCGGCGACGTTGTTGGCGAGCAGGTTCTGCTGCGCGAGGCGGAACTCGTCGAGGAATCCGTTGGCGACGATGTTCTCGCCGCGGATGGAGTTGTAGTTGAGCGTCGACCACTGGTTGACGCCGCGCGTGCCGACGTAACGGACGTCGACGGCGGTGTTGCGCGTGATCGACCGCTGGAAGCTGACCGTCCACGACCGCGCGGACCCGACCTCGATGTCCGGGGCGAAGAGATTCAGGTCATCGGCTCGATTCGGCCGCGCGTTGATTGGATAGGTCGGCGTCTCGGGGAAGCTCGCCGGATGCAGCCGGTGCCGCTCCTGCAGCAGCACGGGCCAGGACTGGCCCGCCGGCACGAGCGGCTCCGCGCTCGTCGCGCTGCGCGTGAGGCTCAGGGTGCTGCCCGGATTGGGCCCGTAGGTTCCGGTGAAAACGCCCATGCCTTGGCGCTCGTACGAGACGGAATAGCCGCCGCGCAGGACCGCCTGCTCGGGATCGCCGAGCAAGGTCCGCAGCCAGCCGCTGCGGGCGTTCGGCCGCCATGCCACGCCGATGTTCGGCGCCAGGTTGTTCCAGTCGACGTCGTACCCGAGATCTCCAGCACCGAGCAGGAAGTACTGCGGCACGATCTTGCCACCCGTCGATCCCGGCGACAGGAAATTGCACTTGTTGTAGATCGTCGTGTTCGGTCCCAGCCCCGAGATGCCGCACGCATCTTCGAGGTAGGACTGCGTCATCACGTCGTCAACCGCCGTGAACGGCATCTGCAGATCCCAGCGCAGCCCGGCGTTGATCGTCAGCGTCGGCGTCATGCGCCACGAGTCCTGGGCGAACAGCGAGTAGACGTTCATGTTGCCGCGACGCGTGCGCGGCTGGAACGCCTCGTACTTCAGCGTCTTCGCGTTCAGCACCGCCTGACCGCCTATCGAGACGACGCGGCCGGTGAGCAGGCCGTACAGCTCCCGCGAGTCGGTGAGCTGACCGGATGATGCGCCGGGGATGTTCGTGGAGTTGAAGATGCCGCGCGCTGGATCCCGCGAGGAATCGAATCCGAGCTGCAGGCTCGGCACGAGCGTCTGGGCGTTCTCGAACGCGCGGCCGAGGAACGCGGAACCACCGAGGCTGAGGCCGTGCTTGCCCGTCTGCCACGTGATGGTTTCGTCGAACGTCCACTGATACGCCGCGCGCCAGCTCGGCCCGTTGGTCGCCCAGCAGTTCGTCAGGCCGATGTTGCTGTCGAAATCGATCGCGTAGCCGTCCTGGTCGTCGAATTGCGGGACGCCGCGTCCCTCGTAGAGGTTCTTGCCGAAATACGACGTGCCGCCCTTCGTGATGCCGACGCGCGCCTCGCTCACGAGATTCTTCGTGAGCGTCGAGCGCAGCGTGAACGAGCGGGTGGGGCGCGTCGACCAGAACAACCGGTAGTTCGGCGAACCAGGGAAACGCGCGTCGATGCCGTTCAACTGATCCGGATCGCGCTCGGCCCACAACTGGTTGTAGGTGCCGCTGAGACGATGCTTCTGCGTGATGTTGTAGTCGATGCGCACGACCGGCTGCCGCTCCCACTGATAGCCGGGACTCTGCCAGACGTAGTCGAGCAGCATCGGGTCGCTCGTCGCGTTGAGCACGCCTTGCGTCTGCGTCGCCGCGTTGATCAGGCCCTGCAGCTTCAGCACCATCGGGTCCTTCGTCGTCAGGTGCCCCGCGTTGGCTGCGAGCGTGAGGAGGTTGACTTCGCGGACCTGCTGCACGCCGCCGGAGGTGACGTTGTAGCGGAACCAGCCCTCCTGCGCGCGCGGGTGCAGGACGGCCCGCGTGCGCGTGAAGTCGTTCGGCAGCCGCAGCTCCTCGTAGTTCACGAAGAAGAACGCCTTGCCCTGGCCGTCGTAGACGTGCGGAATGACGATCGGGCCGCCCTGGCGGAAGCCGAACTGATTCAGCTTCACGTCGTTCTTCGGCAGGCCGTTGCGCTCGTTGAACCAGTAGTTCGTGTTGAGCGCCTTGTGGCGGAAGTACTCGTAGACGCTGCCGGTGTAACGGTTCGTCCCCTGGCGCGTCTGGAAGTTGATCGTGACGGCGCCATGACCGCCGGTGTCGGAGGCGCCGACCGCGGTCGTGACCGTCACGGCTTCCACGGCGTCCTGCCGCGGCGTGACCGAGGCGAAGAACCCGTCCGACGTCTTCAGGAAGTTGTCGTTGTTGCTGACACCGTCCATCGTGATGTTGATGAACGACTGCGGCAGACCGTTGACCGTCGAGTCGCGGTTCACGCCGGCGGTATTGACGCCCGGCAGGAACGTCACCGCGTTCAGCGCGTTGCGCGACGGCATCGGCATGCGGTTGACCTGATCGACGTTGAGCGTCGACGAGATCGTCGGCGTCTGCGTGTTGATCAGTTCGCTGCTGCTCGCGACGGTGACGGTTTCGGTGAGCTGGCCGATCTCCAGCACCGCTGAGACTTCCGACGGCATGCCTGGCGCGACGCGGACGTTGCCGATCACCGCCGTCTTGAAGCCTTCGAGCTTGACCGTGACCGTGTAGACGCCGGCGTCGAGCGCCGGCACGTTGAACACCCCTTCGTTGTTCGTTGCCGTGTCGAGCGTGGTCGCCGTCTGATTGTTCTTGATGATGACTGAGGCGCCGGGGATGACGCCCCCGGCGGTATCCTTGACGACTCCGGTGATGGAGCCGCCACCCTGAGCGTATGCTGCTGTCGCCGAACACAGCGCGAACACGAGAGCCTGAAGTACACACATCCGCCGACGCTGCTGGATCAAGAGTTCCCCCTCTCTCGCCTGTCGGGTTGACGGTCGCAAACATAGACCTCCGGTGACGCGCCGTCAACACTTTACGCACCGCCCCCGTAATCGACGACGCAGGCTGCTATGCTTGGGGGCGCCATGACATGTCTTCGCATTGCGTCGGCTGCCGCTGCGCTCTGCGCGGCGTTCGTCTGGCCGGGGGATCTGCACCGGCGCGCCCTGGCGCAGGGGACCGCCGGCGCCGAGCGCGCCACCGAGCTGCTGTCGGTCGATTTCGTGGCCGTGGGGGACGACGGGTCGCCGATCGCGGACCTGAAACCGTCCGACGTGACCGTCCGGATCAACGGCCGCAAGCGCACGTTGCGGTCGCTGCATCTCGTCGAGGCCGCGCCGCGCGGCGCCGGCGCGGGACCGGATCCGGCACTGCCACTGCCGCCGCCCTTCGGCAGCAACGATGTCTCGTCGACGGGACGCACGTTTTATCTGGTCCTCGACAACGACTCGTTCCGCCCCGGCCGCGAGCGGCCGCTGCGCGAAGCGGTCGATCGCTTTCTCAACGGCCTCTCGCCGCACGACCGCCTGTCGCTCGTGACGATGCCGTACGGCGGCGTCGAAGTGCCGCTGACGCTCGACCACGCGCGGATCCGCGCGTCGCTCTCGAACATCATCGGCCACGCGGCGGCGAACGAGACCGGCTCGGAGCTCGCGTGCCGGTCGCGACGTACGCTCGAATCGCTCGTCGGGCTGCTCGATACGTTCGCGGCCAACGACGAGCCGAAGACGGTGATCTTCGTCTCGGCGGGGCTCGCCGCACCGCGCCGCGACAACCTGCAGATGCTCGCGCCGGGCATGTGCGAGCTGCAGGCGAATCTGTTCCAGCAGGTCGGCACCGCCGCCGGCGCGGCGCGGGCGCAGTTCTACATGGTGATGCCGGAGGACGTCATTCCGCGCGCGCAGGCCTCGCGCGAGAACATCGCCGGCGTCGGCTTCACCGGATCCGACAACCCGTTCGAGGGGCTCGAGCATCTCGCCGGCGTCACGGGCGCGCACCGGATGAATCTCACGGGCCTTCCGGAGACCGCGCTGGGACGCATCGCGCGGGAGACGTCGGCCTACTACGTCGCGTCGTTTGCGCCTGAAGGCATCGATCGCAGCGGGCGCACGCAGCAGTTGTCCGTCCGCGTCGATCGCCCGAACGTGGTCGTCCGCGCGCGTCCGGAGATTACGTTCGCCAAGGCCGACCCGCGCCACGCCGCGACGACCGTGCGCGAGATGGTGCTGAGCGGCAGACCGTTCCGCGACCTTCAACTGCGCGCCTCGGCATACGCCTCGCGCGAAGGTGACGGCGACAAGATTCGCGTGATGGCACTGGTGGAGCCCGTCGACCCATCGGCGAAAATCGCGACGATGGGGATTGTCGTCTTCGACGAGAAGAACACGGCCGTGGCGCAGTGGACGGGCAGCGGTGCGGACATCACGTCGCTGCCGGCGATGGCCGGGATGATCGTCCCGGCGGGTCTGTATCGCTTCCGCGTTGGCGCGATCGACGACACCGGTCGCGGCGGGACGGTGGACGCGGAAGTCCCCGCGGAGCTCACGCCGGCGGGGCAGTTGAAGCTCAGCTCGTTGTTGCTCGGCCTGTCACGCGAAGGCGGATTCACGCCGCGGCTGCAGTTCGGTGGAGAGCCCGTGGCGATCGCGTACGTCGAAATCTACGGCGGGATCCCCGGCATGCCGATCATCGCGGCGCTCGAAGTCGCGCGGACGCTCAACGGGCTGGCGATCGCGACGGTGCCGCTGGCCATCAAGCCGGGAGACAACCGGTATCTTGCCACCGGCGCCGTCCCTCTCGGCGCACTTGCCCCAGGCGACTACGCCGTCCGGGCCATCGTCGGAGTCGAAGGTCAGCCCGCCGGCAGGGTTACCAGGACGCTGCGCAAGGCCAGGTAGGACCTCAGTCGATTGCCGATCGTCGATTGCGGATTGGTGATTGACGCTATTGGCGATTGGGGATTGGGATTGCGGATTGGGGATTGGATTGGGGGATTGGCGATTGCGGATTGGATTGTGGATTGTCGATTGTGGATTGGAATCGACGACCCCAATCCTCAATCCAATCGTCAATCCTCAACTCAATCGTCAATCCCCAATCCCCAATCCAATCCTCAATCCCCCAATTCAATCGTCAATCCCCCAATCCCAATCCCCAATCGCCAATCCCGTCAATCGGCAATCCGCAATCGACGATCGGCAATCGGACTTGAGGCCCAAACGGAGGTACCCCGCGCGGGATACCTCCGTGTCCGAAGGATGGCTTACCAGTTGAACCGGATCATGAGCTGGCCGATGCGGCCTCCCGGATCGTAGGTGTTGTTGGGATCCGTGTAGGCGCTCGTGGTGCGGAAGATGTCGGCTCTGGTCCCGGGTGCCTGGTTCGTTCCGGTTTCGCCGACCCTGTTGAAGTTCGGCGTGTCGAACACGTTGAGCACATCGATGCGAACTTCGACGTTCGTGCGGCCGACCAGGTCGAAGCGTTTCGTCGTGCCGATGTCCACTCGCTTGAACCAGGGAGCGAGCAGCAGCACCTGCCGAGGCGCGCAGTCGCCGGCCTTCTCCTGGATACACGCCGCCGAGTTTGCCGGCGCGATGTACTTGCCTTCCGGCGCGCCGAGACTGGTGGAATAGCCGTTGAGCGTCGTCGACAGCACGCTGAAGGCGCGGCGCGTGTTCAGGATCACGTCGTCGGGCAGCATCCAGATTTCACGGATGTTCGTCGCCGGATTGTCCTTGAAGTAGAACTTGTACATCTTCTGCAGTTCGTTCCGCGACATGCCGACGAGCCGCACGTTGCCAAGGTCCACGACTTGCCGCTGGAAACGTCCGACGCCATTGACGCTCCATCCGCCGGCGATGGCGTTGAGCACCGGGTGCATGTTGTTGCCGAATCGCTGGCCGCGGCCGACCGGAACGGTCCAGTCCCACTGCGTCTTGATCGAGTGGCGGAGGTAGTTCTCGGTGTTCTGGTTCATCACGCGGCCGTGGCTGAACCCTTGGAATGACGAGATGCCCTGTCGCGGCGCGTACTGATAGTTGACGTTCGCCGAGAGACCCCGCGAGAGGCGGCGGCGCACTTCGATCTGCCCGGCGTGGTAGTTGCTGAAGCCGCCGCTGTCGGTGACGTTCACTTCGTTGGCATCCGGGTTGAGCACGAAGAAGTTCGCCGGATAGCCGGCGTTCTGTCCCTGCGTGCGCCTCGTCAGATTGCCTTCCAAGTCTCCCGCGGACCCTGTCGGGTTCGGGTTTGTCGCGACCAGACGCTCCGCCAGCGCCGAGTTCCTCCACGTCGTGGTGGCGTTGATGTAGGCGTTTGGGTTGTTGGCGTCCCTGCTGCCATTCAGGTACGCGAGGTAGATCGGCAACGGATTCGTGCCGGTGCCAGGCCCGAAGTACGCGAACGAGCCGGTGCGCGAGCCGCCGGCCGCGTTGTTGGCTTGCAGGTTGGCCATGGCGTTCTTGAACTCGTTGAAGAAGCCGTTGGCGACGAGGTTCTCCGTCCGGATCGCGTTGTAATTCAGCGCGCTCCATTCGCCGCTGCCATGGTTGCCAATGTAGCGCACCTCGATCGCGGTATCTCTCGAGATGGAACGCGCGAAGCCGATCATCCAGTTCTGCACCTTCGCGATCTTGATATCGGGTGCGAAGGCGTTGAGGTTGTCGGCGCGGCTGGCGCGTACGGGAATCGGGTAGTTGGGACTTTCGTCGAAGGGCAGCGGCTGCAGTCTGTTCGTCTGCGACAGCAGAACCGGCCAGGATTCGCCGGGTCCGACGATCCCGGGCGTGCTGTTTGCGGTCCGATTGAGCGACTTGCTCACGCCGGTGTTGCCGCCGTACAGCCCTGTGTAGCGCGTGATGCCTTGGCGGTCGTAGGCCACCGAATAGCCGCCGCGAAGCGTCGCCTGCTCCGGGTCGCCCAGCAGCGTACGCAGGAAGCCGCCCTGTGCGTTCGGCCGCCACGCGACGCTGACCGACGGCGACAGGTTGTTCCAGTCGGTCTGATAGCCCGCCGAGCCCTTCTGCAGCTGGATGTACTCCGGCCGCGCACCGGACAGTGGCGCGCCGGGCTGATTGAACTTGCACTTGCTGTACAGGCCGCCGTCTCCGAGGCCCGAACGGCCGCAGGCGCTCGCCAGCGTCACCGCTGACATGACGCTGCTGTGCGCCTCGAACGGCGTCTGCACCTCGTAGCGCAGGCCCCCCGTCAGCGTCAGCGTTGGCTTCACCCTCCAGGAGTCCTGCAGGAAGGCGCCGTAGACGTTGATGCCGCCCGGAAGCACCGACGGACCGAGCTCGATGTACTTCCCGGTGTCGCCGTCGAGGACCGCCTGACTGCGGACCTCTGTCACGCGGCCCGTCAGGACCGCATAGGTCTGCCGAGCGGCGGTCAACACGGCGTTGCTCGCACCGGGGAAGTTCGCCGTATTGAACAGACCTGCAGCCGGATCGAAGTCCGTGTTGAAGTTGATGCGGATGTCGCGAACCATCTGCTGGCCCGATGACTCCGCGTTCGAGATCAGCAGGTTGCCGCCGAAGGTCATCGAGTGCGCGCCCTTCAGCCAGGTCACCGTGTTGTCGAGGCTGTAAGTGGGCGAGGTGCGCCAGCTCGGGCTGTTCGACGTGTGCCAGTCCGTCGTGTTGGTCGGTGTCACGATAGCGAAGCCGCCCTGATCCCCGAACGAGCTGGGATCGTTGCGCGATGAAGTCGCCGCCGGCCGGCCGAACTGCGACCCGGGACCGTACGCCGTCGCACCGCCGCGCAGCTCGTTCGTCAGATTGGACGACACCATCGACCGCAGCGTGATCGACGTCAGCGGCCGGATCGACTTGAAATCGCGCTGGTTCGGCGAGCCAGGGAACCGCGGATCGGCGTTGTTCAGATAGTCCGGTTCGCGGGTGGCCGTGATGCTCTGCCACGAGCCGCTCAGCCGGTGCTTATCCGTCAGGTTGTAGTCGAGACGAATCGTCGGCTGGTGCTCGAACAATGTCGCCGGACTCTGCCAGACGTAGTTGTCATACAGCGGATCGTTCGCCGCGCTGCGCGTGCCGGTCGTCTTCGTCGCCGCATCGATCATGCTCATGATCTTTCCCATCAGTGGATCGATGGTGGAGATCTGACCGTTTGCGCGCGCCAGGTCGAGCAGGTTGACCTCGCGCACGTCACTGCCGAACTGATAGCGGAACCACCCGGAGTACACGCGCGGGTTGAACACCGATCGCGTGCGCGTGAAGCTGTTGGGGAACCGGATCTGCTCGTAGTGCGCGAAGAAGAACGCCTGGTTGCGTCCGTCATAGATCCCGGGCACCACGATCGGACCGCCGGCGCGGCCGCCGAACGTGTGGAGCTTCACCGGGTTCTTTCCCTGGTGGTTGATCTCGTTGAAGATGTAATTCGTGTTGAACCGCGGGTTCCGGTAGTACTCGTAGGCGCTGCCACTGAACCGGTTGCCGCCCGACCGCGTCTGGAACGCCATCGTCACGGCGCCGGCGCCGGCCGCGACGTTGGCGCCGCCTGCCGCGAGCGTCACCGAGACGGCTTCCACCGCATCCTGGCGCGGCGTCACCGAGGCGAAGAACCCGTCCGTGTTCCTGAGGAAGTTGTCGTTGTTGCTCACGCCGTCGAGCGTGATGCTGACGAAGCTTTCCGGGAGCCCGTTGATCGTCGAATCGCGGTTGGTGCCGGCCGCGTTGATGCCCGGCAGGAACGCGACGGCGTTGAGCGCGTTGCGCGTCGGCGTCGGCATCCGGGTGATCTCATCGGAGTTGAGCGTCGCCGCCACCGTGGCGGTTTGCGTGTTGACCAGTTCGGAACTGCTCTTGACCGTGACGGTTTCTTCCAGCGCGCCGACTTCGAGCGTCAGCGGCACGGTCATCGGCTGTCCGAGCGCGACGCGGACGCTCGTCGCCTCCGCGGTCTTGAACCCGGTCAGTGTCGCCTTGACGCTGTACGATCCGGCGAGCAGCGCCGCGATTGAGTAGCGGCCTTCGGCATCCGTCGTCGTCTCGTAGGTCCGGCCTGTAGCGTCTTCCTTGACCACGACGGTGACGCCGGGAACGACGCCTCCGGCGCTGTCGCGCACCACGCCGGAGATCGACGCGGTGGCCTGAGCGTAAGCGCTGGCCGCGACCGCGAGGGTCAGGGCCAGGGCTGCACTAGCCCTCCACACAATACGGTGCATATTCCACTCCCCCTAGTTCGCAGGTGTACCGATCCCCGAACCCCTGAGCAGGGGCGTCGTTCCCCCGAAGGACCGGCATGAGCGAGGTGAGGCGGAGTCTACGCACCCAGCGCAGACGGGTCAAGCGATTACGAAGGCATGCTGGGGCGGAGTATCACGAAAGCGGGGCGCCGATGGTTCGACACAACGACACGAAAACAGCGACGACGCGACGTCAGCTCGTTTTGTGCGTCGCGTCGTCGAGTCGCCGTGCCTCAGGCGTCAGCCGTTCGTCGCGTCGTCTCCGAGCACGGTGTCACCAGTTGAAGCGGAACGTCAGCTGTCCGATCCGTCCTCCTGGATCGTAGGTGTTGCTCGGATCGGTGTAGGCGCTCGTTACCTGGAAGATCCGCGCGTCGTCGAAGCTGTTGTCCGGCCCGAAGATGGTCGGATTGAAGTTGATGTTGTCAAAGAGGTTCAGCACGTCGAACCGCACTTCGATGTTGCGGGTGCCGCCAAGCGCGAACTTCTTCGTCACGCCAAAGTCCACGCGCGAGAACCACGGCGACCTGATGACCAACTCGAGCGGCGCGCAATCGCCTGACCGGACCTGCAGACAGTCCACGCTGTTTGCCGGTGCGATGTAGCGGCCTTCGGGCGCCCCCAAGCTGGTCGAGTAGCCGCTGGCGGTCGTGTTGCTCACGCTGAACGCGCGGCGTGTATTGAGGATCACATCGTCGGGCAGCATGAAAACGGTCTGCAATCCGGTCGCCGGGTTCACGCGCTGCTCGAACTTGTACATCTTCTGCAAGTCGTCCTTCGTCAGGCCGACGAGGTTGACGTTGCCGAAGTTGATCAGGCGCTGCTGCGTCCGGCTGACCGCGTTCATGCTCCAGCCGCCGAGAATCGCGTCGAGCACCGGGTGCATGTCGAAGCCGTAGCGCTGGCCGCGGCCGACAGGCACCGTCCAATCCCACTGTGACTTGATGGCGTGGAGCGGCGCGCCACCCGTCGTCGTGCCCATTCTCCGGCCGAAGCTGAAGCCGTCGAAGATGGATCCACCTTCGATCGCGTACTGATAGTTCACGTTCACCATCAGCCCTCGTGACATCCGGCGGCGCAGTTCCACCTGCAGCGCGTGATAGTCGCTGAATGCCCCGCTGTCGGTCACGTCGACGTCGTCGACCAACGGGTTGAGCACGAAGAAATTCGCGGGCAGCCCGGCCTGGATCGCATTGGCGCGACGGTTCGTGTTGCCATCGAGATCCCCTGCCGCGCCGAGCGGCGATGGACTCGCCGGGGACAGACGTCCCGCGAACGTTGAACTCGCCCACGTGCTCGTTCCGCCTGTATAGGCTCCGGGGTTGCCGGCGTCGGTGCGGCCGCTGAAGTACGCGAGGTAGATCGGCAGCGGCGTCGTGCCGGTGCCAGGACCGAAGTACGCAAACGAGCCGTTGCGCGACGCCACGCCCGACGCATTGTTGGCCGCCAGGTTCCTCATCGCGTTGCGGAACTCGTCGAGGAAGCCGCTGGGCAGGAGATTCTCACCGCGGATGGCGTTGTAGTCGAGCGTCGACCATTGATCCTTGCCGCGCGTCCCCACGTAGCGCGCCTCGATTGCCATGTTGCGGGAAATCGCGCGCTGCCAACTGATGTTCCAGGTATGGGCCGACCCGATCTTCACATCCGGCGCAAACCCTTCCATGTCGCTGCCGCGATTCAACTGGATCGGGATTGGGAAGGACGGGTTCGGGTCGAACGATGGCGTTCCGAGCCGGCTCGGCTGGCTCACCAGCACCGGCCAGGATTCGCCCGCCGGAACAAGGGGAAACGCGCTCGTCGCACTGCGCGTGAGCGTGATGGAGGTTCCGGGGTTGCTGTCGTATCGCCCGATGAACTCCGAGAGCCCCTGCCGCTCGTAGGCCACCGAGTACCCGCCCCTGAACGTCGCCTGCTCGGGATCGCCGAGCAGCGTCCGCAGGAAGCCACCCTGAACGTTCGGACGCCAGGCAAGGCTGATGGTCGGCGCAAGGTTGTTCCAGTCGGTGTCGTACCCCTGCGTCTTGGCGGTCAACTGCCGGAACTCTGGGACGATGCCGCCGTCCGAACCGGGGCTCAGGAAGTTGCACTTGCCGTACGTGCCGCCCGGGCCCAGTCCCGACAACCCGCACATATCTTCCAGGGTGACCCGAGACATGATGCTGTTGCTCGGCGTGAAGGGAAGCTGGACGTCGTACCGAAGACCTCCAGTAAGCGTTACCGTGGGCGAGAGGCGCCACGTGTCTTGCGCCCAGCCGGAGACCATGCTGATACCGCCGGCGCGGTTGATTGGTCCGAGGAGCGAGTACTGATTCGAGCCAGGGTCCAGCGCAATTGGCGCGCTGATCGACGACACCCGGCCGGTCAGGAGGGCATACAACTCGCGCGCGTCCGTGAGTTGACCGCCGGAGGCGCCCGGGAAGTTCGCCGCGGCGAACAGGCTCGCCGCGGGATCGAACTGCGTGCTGAAGCCGAGCGCGACGTTCGGCACCATCTGCTGCAGGTTCGCGTAGCCGCGGCTCTGCAGGTACGAACCTCCGAACATCACGCTGTGCTGGCCCTGCTGCCAGGTCAGCGAATCGGTAATCTCGTACGTCGGGACGCTCCGCCAGCTCACCGATTGGGTGTCGCCGTTCCACCAATCGGTCAGCCCGATATTGGCGTCGAAGTTGATCGCGATGCCCCCTTGGTCCTGGAAGCTTGCGGGACTCGGCGCGTTCGCGTCCTGCACGCCGAAATAGGAGGCGCCGCCCTTCGCCGTGATGCCGAACCTCAGCTCGTTGACGGCTTGTCCCGAGAGCGTCGACCGCAGCGAGTACGTCTGAATCGGACGTCTGGACTTGAACTTCCGATAGGCCGGTGCGCCAGGGAAGTGGGGCTCGCTGGTATTCAGATAGTCCGGGTCACGCTCCGCCCAGATCACCGCCAACGTGGTGGTAAAGCGGTGTTTGTCTGTCAGGTTGTAATCGATCCGGGCCGTCGGCTGGTGCTCGAAGAGCTTTGCCGGACTGAGATACACGTACTGATTCAGCAGCGGATCGCTTGTCGCGTTGATCGTGCCTTCCGAGCCGGTCGCCGCCTGGATATTGCCGAGCAGCGTCGCGATCGTCGGATCCTTCGCGGAGACTTGACCTCGCGCGGCAGCAAGTTGCAGCACGTTGACTTCGCGGATCTGGCCCTGCGACTGATAGCGGAACCAGCCGTCCAGGGCGCGCGGGTGGAGCACCGTGCGGGTCCGCGTGAAGGTATTGGGGAACCGCACCTGCTCGTAGTGCAGCATGTAGAACGCCTTGCCGCGGCCATTGAACAGGCCGGGGATCACCACGGGTCCCGCAACGCGGAACCCGGGCTGATAGACCTTGACGGCATTCTTCTCCAGGTTGTTGATCTTGTTGAAGAAGTAGTTGCTGTTGAGCTTCGGGTTGCGAAGGACCTCGTACGCCGTTCCGGAAAAGCGGTTCGTTCCGGAGCGCGTCGTGAAGTTCATGCTGACGGCGCCGCTGCCGCCGACGTTGGCGCCGCCGACCGCCGTGACGACGGTGACCGCTTCGATCGCGTCTTGGCGCGGCGTCACCGAGGCGAAGAACCCGTCGGTCGAGCGCAGGTAGTTGTCGTTGTTGCTCACGCCGTCGAGCGTGATTTGGTACATCGATTCGGGCAGCCCATTGATACGCGCCTCGCGGTTCGTCGTGAGTACGTTCACCCCCGGCAGGAACGTGATCGCGTTCAGCGCGTTGCGCGTCGGTGTTGGCATCCGGTTCAATTGGTCCGCGTTCAATGTGTCGGCGACCGTCGCCGTCTGGGTGTTGACCAGTTCCGCGCTGCTCTGGACGGTGACGGTCTCGGTCAGCGCACCGACCTCGAGGACGGCCTTCACCGAGACGGGAACGCCGGGCGCCAGACGGAGGTCATTGATGATGGCGGTCTTGAATCCCTGCAGCGAAGCGGTGACGCTGTAGACGCCGGCGGTGAGCGCCGGAACGGAAAAGACGCCTTCCGCATTGGTGGTCGTTTCGAACGTCGTCCCGGACGCGTTCTTGACGACGACAGTGGCCCCCGGGACGACGCCGCCGGCGCTGTCGACGACAGTGCCGGAGATCGAGGTGGTAGCGCCCTGCGCGAGCGCGAGGCCGGTCGCCGTGAGGGTCAGCGCCGCGACGAGGCACAGCCTGGCGAATATCGAGTGCATCAAATACCCCCCTCCAGTTGGGTGTGATGCCGCCACCATACGCGCACCCCGCCCCGCGGTCAACTGCAAAGCACCGCCACGCACTCACTTCCGGCCGTCCACGGCCCGCGCGGTAGGATCGACGGATGCCCGAAGTCGAAGCCGATCCCGCAAACCTGGAGCTCTCGTCCAACGACATGCGCGCGATGGGCCGGAAGACTCTCGAGCGCGCGATCGACCACATTGCGACCCTCGCCGCCCAGCCCGCGTCGGGCGACGTGCGCGCGGAGGACCTGTGCCGCCGTCTGCGCGAACCGGCGCCCGAGGACGGCGTGGCCATCGATCCGCTGCTCGACCAGTTGTTCGATGAGCTCGTGCCGCGATCGTTTACGGCGGCCGGCCCCGGCTATCTCGCCTACATCCCCGGGGGTGGCCTCTTTCCCGCGGCGCTTGCCGATCTGATCGCCGACACGGTCAACCGCTACACCGGCGTGTGGCAGGCGGCGCCGGCGCTCGTGCAGCTCGAGGCGAACGTCCTCGACTGGCTGCGCGAGTGGATGCAGATGCCGCAGACGGCGCGCGGGCTCCTCACGACCGGCGGCTCGATGGCGAACTTCAATGCCATCTTGTGCGCGCGCGAGCGACATCTCGGACGGGACATCCGCCGGGGCGTGATGTACACGTCAACGCAGGTCCATCATTCAGTCGAGAAGTCCGCGAAGCTGGCCGGGGTCTTTTCCGATCGCGTCCGCAGCGTCGGCGTCGACGGGCAATTCCGGATGCGCGTCGATGTGCTCGAGGAGGCGATCGCGCGCGATCGGCGGGACGGACTGGTGCCGTTCCTCGTCGTGTCCTCAGCGGGAACGACGAACACCGGCGCGGTCGATCCGCTGGAGCCGATCGCGGAGGTGTGCGCGCGCGAACGCATGTGGCATCACTGCGACGGCGCCTACGGCGCGTTCTTCCACGCCGTCCCGGAGCTGCGGCCGCTCCTCCCCGGTCTGCCGCGCGTCGATTCGCTCACGCTCGATCCGCACAAGGGCCTGTTCCTGCCGTACGGCACGGGCGCGCTGCTGGTGCGTGACGGCGCGGCGCTGCGGGCGGCGCACGACGTTCCCCATGCCGGCTACCTGCCCGCCATGCCGGACGCCGACGAGTTCTACGATCCGAGCCTGCACGGCCCGGATCTCTCGCGGGGGTTTCCAGGGTTGCGCGTGTGGCTGTGCATCAAGCTGTTCGGCGCGGCCAGGCTCCGCGCAGCGATTGCGGAAAAGCGCGACCTGGCCGTCCAGGCCGCCACCCGCATCGCCGAACTCCCCGGCATCGTCATGGACGCGTGGCCGCAGTTGTCGCTGTTCGCGTTCCACCTCTCCTGGCCGGACGCGACGCTCGATGACGAAAACGCGGCGACGCGTGCGCTGATCGACGGCGTCACCAACCGCGGCCGCGTCATGCTGACCGGCTGCTCGGTCGACGGACGGTTCCTCGGCCGCGTCTGCGTTCTCAGCTTCCGCACTCGTCAAGACCGGATCGATGCGTGCGTCGAGGATCTTGGGGCGGAGGTCCGGTCGATTGCCGATCGTCGATTGCGGATTGCGGATTGACGGGATTGCGGATTGAGGATTGGGATTGGGGATTGGGGATTGGAGTGACGATTGGGGATTGGCGATTGGATTGTCGATTGGCGATTGTGGGGATTGGTTGGCGATTGGCGATTGGCGATTGGATTTGACGGATTGGCGATTGGATTGACGGATTGGCGATTGCTTGCCGATTGAGCACCACCAATCGTCAATGGCAATCGCTCAATCCAAAGTCCGCAATCCCCAATCCGCAATCCGCAATCCGCAATCCCCAATGTCCCCAATCCGCAATCCCAAATCCGCAATCCCCAATCCCCAATCCCCAATCCGCAATCCGCAATCCGTAATCCGTAATCCCCAATCCGCATCGAATCCGCAATCCGCAATCCCCAATCCCAATCCCCAATCCACAACCGCCAATCCAATCCTCAATCCACAATCCCAATCCTCAATCCACGATCACGTCAATCCGCAATCGACGATCGGCAATCGGCAATCGATCGGCTGGCCGATCAGCGAGCAACCAGCGCGCCGATGGCTGCGGTGACGAAGGCGCCGTAGAAGAGGGCGCAGAGGACGAGACAGACCTCCCGCCAGAGCGGCGGCCGCAGTTCGCGCGGCAGCACGCGACGGTTGAGCGCGAGCGTGTGGATGCTCTCGAAGACGAAGATGACGGCGGCGGCGTTGGCGCCGATGATGATGAGCGTCAGCGGCCGCGCCAGGTTCAGCGCGATGCAGCCCCAGACCGCAAACGCGGCGAGCACGCCGTAATAGATGATCCGCACGTCGCCGGCGCGCCGCAGTTGCGGGCTGGCCGACCACAGGATGTCCGTCGTCGCGCGCGGCAGGCCGTCGACGATGCCGAGCTGCGTCGAGAGCAGGATCCAGAGGCCGCACAGCAGCGTCAGGTACCAGAAGATGCGCCCGTGTACCGTCGCGATCCCTTCAGCCTGCAGGTTCGCGACCGCCCACTCGCCCGCGACCGTGCCGGCCGGGACGTACTGCACGGTGAAGAGCAGCGTCAGCGCCATGCCGACGAGCGATCCGAGGCCGAAGATGCCCCACTGATCGATGTGCAGGTACTTCCACCATTGCCGCCACACGCCGAGCGATTCCGATGTCACCGTGAAGACGTTGCCGTGCGGCCGCAGCGCGACGGCCTCGCCCAGCGCGCTCGGGATGTAGCCGACGGTTCCGCCCATGCCGTAGCCCTTGTCGCGCATCCAGTTCGTCGTGTACGCGTTGCCGATGCCGCCCGATCCGGAATACGCGGCGAACGCGCCGAGCAGCAGCCAGTCGGCGCCCCGCGGCAGCGCGCCGAAGCTGAAGAACCCGCCGACCACGCGCCGCCAGTTCTCGGACGACACGGTGAAGACATCGACCATCGCGAGATAGCCGAAGATGCCGGCGATCATGAACCACATCGCGTACTCGACGGTGCGCTCGACTTTGCGGCCGCCGAGTGTGATGGCGAAGCAGAGCGCAAACGTGCCGTAGCCGATCGCAATCACCGTCGAGGCATCTGATGGGCCGGGCATGCGTCCGAGGAACAGCGCCGTCGTCGCGGTGGCGCTGGCGAGCGCCCAGCCTGGCCATCCGTACTGCGCGAGCCCGAAGATCGCGTACGTCCAGCCCCAGAACGCCGGGCCCGGCTTCGTACGCATGAACCCGGTGACGATCGGCTCGCCCGTATAGAGCGTGTAGCGAGCCATCTCCTGGTTCAGCACGACCTGGAGAAACACCGCGGCTGTCGTGATCCACAACAGCGCCGCGCCGTGCTTGAGAACGACGGCCGGTCCGATCAGCCATTCGCCGCTGCCGATGGCGATGCCGAGCCCGATGACGCCGGGTCCGACAGTCAGCAGCGCGTTGCGGGGGGTGAAGGGCGCCGGTGCCGGCAGATCGCGTACGCCCCATGGCGGCAGCTTGCCATGAACCGCCAGCTTCGGTGCGGAGGAGTCCATCGTCTGCGGCATAGAGGAAGTGCAGTATACCCGCAGCGACGAGCCGTCCCGCGCTGTCGAGCGCGTCGATCGGCGATCAGAAGTCCAGCACGACCAGTGTGTGTTTCGCTGGAATATTGGCCAGAAGAGCCTTGAGGTCGTGGGCACGCACCGCGCCGGCGCCGGTGTAGTCGTGCAGGTAAACCGTTATGCCAGGCGGATCGTCCGGACGGGACGAAGCCTCCAGCGTCTTCCTGCCATGGCCGCTGAAATAAAACACGACGATGTCATCAGCGGCCGCAACGTCCGCGATCGACTCGAGCGCCTTCTCAACGCCAGAACGGCTGGCATGTCCATCCTGCAGCACGTGCACTTTCGCTTCCTTGAACAGCCTCCGTTCGCGACTGCGGAGTACTTGCGACATCAGCGCGACGTCATTCTTCGGGCCCCGCAGCTGGAGGTTCTCTTCGTACTTGTTGACGCCCACGAGCAGCGCATGGAGCCTCTCGACGTTCCGCTCGGCTTTGCCGCGCCGTGCGGCGAACAGCGCCATGCGCCCGGCATCGCCGGACACGACTGGGATCTGCGCGCCGAACCCGCCAGCCTGTCCGCCCGCGAGGCCTCGCGCGGCTGCGATGGTGCTCTCGAGGATGGAAATCCGGTTGTCGTCATCGATATCGGCCGTGGCATCACGAAGCGCTTCCGCGAACTGGGCGGTGAACGCGCCGTGCGGGCCCTTGCCCCCCGCCATGACCTCCAATCCGAGTTGATTCGACCGCGAGCCGATGCACCACACCATCCCCGCCGGCAGATCGCCGAGCAGCCGCTCGATCGTCGGGTCGAACACGGCGATGCGCGCGAGGTCTTCACTCAAGGCCTTCGGCTTGCGCGCGAGTAGTGCCGTGGCCGCGAGTCCGGCCGCGTCGAGCACCTCCTTGCGCACCGCAGCATCCAGCTTTGGCAACCGCTGGGGAACGAAGCGCGCCAGAATCCTGACGGCGGCCGCATAGTTGGACTCGCGCATCGACTCTCGCAGACGCTCGAGATCGGTCGCGATGCCTTTCGGCGCCCGAGTCGAGGTCTCAAATGTCGCCGCGGCTTTGTTCAGCCGTTCGATGAGCGCCTTGAACGCGTACGGATCGCCTGTCGACGCATCGGTCGGCGGCAGCGCAGTCTGGAGTGTCTGGGCAAAGTACTTGACCGGATTCTGAAAGATTGCCGGGGGACCAACCTCGAAGGACTCGTTCAGGCGATCGAACACGTCGAAGGCCTGCAGCGTCGGCTCGGAGCTGCCTTTGCCCTGCGACGCGGGGTCATCGCCGCCCGTGCGCGCCCTTGCCGTTGTGTCCGGGACAGGCTCGGGTGGCACGACGAACCGCACGTCCGGGCTCTGCCGCAGCCACCGCGGCAGCCGCTCCAGTTCGGAACGCCGGAAGCAGAACCAGTAGATGCTCTGTGCGAGCGGATTGCCCCCGCGGAGCCGCCGGCGCAGAGCGCTCATGACGATGTCGCCCTCCCATCCCGAATATCCGATGACCAGCGGCGAGCGGCTCCAGAGAAGGCTGTCGAGGAGCCCCATCATCGTGAAGCTCGTCTCGTGATCGATGCGCGCCCGGTCGGTGACTTCGCCTCTCAGGTTCGCGAGGTCGTAAAAGAGATAGCTCCCGTGCACGTGGACGATCTGGATATCCGGCCGATCGCGGTCGATTCGGCCGACCGTTCGCGGATGATCGCAGACGGCGGGCTCTTCGCCGAACAGGCGCAGCGCTCTCGCGAGGAAATCGTCGAAGTTGGTGGTGACGACGATGTTCGTGAGCCGATGCGCCGACAGCAGGTGAGCCAGCCGCAGACTGGCGAGCGACAGAGGCTTCCGTTCGATGAGCGACCGAAGGTACTCCTGCCGCTGGCGGGCTGCGGGGTACGCGCGTCCGAACCACTGCGAGTACATGTCCAGCGTGGCGGTCGCCGAGGTCGTGGTGTTGCGGCCGTACCGTTCGGCGATCTGCCGGCAATGTTCGATGATGTTCGCGGCCAGCGGCACGGGCGGGTACGAGATACCCGCGCCGACGATCAGAAAGTACGGCGAGCGATGGGCTTCGTTGCCCAGCTCTTCGCACGCCTGACGGATCTCACCAATGGCGGATCCCAGGTCGGTGACGGAGGGCGATGCCGTTTTTCTCGAGACGCCAGGCACAGATAATCCCGCGACGTATGCCGGGGAAGAATACAGCATAATCCTCGCCATGCTGCGCAATCTCCTCGTGCCAACCATCGCGGTCTTGCCGTTCATCGCGAGCGCTCAATCGACGACGGTCTCCATTCTCAAGCCGGCTCGCGTGTTCGACGGCGAAGCAGCGCACGACGGCTGGGCGGTTCGAATCCGCGGCGGGCGCATCGATGCGGTTGGACCGGCGCCTTCGATGGCGTCCTCGGATGCGACGGTCATCGATCTGCCAGGCATGACGCTGCTGCCCGGCCTGATCGAGGGGCACTCGCATGTCCTGCTGCATCCCTACGACGAGACGCCGTGGAACGACCAGGTGCTGCGCGAGCCGGTCGGCCTGCGAACGGCGCGCGCCGTCAATCACCTGCGCGACACGCTGCTCGCCGGCTTCACCACGATTCGCGATCTTGGCACGGAGGGTGCCGCGTACGCGGATGCGGATCTGAAAGACGCGGTGAACCAGGACGTCATCCCGGGCCCGCGGATGCTCGTGACGACGCGCGCGATCGTCGCGACCGGCAGCTATGGCCCGAGAGGCTTCGCGCGTGAGTACCGAGTGCCACAGGGCGCCGAAGAAGCGGACGGGATCGAGACGCTCATGCGCGTGGTCCGCGACCAGATCGGCCACGGCGCCGATTGGGTCAAGGTGTACGCCGACTACCGATGGGGCGCGCGCGGCGAGGCGGCGCCGACCTTCTCGCTCGAAGAGCTGAAAGCCCTCGTCGAAACGGCGCGCAGCAGCGGCCGGCCGGGGGCCGCGCACGCGAGCACGCCGGAAGGGATGCGGCGAGCGGTGCTCGCCGGCGTCGAGACGATCGAGCACGGCAACGACGGCACGCCGGAGATCTTCGAGCTGATGGCGAAACGGGGCGTGGTGTTGTGCCCGACGCTGGCCGCGAGCGACGCGACGACCCAGTACGCCGGATGGAAGAAGGGATCGGCGCCCGAGCCGCCGTCGCTCGCGCGCAAGCGCGCCAGCTTCAAGGCGGCACTCGCCGCGGGCGTGACGATTCTCAGCGGCAGCGACGTTGGCGTGTTCGCGCACGGCGACAACGCGCGCGAGCTGGAGCTGATGGTCGACTACGGTATGCCGCCGCTGAAGGCGCTCGCGAGCGCGACGTCAACGGCCGCCCGCGTCCTGCACATGGAAGACCGCGTCGGCCGTCTGAAGCAGGGGCTGCTGGCCGACGTGATCGCCGTCGACGGCGACCCGGGCCGCGACATCACCGCGCTCCGCCGCGTCCGTTTCGTGATGAAGGACGGACGCATCCACCGGAACGGACAGGTACTCACGCTCCCGCGCGCGAATTGATTTGTAGCGCCGGAACACGTCTCGCGCGCTCTCGAGACCGAGGACCGATCGCCACGAGCTGCCGCGGAACGTGTGCGCCAGCATCCGCGGCGCCATGCGCAGCACGAAGGCGGGGTAGTGGCGCAGCACTACCGGCAGGTGGCGAGCCTTCATCCACCGCTCCGCACGCCAGCGCATGAACTCCACCTCCTCGGCGCCGACGTGCGCGGTCCGGACGACGGCGGTCGTCCCGTCGTACTCCTCGAACCGCCGGCTCACGATCAAGCCGCGCTCCTCGAAGTCGCGCGTCATCGGTGTGCCCGGATACGGCGTGGGATGCTGGATGTACGGCCAGTCGACATGGCGGCGCGCGAATTCCAGGTTCGCCTCGATCGACTCCACGGTGTCGTCAGGGTTGCCGACGATCAGGCCGCCGACGACGTAGATGTCGTTCCGGTGCAGGTAGTCGATCGCCTGCAGCGCCGCGTTGCCCTTCGGTCGTCCGCGCTCCCGCCGCGCGTTCTTCGCGCCCGCGCGCAGGAACGACAGGTCCTGGTCCAGCACGTTCTCGATGCCGAGGAACACGTAGCGAATGCCGGCAGCGCGCATCGCCGGCGCCAGCGTCTCGCCGTGGTTCGCAATCGAGGACGTCATCGCCTGGACGATGTAGTGCATGTCGGCCAGCCCGGCGTCGGCGATCGCGCGGCACAGCGCCTCGAAGCGCCGGACGTTCAGCGTGATGTTGTCATCGACGATGAAGATCATGCGCGCGCCGCGCGACCGGGCGTCGGCGATGTCGGCCAGCACGCGATCGAACGCGTAGGTGTGGAAGTTGCGGCCGCGCATCTCGACGATCGAGCAGAAGCTGCAGTCGTAGGTGCAGCCGCGCGATGTCTCGACGACATCGATCTGGCGGCCGAGAAACGTATAGCCGGAGAGCACACGCGCGGCGCGGTTCGGCAGCCGGATGTCGTTGTCGTCGAGGCTGCCGACCCCACGCGGCGGGTTGTGCTGAAAGCGATCGTGTCGGCGGAACGAAAGACCGGCGATGGCGTCGACCGGGCGCCCGCGCTCGAGCGCACGCAGGAGTTCGCGAAAGGTCACATCTCCCTCGCCCCGCACCACGAAGTCGATCCCGTGATTCGGCGATTCGTAGGCGTGCGGAGCCAGGCTCGGATCGTAGCCGCCAGCCACGAGCCGGACGTGAGGGCAGGCGCGACGGATGAGCCGTGCCAGGGCCAGCGCAGTGCGCCGCTGGAACGTCATCACCGACAGGCCGACGACGTCCGGCTCGAGGTCACGGAGCAAGCGCTCGACGGTGCCGGCGACGTCGTGTTGCGCGAGAACGAGGTCGGCGATCGCGACGCGATGGCGCTCGTCCACGTTTCCCGCAAGCGACGCAAGCCCGCCGTTCGGCATGCGCATCGTCAGCGACGGCGTGTGCTCGAAGGAATCCGGCATCGAGAGCAGCAGGATTCGCATGGGAGGCAAGGGTAAAGGGAAAGGGGTAAGGGGTAAAGGTAAAGGGTAGCCGCCGAATTCCCGGCAGTCCGGTTTGGCCCGCGCGGCGCGGTTCCTGGCGTGCCGCTGTTTTTCTCAGTGTTTCGCGGCGTCATCCCGCGGCACCCAAGTTGCTCCATCCAATGCGACCAGGGAGGGACGATGCCCGAGGTGCACACCGTTCAGACTTGCCGATTCGCGGAGCCGACGCTGTTTGCCGTCGCGCCGTATTGGATGGCCGCCGAAGAATTCCCCTGGTCGTGCCACATCGACGGGCCGCCGCGGCCGGTCGAGGACACGGCCCGCTGCCGCACCTGCCCCCGGTGGGCGGAGAGCGCGTCCGCCTCGCCTATTCGTGTCGTAACGCGGTCGCCGGATCGAGCCTGAGGATCCGCATCGCTGGCGCGATGCTCGCGACGACGGCGACGCCGATCACGAGGAGGGTTGCGCCGGTGAACGTCGCCGGGTCGCCCGGCGTCACGCCCCAGATGAAGTGACGCGCGAGGCTGCCGAAGATCGCCGCCAGCGGTACGCCGGCAGCCACACCCACGCAGGCGACGAGCGTACCCGGCGCGACGATCGCGCGCATCGCGCCCGCCGGCGTCGAACCGAGCGCCATCCGAATCGCCATCTCCCGCGTCCGCTCCGTCACGGCCGACGCAATCAGTCCGTGAATACCGATGGCCGCCAGCAGCACGGCTGCGGCCGCCAGGGTCGTCAGTAGAAGCATCAGCAGGCGCGCCGGTGCGATCGCCTCGCGCTGCACGTCCGGCATCGATCGAACCTCCGCGAGCGGCAACAATGGATCGCTGGCGTCCAGCGCGCGCCGCACCGTGCCCTCGACGTCCCGGACACGTCCCGATCCACGAACGATAAATGCGGGCGAGAACCAGCCGTGTACCACGCGCAGGAACGCGTCGTTGAGCTGCGCCACGGGCAGGTAGGTGACCGGCATCGGCGCCAGCGGCCCCAGTTCGCCCCATCCTGGCCTGACCTGTACGTCCCCGACGATGCCGACAATCTCGCGGTCCCTGCCGGCAATTCCAATCCGATGTCCGACGACCTCGGCGGCCGGTACGGCGGGGAAATACGTGCGCACGAACGTCTCGCTGACGATCGCGACGGCCGGCGCCGCGGCGGTGTCGCGCGCGTCGAACGCGCGGCCGGCCCGAACGCCGATCTGCATGACGTCGAAGAACGCGTCCGTCACGTAGCTGGCGCTCGTCATCGTCCGGCCCGGCGCGACGGCCTGCGGCCCGTCGAGCTGACGGAACCCGAGATTCAGCAGCCGCTCGTAGGGCACGCCGAGCGAGACTGCCGCGCCGGCGATGTCGGGCGCCGCCCGAATGCGGCCGACGGTTGCGGCGAACAATTCTTGAACGCGGGCGCCGCTGCGATAGCGGGCGTCCTCAAGCGAGACGGTCGCGACGGTGAGGCCGTCAGGGTTGAATCCCGGTTCGAGGCCTCGCAGGTGCGCGAAGCTGCGGAGGAGCAGGCCGGCCGCCACGAGCAGCACGACGCCGAGAGCGACCTGCGCCATGACGAGCAGTTTGCGCACACGGATGCGCGACGTCGTCGACGTCCGGCCGCCGGCGGTCAGCCCTCGCGCGACGCCCATGCAGGAGATGACGGCAGCCGGCGCGGTGCCGAATACGACGCCGGCCGTGGCCGAGAAGACCGCAGCGGCGATCACGGCGCGAAGGTCCAGTGAGGGGTTTCTGGGGAACTCGAACATCTCCTGCGTCAGCTCGCGCAGTATGTCGAGCGTGCCGTAGCCGACGAGCAACCCCAGGACACCGCCCGCGCCAGCAACGATGACGCTTTCGACCAGAAACTGCCGCAGGACGGCGGTCGTGCCGCTGCCGAGCGCGATCCGCGTGGCGATCTCGCGCTGACGCGTGGAGGCGCGCGCGATCAGCAGACCCGCCAGGTTGACGCACGCGATGATCAGAATGATGGCGACGGCCGCCCACAGCATCAGCAGCGTCTCGCGCACTGGCCCGGTCAGCCCGCGCTGCATCGGCACGAGCGAGAAGTCCACCGTGACGCCCGCGCGTGATGGGCGCTGCCGGAACACGTCACGGCCGAGCGCCGCGATCTCCGCCTGCGCCTGCGGGAGCGTCACGCCGCTGCGAAGGCGCGCCACGATCGTGTAGTTCTCTCCGTCGCCTTCGCCCGACCGGCTCGCGCGCAGCGGCGTCCAGACGTCGGCTTCAACCGATGTTCGGAATCCGGGCGGCATGACACCGACGATCCGATAGGGCTCGCCGCGCAGCGTCAGTGACCGGCCGACGGCGGACGAATCGGCGCCGAACAACCGCTGCCAGAGAGGGTGACTGAGGATCGCGGCAGCCGGACCGCCCGGCGCGTCTTCCTCTGCGGAGAACTCGCGGCCGATCGCCGGCGCAACGCCGAGCACACGGAACACGCCGGCGCCGACGCGCTGTTGCTGCACGTAGGAGGCGGTCGATCCGGTGACGAGATTCACGCCCGCCGGCCAGGACGAGAACACCGCGGCGTCGACCGTCGACGCCCGATCGCGGATCGTCTCCCACGTCAGCCCGTGCTGGGCGATGTCCTCGCGCACCTCGCCCTTTTCGCGAATGGTCGATGAGACGAGCGTGAGACGATCGGGATGGGGATAGGGCAACGGCTTCAGCAGCGCCGCGTCCACGAGGCTGAAGACCGCGGTGTTGACGCCGATCGCCAGCGCCAGCGTCAGCAGTGCCGTGATCGTGAATCCGGGCGACCGGCGCAGGACCCGAGCGGCATAGCGCGCGTCGCGGGCGATGTGCTCGAGCAGCGCCAGGGTATTCATGTCGTAGATCTCTTCACGGATGGCTCGGACGTTGCCGAACTCGCGCCTGGCGCGCTGCCAGGCGGCGTCCGGCGCCATGCCGGCGGCGACGTAATCGTCCACCTGCATCTGCAGGTGGGCCTCCATCTCGCGCGCTCGTTCCACATCCCACCGGCTGCGATGCACGAATCGCCGCCACCCCATAGTCAGCTCGCGTCGTCCACCGGGCGGAGCACGCGGCTGACGGCGCGGACGAGCTGTTCCCAGCGGCTCGTCTCGGCGGCCAGTTGCCGTCGTCCCGCCGGAGTGAGGCGGTAGTACCGGGCCTTGCGGTTGTTCTCGGACGTACCCCAGAAGGATGCGATCCACTTGCGATCCTCGAGGCGGTGAAGCGCGGGGTACAGCGAGCCCTGGCCCACCTGCAGCATGTCGTCCGAGCGCTGCTGGATGACGCGCGCGATGGTGTATCCGTGCGCCGGACCAAGCAGGAGCGACTGCAGCACGAGCATGTCGAGCGTCCCCTGAAGGACGTCCGCCTGTTCGGCCGCCGGTGTGCGCTTGCGTGTCATGACGGCGCCAGCATACTCCACTCGGATGTCATATGGAAACGTCACATTGGACGAACTTGCAGCTCTGACGGTTCCACTCTGTATCCGAGTGGAGAGCGAACTCGCTACACTGGCCCGTATGTCTGATGCCCCGAAAAGCGCGTTCGAGCTCGCCATGGAACGGCTCCGCCGCAAGGACGCGGAGGCCGGCGTGCAGGAAAAGCCGCTGACCGATGCCCAGCGCGCCGCGATTGCGGAGGCGCGGAGCATCTGCGAGGCGCGGGTCGCGGAGCGCAAGATCATGCACCAGTCCGCGGTGATGGGCGTCTTCGATCCCGCGGAGCGCGAGGAGCGCGACCGGGAGCTGCGCCGCGACCTCGAGCGGTTTGAGTCCGAGCGCGACGCGAAGATCGCGCGCATCCGCGCCGGCACCGATCAGAACGGCGGCGCGCAATGAACCCGATTGCGAAGACGGCGAGCGGCACCGACCTCGCGCTGCTGCCGGCGATGGCCAACCGCCACGGCCTGGTGACGGGAGCGACCGGCACGGGCAAGACCGTCACGCTGCAGGTGCTGGCGGAACGGTTTTCAGCCCTGGGCGTGCCCGTATTCCTCGCCGACGTCAAAGGCGATCTGGCTGGTCTGGCGGCGCCCGGCGAGAAGACGCCGAAGCTCGGCGAACGGCTGCAACGTCTCGGCTTTCCGGAGCCGCAGTGGGAGGGCAGCGCCGTCCAGTTCTGGGACCTGTTCGGGCAGAGCGGCTATCCGGTGCGCGCGACCGTCTCGGACATGGGACCGCTGCTGCTCGGGCGGCTGCTGGGACTGAACGAGACGCAGCACGGCGTGTTGGCGGTCACGTTCAAGGTCGCGGACGAGGCGGGGCTGCCGCTCCTCGATCTCAAAGACCTGCGCGCGATGCTCAAATGGGTCGCCGACAACGCGAAGCAGATCAACAGCGAGTACGGCCGCGTCTCGTCGGCGTCGGTCGGCGCGATTCAGCGCGCGCTGCTGCAGCTCGACGAACAGGGCGGCGATCGCTTCTTCGGCGAGCCGATGCTCGAAGTCCACGATCTGATCGAGACCGACGCCGACGGGCGCGGCGTGATCAACATGCTCGTCGCCGACCGCCTGATCCACGCGCCCAAGCTGTACTCGTCGTTCCTGCTCTGGCTGCTCGCCGAGCTCTTCGAGCAGTTGCCGGAGGTCGGAGACGTGGCCAAACCGCGCTTCGTCTTTTTCTTCGACGAGGCGCATCTCCTGTTCGACGATGCGCCGGAGCCGCTGGTGGAGAAGATCGAGCAGGTCGTGCGGCTGATCCGATCGAAGGGCGTGGGCGTCTACTTCGTCACGCAGAATCCGGGCGACCTGCCGGACAAGGTGCTCGGGCAGCTTGGCAATCGCATCCACCATGCGCTTCGTGCCGCGACGCCGAGGGAGCAGCGGGCCGTCCGCGCCGCCGCCGACACGCTCCCCACGAACCCGGCCATCGATACCGCGCGTGCGATGACCGAGCTGGCCGTCGGCGAAGCGCTGATTTCGCTCCTCGACAATCACGGCCGTCCGTGTCCCGTGGAGCGCGCCTGGATCCTGCCACCGGCCTCGCGCATCGGCTCGATCACGCCAGAGGAGCGCACGGCGTTGATGCGGCAATCGACGGCGCAGCGGCGATACGAGCAGGCGATCGACCGGGAGTCCGCGCACGAACAGCTGAGAGCGCGCGCCGAGAAGTCCGAGAAGTCCGAGAAGTCCGAGAAGTCCGAGAAGGCCGAGCAGGCCGAGCAGTCCGAGAAGGCCGAGAAGGCCGAGAGCTCCGAACGGGCCGGCGGTGGCGTGTCGGACCTGATCTTCGGATCGACGGGTCCGCGGGGCGGCCGTCGCGAAGGAATGCTCGAAGCCGCCGCGAAGAGCGCCGCGCGATCGGTCGGATCGAGCATCGGCCGCCAGATCCTCCGCGGCATCTTCGGATCGATGGTGGGCGGCCGTCGCCGGTAGGGCCGGGCCGCGGGCCGGGCAAGCCCGGCCCCTACTCGGTCGACATCGTCACGCGCACGAACAACGGGCGATGGTCCGAGAGCGTCGTGTCAATGACGCGCGCTTCGGTGCAGCGGAGCGATTCGGTCAGAAACAGGTAGTCGATTCGCCGCACCGGCTTGACGGCAGGGAACGTGAAGCCGTCTCCCTGTCCGCACTCCGCCCACGCGTCGCGCACCCCGAAGCCGAGTACCTTTTTGATCACGGCGCTGTCCGGCATGGCGTTCATGTCGCCGCCGAGCATGAGCGGCAGGCCGGCGGCGCGCCGGATCAGCAGCAGCTCGCGCAGTCGATCCGCCTCCTGCTGGCGGTACTCGTCACCTTTCCCGGCATCGAGATGGGTCGTTAACGCCTGCAATCGCCCGAGCCGCGTGTAGGCAACGGTGACGAGCGCGGCCCGCGGTTCGTGTGACCCGCCGGCGCGCGCCTGCACGGGCAGGACAGGCAGCGGCACCGTGTCCTCATAGCCGAACCCGTTCCGTGAGAGCGCGGCGATGCCGTAGAGGCCGCCGTCGTAATCGAGCGTCCGTCCGAACGCGCCGGAGTACTCGGTACGGTCCATCAGTGCCTGCAACTGATCGACTCCGCCAGAACGCTTCGTGCCGCGGTCCACCTCCTGCAGCAGGACGATGTCGGCCTGCGTGGATCGAATCAGGTCGGCGACGCCTTCCAGGTTCGGCCGGCTTTCGGCGTCCTTGCCGGCGTGGATGTTGTAAACGAGCACGCCGACGGACCGGTCGTCGCTCCGGTGGACGAACGGCAGCCCGCACGCGGCGGTGGCGAACAGAGCAGCGGCTATTGCGAATCGTTTGAAGGATGAATGCAGCATCAGGCAGATTATAGGTAATGCGCCGCATCCCTCCGATCGTCCTCGCCGGCGTGCTGTACCTGCTGCTGGCGACGGCGTATACCTGGCCGCTCGTCCTGCACGCCGGCACGCGCGTGGCAAATGACCTCGGCGACGCCCTGCTGAACATGTCGATCTTCGCGTGGAACGCGCGGACCCTGCCGCTGACCGACGCCTGGTGGAACATGCCGCAGTTCTTCCCGGCCACGGGGGTGACGGCCTTCTCCGAGCATCTGCTCGGGTTCGCGCCCATCACGACGCCGGTGTTCCTGGCGACGGAGAACCCGGTCCTGACTTACAACCTGGTGTTCTTCCTCTCGTTCGTGCTGAGCGGGCTGTCGGCGCATGCGCTCGGATGGTCGCTGACGCGCCGTCACGACGCCGCGCTCGTCTGCGGCCTCGCCTTCGCGTTCGCCCCGTATCGCGCGGCGCAGCTCTCGCACGTCCAGGTGCTGTCGTCGTACTGGATGCCGCTCGCACTCGTCGGCTTGATCGAATACTTCCGCGACTATCGCTCGCGCTGGCTGCTGCTGTTCGCTGGCTCCTGGCTGATGCAGGCGCTGACGTGCGGCTACTACTTCTTCTACCTGTCGGTGCTCGTCGTCCTCTGGCTGCTGTGGTTCGCCGTCGGCCGCGAGCGCTGGACGCGGCTCGCCAGCGTGCTCGTCGTGTGGGCGGTCGCCGCGGCGCTGATGGCCCCCCTGTTGTACGGCTACTGGCGGATCCAGCGGGCGTACGCGATGCGGCGCTGGACGAGCGAGATCGCAGCGTTCAGCGCCGACGTCGCCAGCGTGCTGCAGGCATCGGGCAACCTGCTGGTGTGGCGGTGGGTGACGGTGTTCGGCCGCCCGGAAGCGGAGATCTTCCCCGGCGCCGCGATCGTCGTCCTCGTCGCCGCTGCAGCGCTGCTGCGATGGCGCGCGACGGGCGCGGGGCGCAGGCGCCCGCGGACGATGTGGATCGCGGCGGCGGTGGGAATCCTGTTCATGCTTGTCGCGGCCACGCCGGCGATCTGGGGTCCCTGGAAGATCGACATCGGTGGTATCCAGTTGCTCTCAGTGCGCACGCCGCACAAGCCGCTCTCGGTTGGATTCGTGATGCTCGCGATCGCGGTGGCGCTCCATCCCGTCGTTCGCTCCTTCTGGAGGGCGCGCTCGCCGTTCGCGTTCTTCGTGCTCGCCGCCGTCGTGATGTGGCTCTTCAGCCTCGGACCGGAGCCGACGTTCATGAACCGGCCGGCACTCTACAAGGCGCCCTATTCGTGGCTGATGTCGATTCCCGGCGTCGACGGTGTCCGCGTCCCGGCGCGCTTCTGGATGATCGCCGTCCTCTGTCTGGCCTCGGCGGGCGCCCTTGCCATCATGCGTCTCGCCGGACACTGGCCGCGTGCGCGGACCGCGCTCGTCACGGCGGCGTGCGTCGGGGTGCTCGCCGACGGGTGGACGACCGGGCTCGAGCTGCCGGGGCATCCGGCCCCGCGGCCAAACCGCACAACGGCGCAGGCGCGGCTCGATCTGCCGGTGTTCGTCGGCCACGATCTGAAATCGCTTTACTGGGCGATCGCGCACGAGCGCCCCGTCGTCAACGGATACAGCGGCTACTTCGCGCGGCATTACTGGGTGCTCAACTACCTCTTGAAAAGCGGCGATCACGACACCTTGACGCACCTCGCGCGGTACGGCGATCTCGAGGTCACGGTCGATCACTGGGAGGACGGCAACCGGACATGGGAGGCCTACGTCGCGTCGCATCCGGCGGCTGAGAAGGTGTACGACGGCCCGGCATGGTCGGCGTATCGAATCCGCAAGCCGCCGAATCTCGAGGCGCCTCGCCGGCTCGACGGCCCGGTGCTTTCGATCGCGGCGAGCACGGCCAACGTCGGCGAAGGCGACCTGCACGTGATGACGGACGGCGATCTCGTCACGCGCTGGTCCGCCGGACGTCATCAGCGCGCCGGCGACAGCATCACGGTGGACCTCGGGTCGCCGCAGAACGTCCGCGGCATCGAGACGATGATCGGCGCTTACGTCGCAGATTTCCCGCGGGGGCTGGTGATTGAGACGTCGCTCGATGGCGCGGCGTGGCAGCGGGCGTGGTCCGGGCCCGGCAGCGGCCCGGCGCTCGTCGCCGCGCTGCTCGACGCGCGGCAATTGCCGCTGACGTTCGCCTTCGGCCCGGTGACGACCCGATACATCCGCCTGACGCAGACCGGCGCCGATCCGTACTACTACTGGACCATCGCCGAGCTCAGGGTCTTCGGCGCCTGACCACTCGAACTACTCGGACCCTCGGCCTACTCGGACCCGAGCTCGTCGATCTGCCTCACTTCGATCGTACCGCCATACTCGAGATGCGGGCAGTCTCGCGTCCGTTCGACCGCTTCCTCATAGCTGGCGGCGCGAATCGTGAAGTGTCCGCCGAGCACTTCCTTCGTCTCGCTGTACGGACCGTCGGTGACGCGCATCGACCGGCCCGACCCGCGCACGACTTTGCCGGGCTCGTCGGCGAGCTTGTCACTCCCGACGAAGATGCCCTGCCGGCGCAGGCGGTCGCCCCAGGCCACGTACTTTTCGATCGCCGTCTCTATCTCCTCGGGCTTCAGGGCGGCGAAGGTCGATGGGTCATCGTAGAGCAGCAGCATGTACTTCGGCATGGCAATACTGTACGATCAACGCCGCCGCCTAACCGCCTGTTGCTCGTGGCCAGCGATGGCACGTTGTCCGGATGGCGTTCCGGATTCTCAGCCTGGAAGCCGCTCGCTGATCTGAATGCGCTCGGACTGCAGAGCGTGTCCCGCCTCGGCGTCAGCCCCAAGGCCGACTTTTCTCGCCGTCGTCGCTCAGCCGAAGTAACGAGCGGAATATCGCTTGCACGCCACGGCCCGGAGGCTTCCAAGTATGGGACTTCGTGACAAGTACGCGTACGCCATTTCGGTGGCGAAGGGGAAATTCGACGGCAGCGCGCAAGAGAAGGAGGGCAAGCTGCACTTTATCGGATCCGTCAAGTCGGAGAACGAAAAGAACGAAATCTGGCAGGCCATCAAGACGATTCCCGACTGGCGTAACGAAATCGTCGCTGACATCAAGGTCACGGGCGAGGGTGCGACCGGCACTGCCGGCCGGACGTATACGGTCAAGTCGGGAGACACGCTGAGCGGAATCGCGAAGCAGCAACTCGGTGATGCGAATGCCTACATGCGCATATTCGAGTTGAACCGCGATCAGCTGAGCGACCCCAACCTCATCAAGCCTGGGCAGGTCCTCAAACTTCCCGCTTGAGGCCGTTGGTATACTGACGAGGCATGTCGATGCCTGCACCTCGCGCGCGCGCGCTCATCCTGCTCGTCGAGGACTTCGACGACGCGCGCGAGATGTATCGGGATTTCCTGGAGTTCTCAGGGTTCTCGGTGGAGACCGCGCGTGACGGCCGCGAGGCGATCGACAAGGCACGCGCGCTGTCTCCGGATCTGATTCTCATGGACCTGTCGCTTCCCGGCATCGACGGCTGGGAAGCGACCCGCATCCTCAAGCGCGATCCAGCCACGACCCACCTGCGCATCGTCGCGCTCAGCGCCCACGCCCTCGCGCCGGAGGGTGACCGGGCACGCGCCGCCGGATGCGACGGCTTCATCGCCAAACCGTGCCTGCCGATGGATCTCGTCACCGAGATCGGTCAGCACCTGAAGATTCTGGACGAACCCGTGGTTCGCGGGCGGCGCGCCCGCGCGCGGCGACCGTCATGACAGAGTTGGATCGACCTGTCGTCCTGCTCGTGGAGGATCACCAGGACACGCGGCAGATGTACGCGCAGTTCATGGAGACGGACTATCGCGTGCTCGAAGCGGGCAGCGGCTCGGAAGCGATGCGCGCACTCGCGCTGCAGCGGCCCGACGTCCTCGTTACCGACCTCTCGCTGCCGGACTTCGACGGCTTCGAGCTGATCGAACGCATCCGGTTCGATCCTTTGCTGCAGGGAATGCCGATCATCTGCCTGAGCGGCTACGGCGGATTTGCGAACGAGCAGCGAGCCCGGGACCTGGGCTGCAAGAGGCTGTTGCAGAAGCCGTGTCTGCCCGATACTCTAGCCGACACCGTGGCTGAGGTGCTTCGTGCCCCCCGGCCACAGCGCCTGGCTGAATGACGCAACCTACCGTTTTTGTCGTCGAAGACGACGTCGATACCCGTGAAATGCTGGCGAGATTCCTCGAACTCGAGGGGTTCGCCGTCGAGACCGCCGCCAACGGCCGTCAGGCGCTCGAACGTCTCGAGGCCGGTACGCCGGCCTCAATCATCCTGCTCGATCTGATGATGCCGGTCATGGACGGCTGGCAGTTCCGCCGCGAGCAGGCGCGCAGCGCGCGGCTCTCGAAGATTCCCGTCATCGTCGTGTCCGCCGCCGGCCGCGACCGTATCGCGCAGATCGATGCGGACGCCTACCTCTCGAAGCCTGTCGATCTCGAGGAACTGCTCGCCAGAATCACCGATATTTGCCCTGCGGGCTAAGTCCCTGGTCCCTGGTCCCTGGTCCCGGGTCCTTGGTCTTTGGTCCTTGGTCCTTGGTCCCTTGGTCCTTGGAGTTCCCTACCGCTTGGCCTTTGGGCCTTGGCCCTTTGGTCTTTGCGGCGGCTGCGCGGCTGCGGCAGCCGCATTGGTGGACGCTTCCTGCCGCCGCAGCCTGTCCGCCAGCAGCGCCTGCTGATTCGCGTCGAGGCCGTAGGCGTCGTCGCGGAACTGCACGATGCCGTCGGGTGAGACGCGCGCCGTCCAATAGCCGATATAGACCGGAATCGGCTCGCGCAGCTTCACGTGCCGCTCCTGCCCCGCGTTCATCGCCGCGCGGATTCGATCGAGCGTCCACTCCGGCTGATCGCGCAGCACGTACTGGGCGAGCGCCTCGGGCTTCTCGACGCGGACGCAGCCGTGGCTGAACAGCCGCGCGGCGCGGCCGAAGAGCGAGTCGGTGGGCGTGTCGTGCAGGTACACGTTGAACTGGTTCGGGAACATGAACTTCACGAGCCCGAGCGCGTTGTCGTCGCCGGGACGCTGGCGGAAGCGGAACGACGTCGGATCCATCCAGTCGATCGCCGACGGATCGATCTGCCGGCCCTTCGCGTCGACGACCTCCATGTTGTTGCGCTCGAGGAAGCCGGGATCTTTCATCAGCGCCGGCAGCGTCTCGTCGGTCGCGATGTTCGGCGGAACGTTCCAGTACGGGCTGAAGACGACGTGCGTCATGTCGTCGTTGAAGATGGGCGTCGGCCAGTCGCGCTTGCCGACGATCACGCGCATCGAAAGAACGACGCGGCCGTCTTCCCACACGTCGAGGCGCTGCTCGGGCACGTTGACGAGCATGTGACGGCGGCCGGGATCGCGCGGCAGCCAGCGCCAGCGTTCGAGGTTCAGCACGATCTGATGGATCCGTTGCTCGATCGGCACGTTCATCGCGGCCACGACGGGCGGCGTCACGACGCCGTTGTCCTGGAGGCCGTGCCGGCGCTGGAAGCGCGTGACGGCTTCCTGCAGGCTCGCGTCGTACACCGCAGGCTGTCCTTCGGCAGGCACGGTGCCGGTGAAATCGCCGGAGGCCGCGAGCCGCGCCGCCATGGCGCGCACGTGCGGACTGCGCTGACCGGGCTTGAGGCGGGCGTTCGCGGGGACCTTCGGCCAGCCGCCGCGCGCGGCCTGAGCGCGATGGTCGGCGAGCGCCTGGCGCAGCGCGCGATACTCCGGATCATCGGGCGTGAGCTCGCGCAGCGAGCCGGCGATGTCGCCCTTCTGCAGCGCACGCTCGAGGTGCAGCAGCGGATCGATCTTCTCCGGTTTGATCTGCCACGACGGATCCGCGTGCGCGAGGTCCGACAGGCCGTCGGCGAGGTCCGACGCGAATTTCATGTAGAGGTACGTCAGCCAGACGTCGAGCACCGCCGCCTCGCGCGGGTCGAAGCCCTTCTTGGTGAGGAAGCCTTTCGAGCCCTCGCGCCACTTCGTCTCGAGCATCGACACGCCGTAGAGCTCAGGGTCGAGGCCTTCGTCGCCGGCAGCGCGCAGCGCTCCGACGAAGTCTTCCATCTTCGTGCGCGGAGCCGCGTCGCGTGTCCATGCCGGCTCGAACTCGCGGCGCTGGTAGAACTGCTGCGTCTGCTTCCACAGCCGCGAGCCTTCCTGGTCGCGCGTCACGAAGGATGGCCGCGAAGAGCTCTCGAGTGTCTGCCGCAGCGCGGCATCCATCTCACGTCGTTTATCCTGATCGCCGAGCTGCAGCCGTCCGCATGAGGCGACAAGGACGGCGAGCGCAAGCGTTGCGATGACGGTTCGGTTCAGCCTCATTCAGGTCTCCGGCGTATGAGTCAGCAAGCCTAGTGCCGCGCTTGCTGCAGCGGCGAACCCTTTGCAGCAGCTCGAGTTGTCTCCTGCGAGCGGCGGAGTGTGCAATTGACGACACAGCAGCGGGCGCGGAAGCGGAACCGGACGACCTCATCGCGAGCTGCCGTCCTGCCACCGGTCGGCGCGGTCGATGACCTCAACCTGAGAGCGGCGGCGCTGCTGCACGACATGGCGCTGCTGCAGCCGACCGAGCGCAGCCAGTTCGGCTACAAGCGCGCCGCCAAGGCCATCGTCGGTCTACCGATGTCCGTGGCCGATCTCGTCGCGGCAGGGACGCTGCGCGAGATCCCGTTCGTGGGCCCATCCAGCGAGCGCATCATCGTCGAGCTCGTTCGCACGGGCCGCTCGGCGACCGTCGACGAGGCGGTCGCGAAGTCATCGAAAGCGTCGAAGGTGCGCGACGCACGCACCCTGCGCGAGAACTTCCTCAGTCAATTCGTGATGCAGCAGGCGATGAGCGCGCGTGCCGGAGAAGGGCTCGTCTCGCGGGCGGAGTACCGCGGCGATTTCCAGATGCACTCGACCTACAGCGACGGCGGGGAGACCATTCAGGCGATGGCGGACGCCTGCATGGCGCTGGGGCAGACGTGCCTGGGTGTGACGGACCATTCGTACGGGCTGCCGATCGCGCGCGGCATGAGCATGACGGACGTGGCGCGGCAGCACCGTGAGATCGACAAGCTGAACGCGCGGTTCGAAGGCCGCTTCCGGATCTTCAAGGGCATCGAGGCGAACATCCTCGGCGACGGCACGCTCGATCTGCAGCCGGACGAGCGTCGTGCCTTCGAATATGTCGTCGCATCGCCGCACTCGTTGCTGCGCCGGCCGGAGGATCAGACGGCGCGGATGCTCGGCGCGGTCCGCGGCGAGGCGGTCGCCATCCTCGGCCATCCGCGCGGCCGCATGTTCAACAGCCGCGCCGGCGTTCGCGCCGACTGGGATCGCGTGTTCGACGAGGCGGCAAGACGCGGCGTCGCGATCGAGCTCGATGGGAACTGGCATCGGCAGGATATCGATTTTGGCCTCGCGCGGCGGGCGCTGGAGGCCGGCTGCATCTTCGCGCTCGACAGCGATGCGCACTCGATCCCCGAGCTCGGTTTCATCGACTACGCGATTGCGCACGCCCGGATCGCGGGGATCCCGGCCGAGCGCGTCCTCAACTGCTGGAGCAACGAGCGGCTGGACGAGTGGATGGCAGCGAGGAAATAATCCGTGTGCCATGCCAACAATCACACGGCCCGCCGCTGCTCTGGCAGCTTGTCTCGCATTCCTGTCGCTGGTTGGTGTCGCACAGAATCGCGGCTCCCTGGCCCCCAGGCCCCCCGGCTCCCCGGCGGACGCGCTCGTCTACTTCGGCACCTACACCACGCCAAAGAGCAAGGGCATCTACGTCTCGCGGCTGAATGTCACGAGTGGCGCGCTTTCGGCTCCCACGCTCGCGGCTGAAGCCACGAGTCCGAGCTTCCTCGCCGTTCATCCGTCGCAGCGGTTCCTCTACGCCGTCAACGAGGTGAACACCTTCGAGGGAAAGCCTGCAGGGGTCGTCAGCGGCTTCGCCATCGACAGCGCCAGCGGCGCGCTGACGGCCATCAACCAGCAGTCATCGGGCGGCGCCGGGCCGGCGCACCTGGTCGTCGATCGCGAGGGTCGCAACGTGCTGGTGGCGAATTACGGCGGCGGCAGCGTCGCCGTGCTGCCGATCGACCGCGACGGGCGACTGCAGCCCGCGAGCGCGTTCGTGCAGCACACCGGATCGAGCGTGAATGCCGAACGTCAGAAGGCGCCGCACGCGCACGGCATCGCGATCGAGCCGCAGAATCGCTTTGCCTACGTCGCGGATCTCGGCCTCGACAAGGTGGTGATCTATCGCTTCGATGCGGCGACAGGCTCGCTGGCACCGAGCGAGCCGGCGTTTGCCACGGTGCAGCCTGGCTCCGGTCCGCGCCACGTCGCGCTCGATCCGGCCGGTCGGTTTGCGTACGTGATCAACGAGATGACGTGCACTATCACGGCGTTCAGGCGCGACGCCAAGACCGGCGCGCTCATCGAAGTGCAGACGATCTCGACGTTGCCGGACGGGCAGCAGGTCGACAAGGGGTTCAGCACTGCGGAGATCGCGGTGCACCCATCCGGTCGATTTCTCTACGGGTCGAACCGCGGTCATAACACCATCGCGGCGGTCGCGATCGACACTGCGTCGGGCAAGCTCATTCCGATCGAGCACGAGCCGACGCAGGGCAGCACGCCGCGGGGATTCGGGATCGATCCCACCGGGGCGTGGCTGATTGTCGGCAACCAGCGGTCTGACTCGGTGGTTGTGCTGAAGATCGACCCGAAGTCCGGCCGGTTGGATCCTGTCGGCCAGCCGATCGAGCTCGGCTCGCCCGTGAGCGTCGAGTTCGTCCGCCGCTGAAAACCGTGACACTCACCGTTTGCAGAAATTGCCACCCGCCATGTCTCATTTCGAGAAACCGTGACACTCACCGTTTTTCGAAAGACGTAAAACGGTGAGTGTCACGGTTTTTCAGCGGCGGCGGCGCGGTAATAGCGAGATGGCAGGGGGTGGCCGACGCGCGGTTCAATCCGGCGCGACGCCGCCAGCAGCGCCGGCAGGCTGACGCCGGTCTCGACGCCAAGTCCGTCGAGCATGTAGACCAGGTCTTCGGTCGCAAGATTCCCGGTAGCGCCCGGCGCGTAGGGACAGCCGCCGAGGCCACCCGCCGACGCGTCGAAGGTCGTGACGCCGGCGTCCAGACCGGCCATGACGTTGGCGAGCGCCATGCCGCGCGTGTCGTGGAAGTGCAGCGCGACCTTGTCGACCGCGACGCGGCGCAGGACGATCTCGAGGGCCCCGCGGACCTGGCCGGGATGCGCGATGCCGATCGTGTCGCTCACGGCCACCTCGAACGCGCCCATGCCGATGAGCGCGGCCGCGAGCTCCGCGACCCGGTCCGGCGACACCGCGCCTTCATACGGGCACCCGAACGACGTCGACAGATATCCTCGGACGCGCATCCCGAGCGCCTGCGCGCGTGCGCAGACGCCGCGGTACGTCGCCAGCGACGCGTCGATCGTCTGGTTGATGTTCCGGCGACTGAATGTCTCCGACGCGGCCGCGAAGATCGCGACCTCCGTCACGCCTGCGGCATGCGCGCGCTCGAGGCCCGCGAGGTTCGGCACCAGCGCGGTGTAGCGGATGGCCGGCTGCCGCTGGATCCCTGCGAACACCTCGGCCGCGTCAGCCATCTGCGGCACCCACTTCGGGCTGACGAACGCGGAGACCTCGATGACCGGCAGCCCTGCGGCGCTGAGCGCGTTGACGAACGCGATCTTGTCCGCCGTCGCGATCGACGCCGCTTCGTTCTGCAGCCCGTCGCGCGGGCCGACTTCGACGACGGTGACGTGTGACGGCAGGTGCATCAGTCGATGTCGATGAGCGCGACGCCCGGCTGCACGAGCTCGCCCTCTGAACAGTTGATCGCGGTGACAGTGCCGTCCGACGTCGCGCGGACTGGCAGCTCCATCTTCATCGCCTCGAGCACGAGCAGCGTCTCCCCACGGGTGACCGGCTGGCCGACAGACGCCTGGATGCGAACGACGGTCGCGGGCATCGGCGCCATCAGCGACTCGTGGTGCGCACCCGCCCGCTTTCGCGACGGCGCCGGCCGCCGGCCGCCGGCAGAGGACCGCGCTGTGCGAACCGCCGCCGGCTCGCCGGTCAACTGCCATCGCCCCCATCCGGCAAGCGCGACCCATGGATCGGCAGCGGGCGATGTCGCGGGTTCCTCCGGCTGCACGAGCTCCTCGACGTGCTCGTCGACGAACTGCGTGTGCACATCGCCGCGCCGCACCGCAGCGTGCTCGAGCAGACGAATCAGAAACGGGATGTTGGTGTTGATGCCTTCGATCGCGTAGTCGCCGAGCGCCATCACGGCGCGATCGAACGCCTGCTCGCGCGTGTCGCCGGACGCGATCAGCTTCGCCAGCATCGGATCGTAGTGAACGCTCACCGTGGAGCCTTCAGCCACTCCGGCGTCGATGCGAATGCCCGGCCCGGACGGCTCGCGATACGTCGAGAGCCGGCCCGCCTGCGGCAGGAATCCGCTCTCCGGATCCTCGGCGTAAACCCGGCACTCGACCGCGTGGCCGCGCTGCGCCAGCGACGCCTGCGTCCACGGCAGCTCGCCTCCGGCGGCGACGATCACCTGCGCGTGCACGAGATCGGCGCCGGTCACCATCTCCGTCACCGGATGCTCGACCTGGAGCCGCGTGTTCATCTCCAGGAAAAAGAACCGCGCCGACTCGCCTTCCCCTTCGAGCAGGAACTCGATCGTGCCCGCGTTGCGGTAGCCGGCGGCGCGCGCCGCCGCGACCGCCGCCTCGCCCATGCGCGCACGCAGCGCCGGCGCCAGCGCGGGCGACGGGCTCTCCTCGACGATCTTCTGATGCCGCCGTTGCAGCGAGCACTCGCGCTCGAACAGGTGCACGACGTTACCGTGCGCGTCGGCGAAGACCTGGAACTCGACGTGACGGGGACGCTCGATCAGCCGTTCGACGTACAGCCGTCCGTCGCCGAACGCCTTGACCGCCTCGCGGCGCGCCGCCGCAATCAGGTCGACCGCGGTCGCCTCCTCGCGGATCATGCGCATGCCCTTGCCGCCGCCGCCTTCCGACGGCTTCACGAGTGCCGGCAGCCCCACGGCACGAACCGCCCCCAGCACTCCCTCGTCCGATTGATCGTCGGGCGTGACGCCGGGCACAATCGGCACGCCGGCGCGTTCCATCAGGCGACGAGCCGCGATTTTCGATCCCATCCGCTCGATCACGTCGGCCGGCGGTCCGACCCAGGTGATCGACGCGGCTTCGCACGCGCGCGCGAGCGCCCCGTTCTCCGACAGGAATCCGTAGCCGGGGTGGAGCGCATCCGCTCCTGCCGCCGTCGCCGCGGCGATCAGCGCGTCAATCGAAAGGTAGCTCTGTGCCGGCGCGGCCGGCCCGATGCGCACGGCCCGATCCGCCTGCCGGACATGAGGTGCATCTGCATCGGCATCCGAGTAGACCGCGACGCTTTCGATGCCCAGCTCGCCGCAGGCCCGCGCGATACGGATGGCGATCTCCCCGCGATTGGCGATGAGGATGGTACGAAACGGGGCCCGGGCAAGCCCGGAGGCCCGGGCAAGCCCGGGCCCTACGCTTCGCCCGGCGCGCTCGATCATGGTTACGAGCCGTAGGCGCCGGGCGTGCCCGGCGCGTCAACCCACGACGGCTTGCGCTTCGCGAGGAACGCGCGCATGCCTTCCTGGCCTTCGGCCGAGACGCGATGCGCCGCGATCGTCTCCGCCGTCAGGTCCGCGACTTCCCGCGGCGCCTGGCCGGCGACCCTGCCGATGAGCGACTTCGCGCCGGCCATCGCCTGCGGCGCGGACGTCAGGAGCTCCCGGACGTAGGCGTCGATCGTGTTGTCGAGATCGACCGCCGGCACGACTGCGTGGACCAGGCCGATCTCCCGGGCGCGCGCCGCGGAGAACCGCGCCGCCGTCAGGAACAGCTCGCGCGCGGCAGACTGGCCGATCTTCGCGACGACGTACGGCGAAATCACCGCCGGCAGAATCCCGAGCTTCGCCTCGGTGAACCCGAACACCGCATCGTCTGCGGCGACGACGATGTCGCAGATCGCGGCGAGACCGGCGCCGCCGCCGAGCGCCGCGCCCTGAATACGCCCGATGAGCGGGATGGGCAACGCGTTCAGCGCATCGAACATCGCGGCAAGCATCCGTGCGTCGCGAACGTTGTCCTCGTGCGAGTAGTCCACCATGCGCGACATCCACCTCAGGTCCGCGCCCGCGCAGAAAACGGGACCTTCGCCCGAGAGCACCGCAACCCGGCCGGCGCTCGAATCCGTCGTCGACGCCCACGCGGTGAGGTCGGCGATGAGATCCTCGTTGAAGGCGTTGCGCACGTCCGGTCGATTGAGCGCGACGCGGACGATCGGCCCGTGCTGTGTATGGACGAGGTGTGACGCCATGCGGTTGGTTACATGCGGAAGACGCCGAACTTCGCGTCCGGGATCGGCGCGTTGAACGCCGCGGAGAGCGCCAGCGCGAGCGATTGCCGCGTCTCCGCCGGATCCAGAATGCCATCGTCCCACAGGCGGGCGGTGGAGTAGTAGGGCGATCCCTCGCGCTCGTACTTTTCGAGAATCGGTGCGCGGATGGCTTCTTCCTCGTCCGCGCTGAGCTGCCGGCCCTCGCGTGCGAGCTGGTCGCGCTTGACGGTGGTCAGCACGCCGGCCGCCTGCTCGCCGCCCATCACCGAAATGCGGGCATTCGGCCACATCCAGAGCAGCCGCGGCTCGTAGGCGCGCCCGCACATCCCGTAGTTGCCCGCGCCGAACGAGCCGCCGATGATGACCGTAAACTTCGGCACCACCGAGTTCGCGACGGCGTGGACCATCTTCGCGCCGTCCTTCGCGATGCCTCCTCGCTCGTACTGCCGCCCGACGATGAAGCCGGTGATGTTCTGGAGGAAGATCAGCGGGATGCCGCGCAGGTTGCACAGCTCGATGAAGTGCGCCGCCTTGAGCGCGGACTCGGAGAAGAGCACGCCGTTATTGGCGACGATGCCGACGAGGAATCCGTGCAGCCGCGCGAAGCCGGTGACGAGCGTGGTGCCGTAGCGCTCCTTGAATTCGTCGAAACGCGAGCCGTCCACGAGGCGCGCGATGATCTCGCGCACCTCGTACGCCTTTCGAGTGTCGGCGTTGACGACGCCGTAGATCTCGCGCGGATCGTAGAGCGGATCCTCCGGCGCCGTGACGTCCGCCGGCAGCTGCTTCACGGTGTTCAGCGTACTGACGATGGTGCGCGCGAGGTGAATCGCATGGTCGTCGTCTTCGGCGAAGTAGTCGGCCACGCCGGAGAGCCGCGTGTGTACGTCCGCGCCGCCGAGCTCCTCGGCGGTGACCTCTTCGCCGGTCGCGGCCTTCACGAGCGGTGGCCCGCCAAGGAAGATGGTGCCGGTGCCCTTGACGATGATGGTCTGGTCGGACATTGCCGGTACGTATGCCCCGCCCGCCGTGCACGACCCCATCACCACGGCGATCTGCGGAATGCGCTCGGCCGACATGCGGGCCTGATTGAAGAAGATCCGGCCGAAGTGCTCGCGATCGGGAAACACGTCGGCCTGCAGCGGCAGGAAGGCGCCGCCGGAGTCGACCAGGTAGACACACGGCAGCCGGTTTTCAAGCGCCACCTGCTGCGCGCGCACGTGTTTCTTGACCGTCATCGGGTAGTAGGTCCCGCCCTTGACGGTGGCGTCGTTCGCGACGATCAGGACCTCACGACCGCTGACCCTGCCGATGCCGGTGACGACCCCCGCTGACGGCGCGTCGTTGTCGTAGAGATCCCAGGCCGCCAGCGGCGAAAGCTCGAGAAACGGCGAGCCGGCATCGAGGAGTCGGTCGATCCGTTCGCGCGCGGGGAGCTTGCCCTGGTCGCGATGGCGGCGCATGTATTTCTCGCCGCCGCCCAGCCTGGCGGCCGCGAGGCGCTCGCGCAGATCACCAACGAGCGCAGTCATGCGTGCGTGGTTGGCGCGGAAGAGCTGGGAGGTGGTGTCGACGTGCGTCTCGAGGATGTCCACGGCGATTCGACGGAATTCTGTAGCGCAATCTTACGAATGTCAATAATTGGACGCTCTCTTCAAATTATGTATAAAATTTTTTGTAGAACTGTGCAGCAGGTGTATGATCGTTAGCCGCGAGGGCACCATGCCTGAGGTTGCGACCGATCGAATCAACAGTAAGAAGAAAAACCGCGTGCTCGCCATCGACGACGAGCCCGCGATGATCGAATGGCTGAAGATCCTCCTCGAGCATGAGGGCTACGAGGTGCGCACCGCGATGATTGGCACGCGCGGCGAGGAGATCTTCAGGACGTGGAAGCCGGACGTCGTCGTCACCGACATGATGCTGCCGGATGCCGACGGCCTCGAGCTCCTGCGCAAATTCAAGCAGACCCACGCCGACACCGAGGTCATCGTCATCACCGGCCATGGCAGCGTACCGAAGGCCGTCGAGGCGATGAAGGCCGGCGCGCACAGCTTCGTCGAGAAGCCGATCGAGCCGGACACCTTGCTCGCCATGCTCGAACGCGCGATCGAGCGCCGCGACCTCGTCGGCGAAAACCTGCTGCTCAAGCAGAAGCTCGAGGGGCAATTCCGCTTCGGCAACATCATCGGCAAGAGCAAGAAGATGCACGAAGTGCTCGAGCTGGTGGAAAGCGTCGCCGGCAGCGATGCGAACATCCTCATCCAGGGGGAGAACGGCACCGGGAAGGAGCTGATCGCCAACGCGATTCACTACAACAGCAAGCGCAACAAGGGGCCGTTCATCAAGATCAACTGCGCGGCCATTCCGAAGGACCTGATCGAGTCGGAGCTGTTCGGCTACAAGAAGGGCGCCTTCACCGGCGCGCAGACCGACAAGGAGGGGCTGTTCGAGATGGCGGAGGGCGGCTCGCTGCTGCTCGACGAGATCGGCGAGATGCCGCCGTACCTCCAGACGAAGCTGCTGCGCGTGCTCCAGGAGCGCGAGTACCGCCCGATCGGAAGCGACCGCATCGTCCGGGTCGACTTCCGCCTGATTTGCGCGACCAATATCGATCTCGACGTCGCGCTGCGGGACGGCAAGCTGCGCGAGGACCTGTATTTCCGCATCAACACGATCACGCTGCGCGTCGCGCCGCTTCGCGAGCGGACCGAGGACATCCCGCTGCTCTGCGAGCATTTCCTCGAGAAGTACCGCCACCGGCACCAGCGCAACGTCAAGGCGATCGCGCCGGCGGCCTATCACGTGCTCATCCGGCACCGCTGGCCGGGCAACGTGCGCGAGCTGGAGAACGTCATCGAGCGGGGCGTCCTGGTCGCCAAGGGGAACGAGATCACCGTCAACGACCTGCCGGAGTCGCTGCGCACCGAAAGCGCAACGACGACGGAGTTCGTGATTCCGCCGCATCGGACGCTGGCGGAAATCGAGAAGATGGCCATCGTGCAGACGCTTCAGCGCACGAACTGGAACAAGCAGGAGGCTGCGCAGATCCTGGGGCTGTATCGCCCGACGCTGTACAGCAAGATGAAGAAGCACGACATCCAGGACGCGGGGAAGGGCGGCGCGCGCAGAGCGGCGTCCTAAACGGCCATGTCGCTCCTCGCCGGCGTCGGCGACGTTTCCGTCTTCGCGATGAAGGCGGCGCGCGAGGCACTCCACCCGCCCTTCGAATTCCGCGAGAGCGTCCGGCAGGTCTACGAGCTCGGACTTCGCTCGGCGCCGCTCATCGCCGTCTCCGGTGTCGCGGTCGGCGTGGTGATGTCGATGCACACGCGCGCGTCGCTGGAGCGCTTCGGCGCCGAATCGATGATCCCGGCAGGCCTTGCCATCGCGCTGGTCCGCGAAACCGGGCCGCTGACCACCGGATTGCTGTTGTCGGGACGCATCGGTGCCGGCATCGGCGCCGAGCTCGGCGCCATGCGCGTGACCGAGCAGATCGACGCGCTCGAGGCATCGGCCGTCGACGCCTTCCGCTATCTCGTCGTCACGCGCGTGATCGCGTGCGTGCTGGTGCTGCCGATCCTGACGACGATCATGAACTTCGCCGGCATCTTCGGCGGCTATCTCGCCGAGACCGCGACGACCGGCATGTCGCTGGAGCTGTACTTCACGCGGGCGTTTTCGATTGTCGACATGACGGACTACGTGCCCTCGACGCTGAAGACGATGGTGTTCGGCTTCATCATCGCCGCCGTCTCGTCGTATCTCGGGTTCACCACCGAGTCGGGCACCGAAGGCGTCGGCCGCGCCTCCACGCGCGCGGTGGTGCTCTCTTCGATTCTGATCATCGTCACGAACGTGATCCTCGTCCGGCTGATCTTCTTCATCTTCCCGCAGGCCGCAGGGTGATGGCGCAGGTGAAAGTGCGACTGGAGCATGTCTGCAAGGCGTTCGGCACGCGGCGCGTCCTCGACGACGTGTCCTTCGACGTGCCGTCCGGGTGCGGTTTCGTGATTCTCGGACGCAGCGGCACTGGCAAGAGCGTCACGCTCAAGCACATCATCGGCCTCATCCGCCCCGACAGCGGCCGCGTGCTGGTGGACGACGACGAAGTCAGCGCGCTGGCGGCGAAGGAGCTGACACGCGTGCGGCGCGGCATCGGCTTCCTGTTCCAGAACGCCGCGCTGTTCGATTCGATCTCGGTGGGGGACAACGTCGCGTTTCCGCTGCGCCGCCATACCGATCTGTCCGAGCCGGAGATTCTCGGACGCGTCCAGGCGAAGCTCGACGCCGTTGGCCTCGGCGGCGAGTCCGCCAAGATGCCGGCGTCGCTCTCCGGCGGGATGCGAAAACGCGCTGGGCTCGCGCGCGCGCTGGCGCTGGACCCGGCGCTGCTCCTCGTCGACGAGCCGAGCGCCGGCCTCGACCCGATCACCGCCGACGAGATCGACGAGCTGCTGCTCGGCCTCAAGCGCCACGGCGGCACCACGCTCGTCGTGGTGACGCACAACATTGCGAGCGCCCGCCGCCTCGGCGACGAGCTCGTCATGCTCCACGACGGCCGGATCGTCGCACGCGGCACCGCCGCGGAGCTCGATCGCAGCGACAACGATCTCGTGCGCGCCTTCATGACCTCGCAGCACGCAGGCTGACATGGTACCCAATCGATCGGCGGCGGTCGGAGCGTTCGTGATCGGAGGCGTTCTCCTCTTCGCGGTCGGGCTGTTCCTCATCGGCGATCGGCGGATGCTGTTCGACGAGCACTTCGAGATCTACGTGGAGTTCTCGAAGATTGCCGGCCTGCAGAAAGGCGCGATCGTCCGTGTCGCCGGTATGGATGCCGGCGAGGTCGATACGATCCACATCCCGAAGGGTCCTGCCGAACCGTTCCGCGTCAAGCTGCGGGTTCGCGAGGACCTGCACCCGCTCATCCGTCTGGATTCTGTTGCCTCCATCCAGAACGATGGTCTGGTCGGTAACAAGTTCGTCCAGGTGGAGACCGGAACCGAGGCCTCGCCAATGGTCGAGGATCGCGGCACGATCCGCAGCCGCGAGCCGATCGACCTCGCCGATCTGCTGCAGAAGATGAGCGAGACGATCGATATCGTCGGCACGACCATCACCGGCGTGAAGGAATCCGTCGAGGAGGCGTTCTCGACCGTTTCCCTCGTCGCCAAGGACGCGCAGGTGCTGCTCGACGACGTCGGTACGGACCTGCGCCGCATCATCGATTCGGGCAACAAGGCGTCGCGCGACCTGAACGCGATCGTCAGCGACGTCCGCGCCGGGCGGGGCACGGTCGGCAAGCTCCTCACCGACGACTCGCTGTATCGCAGCGCCAGGAACATCGCTGCCGAGGCGGAGAAAGCCGTCGTGACGGTGCGCGAGGCGAGCGAGCAGGCGCGCGCGGCGATTGCGGACTTCCGCGGTGAGGGCGGGCCGATGAAAGGCGTCTCGGCCGACGTGCAGCAGACGCTGGCCCTCGCACGCGAGGCGATGACCGATCTGGCGGAGAACACCGAGGCGCTGAAGCGGAACTTCTTCTTCCGCGGGTTCTTCAACAACCGCGGCTACTTCGACCTCGACGACGTCAGCGTCGCGCAGTACCGGCAGGGGGCGCTCGAGACGAAGGACCGTCGTGTGCTGAGGATCTGGGTGAGCGACAGCGTCCTGTTCACGTCAAACCCGAAGGGCGAGCCGCAGCTCACCGACGACGGCCGCGCGCGCCTGGACTCGGCGATGTCGCAATTCGTGAAATATCCGCGCAACAGTCCGCTGGTGATCGAGGGCTACGCGGCGCGTCCGGCCACCGCCGGCCAGCGGTTTCTGCTCAGTCGGACGCGCGCACAGCTCGTGCGCGACTATCTCGTCGGCAAGTTTGGTCTCGATCCGAAATTCGTCGCGACGATGGCCATGGGTGAGGAGGCTCCCGGAAGTCCGTCAGGCGATCGCTGGGATGGCGTCGCGCTGGCGATTTTCGTGGCGACGTCAGCGATGTGACGGGGCATTCACGCGAACGTGCGGGCCAGCGGCAGCGCAACCGTGGCACGCGGTTTGATTGTTCGGGTTCAGGCCGCGCCTCGCTAGGCTGCCGAGCGGACGCGAGGCGGCAAGGCCAAAGGCCGTCGCGCCGTACGGCGCGGAACGCGCGTGGGGGTGGGGCCCCACGCGCCGCTCCTCGTGAGGCTGCCGAGCGGAGCGAGGCGGCAAGGCCAAAGGCCGGCGCGCCGAAGGCGCGTAACGCGCGTGGGGGTGGGGCCCCACGCGCAACAAAGAAATGAGGGCAATCGTGGACGAGCGATCGCGAGTACTGCTGGCCACGTGTATCGGAGCTGCCGCCGGCGCAGTCTGGGGATGGCTGTATCTAACCGAGCAGGGCCGGCGAGTCCGTGACCAGATCGAGCCGAAGCTGGACGACTTCATGCGCGAGCTCACGCGCGTGCGCGGGACCGTGGAGAAGGCACGCACCGCGGCGAACGAAGGCTGGCGCTCGCTCGGCGAGCTGACCGGCAGCCAGACTCCACAGGGACGCTGGTCGGCGTAAGGAGGCTCATGGAGAGCAACCTCGAAACCACCAACATGATGCTCGGCATCATGGCGGCCGTGAGCGTGCTGGAAGCGTTGCTGCTCATCGCTCTGGGCATCGGCGGCTTCATGCTCTACCGGCGGACCATGGCGCTCATCACCGATCTCGAAGCGCGTCAGATCGCGCCGCTGCGGGAGAAGGTGGACGCGATCCTGGCCGACGTCAAGACGGTGACGTCGCGGGTCAGCCAGCAGACCGAACGCGTCGATCATGCGATCACCGGGACGATGGATCGCGTCGACGAGACGGCGGACCGGGTGAAGACCCGCGTCCGGGACAAGGTGAACCAGACGATTGGCGTGGTGCGCGGCGTGCGGGCCGTCATCACGGCGCTGTTGAACACGGAACGGCACGAGCCGCCGACACCGGCTGCGGGCCGCATCTGACGTCACGGATCAGGGGACGAACAGGAGGGTGCATGGCTTACGAATACGACAGGTTCGAACGGGAAGAGGGCAGCGGATCGTTCCTCATGGGGCTGCTGGCGGGCACGGTGCTCGGCGCCGGCCTCGGAATGCTGTTCGCGCCGCGCGCGGGATCCGAACTGCGCAACCAGTTATCGGAACAGGCCGGACGGCTCCGTTCGACGGCGAACGAAACCTATCACCAGGCCAGTGAAAAAGTGAGCCAGATGGTGGATCGCGGCCGCGAGGCGTACGACCGCGCGCGCTCGGGCACGGGCACGATGGGCACGACCGGCGGCACGTCTCCGACCACGCCGCCGTACTCGACGGCCGGCCAGTCGAACGTGGGCTGAGTTGACCGAAGAGTCCGCGCGCAAGATCGCGAACGCGGTCATCGGCGCCGCGGCGGCAGCGGCGGTCTACACGATCGTCCGCAACCCGCCGCTGCGGCGCGCCGCCTGGCGGCTCGCCGTCCTGGCGCTGACCGGCACGCTGCCGCAGTGGCTCGGCGGAGAGATCCGGCAGGCGTGGGCCGAGAGCGGCGATTCAGCGCAGGCGAGCCGCAAGCTATCATGAGCCGGTGAGCGAGCCGGCCACACGCGGTGCCGCACATGGCCCGCAGTTCATCGTCCTGCGCCATATCGCCACACGCATCCACGCAGAGGTCCGGCTCGCCGTGCTCGCCATCTGGCGCGGCGTGACCGGCTTCTACAACAGCGACGACCTGACCTTCGCCTCCTCCATCGCCTATTACGCGCTGCTCTCGCTGTTTCCGTTCCTGCTGCTGGCCTTCGCGCTGCTCGGTAATGCGACGAGCAACGAAGGGGACCGCGCGGCGATCTTCACCTTCGTTCTTCGCTACTTTCCACGGCAGTTCGAGTTCATCACGACGCAGCTCGACGCGTTCCAGCAGGCGCGCGTGCGGCTCGGCGTCGCGGGCAGCATCCTCATGGTCTGGGCGGCCATGGGCGTGTTCGGCGCGCTGACCTCGGCGATCAATCACGCCTGGGGAGTCGACAAGCAGCCGAACTTCTTCAAGCACAAGCTGATTTCGTTCGTCATGCTGGCCATGTCGGGCGTGCTGCTGCTGGGCGGCCTGCTGCTGGTCAGCGCCATCAACGTGGCGGAGGCACGCTGGTTTGCGACGGTGATCGCGCGGACGCCGGGGCTGCTCGTGCTGCAGGGATTCGCGCTGAAGTGGGCGACCACGTTCATCTTCATCGTCATCGTCGGCCTGGTGTTCTACTTCGTTCCCAACGCGAAGGTGAGGTTCCGCGACGTATGGCTCGGCGCGATCCTGACAGGGCTGCTGTGGCGGGGAGCGCTGTTCGGCTTCTCTCAGTACGTGCGCGATCTGAGTCGCTTCACCAGCATTCATGGCTCGATTGCTGCAGTGGTGGTCTTCCTGCTGTGGGTCTACATCTCAGCCGTCGTGATGCTCTACGGCGTCGAGGTGACGGCGGCCTACGCGCGGCTGCGGCGCCGGAGGCCGGATGAGATTCCTGCGGCGCCGGCGCCGCGCCTCTGAGGCGATGTTTCAACGGACGTTGTCGCTCGCGCTGATTGTCGTTGCGACGCCCGCGGTCGCGATCTCGCTGATCTCCGTCAATCAGGAGATCGCCATGGGGCGCGAGGCGCAGCAGCAGATCCGGCGGGAGCTTCCTTCGGTCAACGATTCCGCGGTGACCAGCTATGTCTCATCGCTGGGCCGCAGGCTGGCGGCGCAGGCGCGCGGGCCGCGGTATCCGTACAGCTTCTCGGTGGCGAATTACCGCGAGATCAACGCGTTTGCGCTGCCGGGCGGTCCGGTGTGGGTGCATCGCGGCGCGATTCAGGCTGCGGCGAACGAGGCGCAGCTCGCGGGCGTGCTCGCGCACGAGATCGCGCACATCGCGCAGCGTCATGCCGCCGATCAGATCACGAAAGCGCTCGTTGCCAACGGGCTGCTCGGACTGCTCGGGGCGGTGCTCGGGAACGACGGCGGCGGCGCGCGAGCCGCGCAGCAGGGCGCTCGCATCCTCGCCGGCGGCTACATGCTCAAGTTCAGCCGCGACGACGAGCGCGAGGCAGATTCCGTGGGCGTCACGATCATGCGGCGCGCCGGCTGGGACGCGCGCGGGATGATCGAGTTCATGGAGACGATCCGGCGCGAGCAGGGACGCGATCCGCGGGCGGTGGAAGTGTTCCTCTCGTCGCATCCCGCACCGGCAGAGCGCGCTGCGCGGCTGCGGCGCGAGGTGAAGGCCGGCGGCCGGCGCGACAGCGTTGAGTTCCAGCGCATTCGCACCCGGCTGAGGAATATGGCGGCGGCGCCGTCCATGCGCCGGTAGCTGGCAGGCGGTTCGCAGTGAGCGGTGGCATGTCTCGATCCATCACTGAACCCAAACCGCCATTTCCACCACAACACCAGCCGAAGCCGGGCATCGAGTCGAAGCTCGATCCGAAGCCGCGCTACCGCGCCCCGCGCTACAAGGGATCCGGAAAGCTCGACGGGAAGGTCGCGCTGATCACCGGCGGCGACTCCGGCATCGGCCGCGCCGTCGCCGTGCTCTACGCGCGCGAAGGCGCGAACGTGGCCATCGTCTATCTGCCGGTCGAACAGTCCGACGCGGAAGAGACCGAGCGCGCCGTCGTTGACGAAGGACGCGAGGCGCTGCTGATTCCCGGCGACGTCAGCGATCCGCAGTTCTGCCGCGACGCCGTCGAGCGGACGATCGAGCGCTTCGGCCGCCTCGACGTCCTCGTCAACAACGCGGCGTATCAGAACCGGCAGAAATCGCTGGAGGACATCAGCGAGGAGCAGTGGGACCGCACGTTCCGCACGAACATCTACGGCTACTTCTATCTCGCGAAGGCGGCGATTCCGCACATGAAGGCTGGCAGCGCGATCGTGAACTGCGGGTCGATTACCGGACTCGAAGGCAACAAGCAACTGCTCGACTACTCGTCGACGAAGGGCGCGATTCACGCGTTCACGAAGTCGCTCGCCCAGAACCTGGTGGAGAAGGGGATCCGCGTGAATTGCGTCGCGCCCGGTCCGGTGTGGACGCCGCTGAATCCGTCGGACAACAAAACGCCTGAGGAAGTCTCGCACTTCGGCGAGGGCACGCCGATGAAGCGGCCGGCGCAGCCCGAGGAGATTGCGCCGGCGTTCGTCTTCTTCGCATCCGAGGCGGATTCGAGCTACATCACCGGTGAAGTGTTGACGCTGCTCGGCGGTGAAACCACGGCCGGATAATGGGTTGCGTGTTACCCACACGTTCGATGCATGGGCTTTTGGCTACCCATGCATGGAACCTGAACAGCCCTCACTGCATGCAGTTGGGGTGGTTTTCTCGATTCTATTGCGGTTTTCGCGGATTCGGGCGTGGCATACCGGTTGCTCTTTAGAGGGATGTCCGGGCGGTTGCCCGGCACGTCGCTCCGGCGTTCTGCTGGAGCAACCGCCCCACCACCACCACCTGCCATGGGCTGCAGGGAGGGTCTTCGGACACTCCCTGCACGACACTTCTCTTGGAACGTCGGGGACCCCTCGCGCTTGGAACGTCGGGGACCCGTGTACCCCGACTATCTCGCTTCACTACGCGCGCGCTGCGCCGCGCGCTCCGTTCCATCCGTGTACCCCCGACTGGCTCTCGCCTCGCTCCCGGTCGCCGACTCGCCGCTCCGCCGCTCCGCTCGCGATGACGTCCTGCTTGGGCGCCGTAGCAACCGCGCAATTGCGGCGGTTGCGACGGCGGCCACCCCGACTGGCTCGCTTCACGACGCGCGCGCTGCGCCGCGTCGCGTCGCTCCGCCACGCTGCGTAGCGCCTCGTCGCGGACGTTTGCTCTCGTCGGCAGCCCTTCAGGGCTGCTACATGAGCATCGCCAAGTTTTCGCGGCGGCGATCGAAGATGCGTTCGGCGACGCGAAAGACGAGCCGCGCGACGGTGAAGGCCACGCCGCACCACAGCAGTATGAGCACCGGCGCCAACCAGGGACGCCCGAGCAGGCGTGTAGCGAGGACCGTCAGCAGCACGCATGGAAGTGCTGCAGCGGCGAACCCGAGCATTCCGAGAAAGCCCGACAGTCCGTGCGCGTTGCTGCCACGGCCGATGCTGTTCATGTCAACGACGCGCGGGAAGATCGCGGAGAAGATCGCCCCAGCCGGCGACGTGAGGATGTAGGTTGCGGGCAGCGACAGGATCAGCGCCGCCCACATCGCCGGCTCGCCGCTGCGGAACGTGGCCGCCGCGAGCAGCACGCACACGAGGGCCGGCGGAATGGAGATCAGCGCCGCGCCTACCGCCTTGCCGGCGAGGATCTGCCGGGTGCTCAACGGCGCCAGCAGCGTCATCGTCAGACCCGCGCCGTCGACTGCGAACTGATTCATGCCGATCGGCAGGATCGAGGCGAGCGCGACGAACGCCGCAAACACCGCCAGGCCGAAACCGCCGGTCGATCCGAAGGGCCCGAAGTCGAACGAGCCCGATCGGTAAACGAGTACGCCAAACAACCCGAGCATCAGCAGCGGAGAGAGCATGATGGCGCGGCCGCGTGGCGTGCGCAGCGCCAGTCGCACCAGCGTCAGCGCGACGGCGGACGATCCCGGCGAAATGCCGGGCAGCGTGCGTCCCCACACGGCGCGCGTCGATGCCGTCCGGCGCGCGCCCGTCGTCCCTGGCGAGGCGAGGACACGCTGAAACAGCAGCAAGCCGATGCCGTGCACGGCGATCGTGCTGGCGAGGAGGAGCAGCAGCGGCGTGCCTGCGACCGGCCGCTCGCTGCGGATCCCACGGACCGTCGACGTGTAGAGCTCCGAGGGCACGAGCGCCAGCACGCGCGTCCCGGCGTCCTCGACCCAGGGCGGCACACGCGTGGCGCGCTCCGTCTTGGGCACCGCGTCGTGCGCGCGTTCGGCAACCGCGCGGCGCTCGCGACGTTCAGATGCGCTGATCACGGACGGCAGCAGGCTGAGCAGCGGCAGAATCAGGATGAACAGCAGCGCGAGGATCTCGCCGCGCCGCCGGTCGCGCAGCAGCAGGTGCAGGATCGTCGTGACGAGCGCCGCGATGCCTGTGATCGCGACGATGAAGAGCACGCCTGCGGCAAGCGTCGTCAGCGCGGCAAGCGGAGCGCCGCCGGCGAGGACGCCGACCGGCAGCGCGAGCGCGACCGGCAGAATCATGAGCGTCCACGGATCCGTCAGCGTGCTGCCCAACTGCGCGACGTAGAGCGCGCGCGGCGGAATCGGCAGCAGCAGGAGCCTGACCGCGTTCGTCCGATCGGCCGTGGGTACGAGAATCGGGCCGATGATCGCAAAGCCGGTGGCGGCGAGCAGCAGATAGCGGAGGAATTCGAACGGCACGAGCGTTCGCTCTTGCACGGCGAGCTCATATCCCGAGTAGCCGGCCACGCCTGCGAGCGCGAGCGCCGATGGCACGAGCAGCACCAGCAGCAGGATTGGCGCGATGTGCTCGATGGCGAGTGAGAAGCGCTCGACGACGTCGCGCGCGCCGGTCTTCTCGAGTGAGTTGACCAGGATCCGCCACCGCATCCAGGCGAACGCGCGCAGGATTCGAAGCATCGTTTGAATGGCGGGGACCCCTGCACCCCGCCAAGCGCCGCGCTCGCGGGGGCCCGGGGGCCCCGCTCCGCTCGTCGCCATCATTGCGATTACAGCCAGTCGAGCGCGGCGGACGCGCGCGCTTCGCCGCCCACGAGGCCGATGAACAGCTCCTCGAGCGTCCGGCGGCCGCCGGCGCCGGTCCGCAGCTCGTCGATGGGGCCCTGCGCGACGAGCTTTCCGTGCGCGATGACGCCGATGTGCGTCGACAGCCGCTCGACGATCTCGAGGATGTGCGAGGTGAGGAAGATCGTGCCGCCGCGCGAGACGAACGACTGGAGCAGATCCTTGATCTGCCGCGACGCCACGGCGTCGATCCCCTCGAACGGCTCGTCGAGGAAGAGCAGCCGTGGCGCCGGCAGCAGCGCGGCGGCGAGCGACAGTTTCTTGCGCATCCCGTGCGAGAAATCGGTGACGAGCGTGTTCGACGCCGATTCGAGATCCATGAGCCGCAGCAGGTCGCTCGATCGGCTGTCTGCCGTGGCGCCATCGATGCCGTGTACTTGCGCGACAAAGGTGAGCGTCTCGCGCGCGGTGAGCCGATCGAACAGCGCGAGATCCTCGGGCACCACGCCGATGCGCCGCTTCACGCCGACGGAGTCGACGAGTGGATCGACGCCGAGGATGCGCATGGACCCGCTCGTCGGCCGCAGCAGACCCGTGAGGCACTTGATGGTCGTCGACTTGCCGGCGCCGTTCGGCCCGAGAAAGCCGTAGAAGCTGCCGGCCGGGACGGCCAGGTCAATCCCATCCACGGCTCGGAACGCACCGAAATCGCGCGTCAGCCCGCGAGTCTCAACTGCGAGTTCCATCGCGCCCGATTCTACCGTGCCCGCAGCTCTGCCGTTGGGGTCAGATCTCGATCTTCTCACGCGCGCGAAAATCGAGATCTGACCCCCGGCACGGGGCGTGCAGCTTCTGCTCGCATGGACGTGCACGAACTCCTAATGACAGCGGCCCGCGCCGCGGCTGTCTACGTCCTGATGCTCGTCGTCATCAGAGCGCTCGGCCGGCGCACCGTCGGCAACTTCTCCGCGTTCGACCTGCTCGTCGCGCTCATGCTGGGTGAGATCGTCGACGAAATGATCTACGGCGACGTGCGCTTCATTCAGGGCACGGTCGCCATCGTCGCCATCGCCGGCCTCGCCTTCGCCGACTCGGTTCTCTGCTACTGGGACCGCGGCATGGAGTCGATTCTCGAGGGCAAGCCGACGCTGGTCGTCAAGCACGGACGCTTCTTCCGCGACGGGATGCGCCGCGAGCGCATGAACGAGAGAGACGTCCTCGGCGCGCTGCGGATGCAGGGCATCCGTGACATGCGGGAGGTGGAGTACGCCGTGGTCGAGCACGACGGAACCGTGAGCGTCGTCCCCTACGACTGGGCGCAGCCCGCGCTGAAGGCAGACATCGACGAAGAGATGGCCAAGGCACGTGACGCCGCGCTCAAGGGACGCGACGAGCCGCCCGCCTCGAAGCGGACCGACTCGCCGCAGGCCCTCGATCGCACGGCGGAGGAGCTGCGCTGATGGACCCGCTGCGCATCGCCGTGCGCGTCGTCTTCGCGTTCGTGTTCGCGCTCGTGCTCGTGCGGCTCTCCGGAAAGCGCACGATTGCGCAGGGCGACGCCCCGAGCTTCGTCGTCGCGGTGATCATCGGCGACTTGTTCGACGATTTGTTCTGGGCGGAAGTGCCGGCCGCCGAGTTCGTGGTCGCCGTCGGCACGCTCTTCGGTATTCATCTGCTGATGACGACCACCAACTTCGCGTCAGGCGCCCGCGAGTGGCTCCGCGCCGTGCGCGGGAGGAGCACGGCATGAGGGAACTGGGGCTGGTGGCGCTCGTAGTCGCCATCGCGCTGGCCGTCGTCGCCGGCGCCGTGTTCGGCATCGGCGACGCCAGCGTGATGGTGTCGCCGCCGGAAGCCGTCGCGGAGGAGTTCGTCCGCGAACTCGCCACACGCCGTTACGATCTTGCGCGCCAACGCGTCGCCGAATCCGCCCGCGGCCGCGCGACGGAAGGGGCGTTGCGCCAGACCTTCGAGCCGGTTCGCGTGCACACGGGGAAGATCAACACCGTCGACGCCACGCCATCACCCTCTCCCTTCGGCGACAGTGGGGAGGCTCTGGCGCGGGCGGACGTGCACGGCGATCGCGGCACGGCGAGCCTCACGATTGCACTGTCGCGGGAGAAGGGACTGTGGGCCGTCAGCGACTGGACGCTGACTGCAGCGCACGCAGGATCGCATCGCTGAACTGCGGCACGTCGTCCGGCTTGCGCGACGTGATGATGTTGCCGTCTTCGACGACGGGACGATCGACGTAGAGGCCGCCGGCGTTCTTCACGTCGACGGCGATCGACGGCCAGCAGGTGACCGTGCGTCCGCGCACGGCGTCGGCGGAGATCAGCATCTGCGGCCCGTGGCAGATCGCGGCCACCGGCTTGCCCGATACGACCGCATCGCGGACGAGATCGACGAGCGCAGGCCGCATGCGCATCTTGTCCGGCGCGTACCCCCCCGGGACGACCACCGCGTCGAAATCGGCGGCCTTTGCCGCGCCGGCCGCGAGTTGCGAGCGGACGACGGCGCCGCGCTTGCCGGTATAGTCCCGGTCGGCGTACGGACCGACGAGCATGACCTCGACGCCCGCCTCGCGCAATCGATCGGCCGGTCCGGTCAGCTCGACGTCTTCGAACCCATCCTCGACAAGCATCGCAACTCGCTTTTGCATCCTGCAATCGTAGCCGACTCGATGCTACGATCGACCCGTGAGGCACGAGAAATGGGGACACTCCCCATTTCCGTGGGAGGTGGAGGGAAATGGGGGTGTCGCCATTTCTCGCCGATTGACGATGCAGACCCTGCTCATCACTGGAAGTACGCCCGTACCCGACGCGCTGCGAGAGACGATCGAGCGCGGCAGCACGTCGCTCGTCGAACGCCGGCCCTCGGAAGTCGCAGCGGATGCCGCACTGGAGGTTGACCGCATCGTGTTCTGGGCGACCGACGGTGATTCGCAGCTCCGCGCCATTGCCGAGCGCTGCGCGCGCGCGGAAAAGCGCGCGCGCCGCGAAGTCATCGTCTTCGTCACGCCCGACGCCGATGCGGACGTGTCCGGTCTCGCTCCGCACGAGCTGTTCGTGTGGCCGCGCGACGAGGATCGCCTGAAGATGGCGTTCATGACGGGCGCGTAATGAATCGGCTCGCGCGCGAGCGCAGTCCCTATCTTCTTCAGCACGCCAACAATCCCGTCGACTGGTATCCGTGGGGCGACGAGGCCTTCGAGCGCGCGCGCCGCGAGGACAAGCCGATCTTCCTGTCGGTCGGCTATTCGACCTGCCACTGGTGCCACGTCATGGAGCACGAGTCGTTCGAGGACACGGCCATCGCGGAGCTGCTCAATCGCGATTTCATCTCGATCAAGGTCGATCGCGAAGAGCGGCCTGACGTCGATCGCGTCTACATGTCGTTCGTGCAGGCGACGACCGGCTCCGGCGGCTGGCCGATGACGGTGTTTCTCACGCCGGAGCTCAAGCCGTTCTACGGCGGCACGTACTTTCCGCCGTCGTCGCGATGGGGACGTCCGGGATTCTCCGATCTCCTGAAGGAGCTCGGGCGCGTCTGGACGGAGGATCGCCAGCGCGTCGAGGAGGCGGCCGCGGAGCTGCTGGAGCGGCTGCGGATGGTAACGGGGAGCCGGGGGGCCGGGGGGCCGGAGGGCCGGGGGGCCGGGGGGCCGGGGGGCCAGGCCGAATCGACAGTCGCCGGCGAGGACGCGCTGACGACGGCGGTCGAGCAGTACCAGATGGGATTCGATCGCCGCCACGGCGGCTTCGGGGACGCGCCGAAGTTTCCCCGACCGTCCGAGCTGCTGTTTCTGCTGCGCGAGCACGCACGCCGCTCCGCGACCGGCGCCGGCGCCCAGGCGCCGCTCCTGATGGTCACCGAGACGCTGCGGGCGATGGCGCTTGGCGGCATGCGCGACCACGTCGGCGGCGGCTTCCATCGCTACTCGGTCGATACCGAGTGGCGCGTGCCGCATTTCGAGAAGATGTTGTACGACCAGGCGCAGCTCGCGCTCGCGTACCTCGAGGCGGCACAGGCCACCGGCGAGGATTTCTACGCCACCGTTGCCGAGGACACGCTCGAGTACGTGCTGCGCGACATGACCGGTCCGCAGGGCGGGTTCTACTCGGCTGAAGATGCCGACAGCATCCCGCCCGAGCAGGCGGACGAGGAACGTCCGCACAAATCGGAAGGCGCGTTCTACATCTGGAGTCTGTCCGAGGTCGAGGACCTGCTCGGCGAAGACGCGCCGATCGCCATCCGCCGGTTCGGGCTCGAGCCGGGCGGCAATGCGCCGCAGGATCCGCAGGGGGAATTCACCGGCAAGAACCTGCTCTACACGGCGCAGACGGTGGAGGAGATCGCCGTCCGCAGCGACCGCTCCGCGGATCAAGTCCTCGACGCGCTGGCGCGTATTCGCAAGAGGCTGTTCGACGCGCGGGCGCGCCGTCCGCGGCCGCACCTGGACGACAAGATTCTCACGGCCTGGAACGGTCTGATGATCGCCGCGTTTGCGCGCGCCTCACGTGTGATGGCGGCACGTGAGTCCGGGGCATCGTTTCTCGCGGCCGCTCGCCGTGCCGCGGAGTTCATCCGCGCGAACCTCTGGAACGGCGACGAGCAGCGTCTGCTGCGGCGATACCGCGACGGCGACGCCGGCATCGACGCGTATGCTGAAGACTACGCCTACCTGATCGCCGGGCTGCTCGAGCTGTTTCAGGCGGACGGCGACGCCCAGTGGCTCGATTGGGCCCTCACGCTGCAGGCGCGCCTCGACGAGCGCTTCTGGGATCCGGCGGAGGGCGGCTGGTTCAGCACGTCGGGGGACGACGCGACCGTGCTGCTGCGGCTGAAAGAGGACTACGACGGCGCGGAGCCGTCCGCAGGCTCCATCGCCACGCTGAATCTCCTGACGATCGCGCACCTGACGGGGGACGCGAGCGCGCTGGCGAAAGCCGAGCGGACGCTGGCGCGGTATGGGACTCGCGTCGGCGCCGCGGCTCGCGCCGTGCCGATGATGCTCGCGGCATTGTCCGCGTACCACGCCGGCCACACGCAAATCGTCATCGTCGCGGATTCAGCCGCAGGTGCGCGGGATCTTCTCGTTGAGCTGGCGCGCACGTATCTGCCGTTCGGCATCGCCGTGCCGCTGCTGACGGGCGATGCGAAGGCCGCCGTCGCGTCGCGGCTTCCGTTCACCGCCGGCATGACGCCGCGCAACGGTCGCGCGGCCGCGTACGTCTGCCGGGACTTCGCCTGCCGGCAGCCGGTCACGTCGGTGGAGGAGCTGCGCACCGAACTGGCGGGGCCACGCGAGCGATAATCCTCAAGGAGTACGCATGACGTTCGACGTCGAGATCGTCTTGAAGGACCGGACCTACGCGGTGACCGAACGAATCTTCCACGAAGGCAACGACGCGCCCTCCTGGACCGACGACGACGTCGAATCGGTGCTGAAGCAGATGCTGCTGGCGATCGATCGCGTCAAGAACCCCGGATCGCCGAGCCAGCACGTCGCGCTGCGCGGATTCAGCTGGATCGTCGAGCCCGCCAGCGGTGGCGTCGTCATCGCGATCGAGATCCCGATGGGCGCGGCCGTCGCCGGACCGTTCGAAATCGCACAGCCGGCGCTCGATCGCATGGTCGCGCGCGTCGTCGCCGCGGCGGCGCCGGCCCGGCCGACGGTCCATTGACTACCTATTTCCGGAAGCGTTACTACCAGCGACCCGATTTCAATTCCGTGGTTCTCCTTACGAATTCGCATCGCGCTGCGGGCGACCCGGTGCAATTGAGCCCCGTTTTGAGCAGGGTTCCGCGCGAACGCGGTGCGGCACCACACTTGCCCTGCCATTTCAGCATTGAGCGGCCTGCGCCCCCGCCCGATGATGAGATTACCCTTTCGTATTCTGGTCCTCGATGACGATGAAGCGGCCCTTGCCGGTCTGGTGGAGCTGTTGCGCGATGCCGGACACCTGGTGACGGGCGCCGCAACCTACGACGCGGCCAAGCGCCTCCTGTCGCTCGGCTCCTACGACCTGCTCGTCGCGGACATCCGCCTGCGCGGCTTCAACGGCATCGATCTGGTGCGTCAGAGCAATCGCGACTATCCGGACATGGCCGCAATCCTGATGACCGGCTACGAGGAGCCGATGCTGGAGCTGGAGGCGGGCCGCTACGGCGCCAAGTACGTCCGCAAGCCGATCAACCCGGCGCACTTCCTCGAGATCGTCACCGACTCGCTCGTCCGCGTCCGGCGCCAGCGGCGGTGGCCGCGTAAGCGCATCATCGGCGGCTTCCGCGTTACGGCGGACGGCAAGCCGGCGTCGGTCGTCGACGTCTGCTACGGCGGCCTGCGTATCGAGGTGCCCACCGAACAGAAGCTGCCGTCGTCGTTCGACGTGGAAGTGGCGGGCATCGGGCTGCACCTCGAAGTCGAACCGGTGTGGGCGCAACCGTCGAAGAACGGCAACACGCTGATCGGGGCGGCGCTCTCCTCCGACGCGACGCCTGCCGCCCGGACGTGGCGGGCCATCGTCGATCGCCTTACGGCTTAGAACCAGAACCGCTGGACCCGTGGAACCTCCGCAACCCGGGAACCCCGGGCGGAGCCCGCAAACGCTTGACAGCGTGTCACTTCGCATATAGTCTGCCGCTCGCCCCAGCCGCCGACCACCCGATGCGTGACCGCCTGCTCCTCGCCGCGACCGCTGCACTCGTGGTCTGGCTGGCGTGTCCACCTGCGGCCCTTGCGCAGGATTCGCTCGCGTTCATCGGCGTCGCGCTCGATCGCGAGAGCCGCGAGGCCGACCGGAAGCTGGCGGAGTACCTGTATCAGCGCGCCGGCGTACGGCTTGCGCCGGAAGATCTCGAGTACGAGCGCGTCATCGACCGGCTGGTAGGCTGGCGGCAGGCGGACGGGTTCTTCGTTGCGCGCGCGACCCCGTACGTGTACCTGGCGGCGGAGATGCTCGGAGCCGAGCTCGACGTACTCGGCACTTACGTCAGCACCGGCTCCGGCGAGACGACGTACTCGTCGTTCCTCGTCGTCAACCGCGCGAATTTCGCCGCGCAGCCGACGTTATTCGACATCGAGCGCTTCCTCAAGGACCGCACGAAGCGGCCGCGGTTCGTGTACCACAACCCCTTCAGCACCTCGAGCTACTTCCTGCCGTCGCTGTTCTTTCGGGCGCGAAAGATCTACAGCATGCCGGAGTCGACCGAGTCGCTCGTGGCGATTGCTTCCGATCGCGTGGCTGACGCGAGCAGCTCGACGCTGGTGGAACTCGTCGCGCGAGGCGAGGCGGACGTGGCGGCCGTCTGGGACGCGACGAAGAGCCGGTTCGAGGCGGGAGACCCGTTCACGCGGTTCGGGAAGGACGTCTATTTCGTGCGCCTGCCGACGCGGCTCCCGAACGACCTGCTCGTCGTCTCTGCCGGACTCGATCGCGCGGTGAAGGATCGGCTGCGGGCGGCGCTGCGCGAGATGAAGCCGGAAGAGATCGGCATCGCCGACTTCCGCACGTGGAAGGTGATCACCGATTCGCCCGAGGCGAGGCTCGCGCTCGCGGATCTGCGATGGCTGGCGCGCGAGCGGCCGTATCCGGTGACCGTCGGGATCCGGCTCGCGCCCTCCGCGGATGCGGAGACCGGCCGCGCGCTCGTCGAGGCGGCGAAGCAGGCGGTCCGGCTCGCGGGCACCGAGCTCGTGATCTACGACCAGGACTTCCACGAGCGGATCGACTTCACCTGGACGATCGAGCCGCTGCACGACGGCGCGATCGTCCTGCGCAGCGCGATCACGGGAGCCGACATCGACGATCAGGTCCTGCGATTGAGCTTCCGCGATCCGGAGGAGCTGTCGAAGCGCCTCGTGACAACGATCGCGTCGCGGCTCCACCGGATCCGCTACGTGTGGCCCTACAGCACGTCGAACCCGATCGTCATCCGGGACCTGGCGCTGTGGCTCCCTGCGGGCTCACGGGTGAAGGTGCAGAAGGTCACGTGGCTCGATCCGGAGCGGAACCGCTTCCGTGGCGGACCGCTGTTCGACGCGGGCATCAAAGCCTCCGGCTTTCACCGCTACGAGCTGGACGGCGAGGACTTCGCGCGCGGGCCCGAGCGCGCGGCCGCCTTCGATGCGATGAGCAACGTCGCCTATCGCGTGATCCTCATTCGCCCGATGGAGGAGCGCACCATCTTCAGAATCCTCACGGTAGTGCTGCTGGTGCTCTTCGCAGGAGGCGCGGCAGCCGCCGTGTGGGACGTGCGCCGATCCCGGCGCGCCGCATCGGTCGCGAGCCCGGCACCATGGGTCTGACGGCTCTCCCGCCCTTCGGTCCCGGACGGCAGATCGGTCACTACACGATCCTGGACAGGCTCGGTCAGGGGGGCATGGGCGAGGTCTTCCTCGCGCTCGATCGAAAGCTCGAGCGGCAGGTCGCGGTGAAGATCCTCTCGGCCGAAGTCGTCGCCGACGGCGATCGCCTGAGGCTGTTCCAGCACGAGGCGCGTGCGCTTGCCGCGTTGAATCACCCGAACATCGTCACGATCTTCTCCGTGGAGGAGGCGGAAGACAGCCATCTGCTCGTCATGGAGTTCGTCGAAGGGCGCACGCTGCGCGACGTCCTCCCGCCGCACGGCCTGCCGCTCGAGCAGTTCTTCGATGTCGCCATTCCGCTGAGCGAGGCGCTCGCCGTCGCGCACGAGCAGGGCGTCACGCATCGCGATCTGAAGCCCGAGAACGTGATGCTGACGAGGACCGGGCGCGTCAAGGTGCTCGACTTCGGCCTTGCGAAGATCGCGCAGCAGGCGAGGCGTGATCCGGGCGGCGCCCAGGCGACGATTGCCGGCCCTGGCGCCGTGCTCGGCACCGTGCCGTACCTTTCGCCCGAGCAGGCGGAGGGACGCGCGATCGATCATCGCGCCGACCTGTTCGCGCTCGGCGTCGTGATGCACGAGCTCGTGACCGGTGCCAGGCCGTTCGATGGCGACAGCGCCGCGCAGATTGTGGCGTCGATCCTGCGGGATCACCCGCCGCCGATCGAGCGGATGCGTCCGGACGTGCCGCCCGAGCTCTGCGAGCTGGTGCGGCGGTGTCTCGAGAAGGACCCATCGCATCGCCTGCAGTCCGCGCGCGAGCTGCACGACGATCTCGAGGTCATCTCCGAGGCCACCGTGTCGCGCGGCACACCATCCGGACAGAAGCGGCGGACGGATCGGCCGGCCATCGACGCGCTCGCCGAACGTGCGCTCGGCGTGCCGGCACTGCTGCACACGCGCTGGGGCCTCACGCTGCTGATGGGCATCCTGTTCGTCGTCAACTTGATCGAGACGACGGTAGAGAGCGCCGTGCAGACGTCGACCGGGGTCGGGACGGAGATGGCGCATGCCGTCGCGCGTGCGCAGCGCTGGATCGAAGGAGGGCTGACCTTCGACCGCCACGACCTGACGAATCCGATCGCGATCTACGGATATGCGTCGGTCTATTTCTTCGTGCTGCCGGCGATGATCGTGATGACCCTCGTGGCGCTGGCGCGGCGGCGGGACATCCGTCCGTACCGAATCCTGTGCGTGACGCTCGCCGTCACCTACACGGTGTGCTTCATGTTCTACCTTGCCTTCCCAGTGCCCGAGCGCTGGGCGTTTCCCGAGTCGGAAGCCATCCTGCTCTCGGACCTCTGGTCCTCGCGGCTGATCACCGCGATCAGGCCGATCAGCGGCCTGGACAACTGCTTCCCGAGCTTTCACGTGGCGTCCGCCGTGGACGTCGCGATCGTGTGCTGCCTGATGAACGTCCGGTTCCGAACGGTCTCCGTGTTCGCCGCGGCCGCCGTGGCGGCTTCGACGTTCGTCCTGGGCATTCACTGGCTGCCGGACATGTTGGCTGGTGCGTGCCTGGCCGTCATCAGCGTCTGGGCGGCGCTGCGCATCGAGCGATTTCTCGCCTCCACCCCCGCGTCACCGACCGTGATAGTCGCGTGAAGCGCGAAACCGACAGCCCTCGTCGCCGTTTTCGCTACTCCTGACGCAGCGCAATCATCGGATCGACTCGGGTTGCGCGCCAGGCGGGGAGGGCACACGCCGCGAGGGCGACTGTGGTCTGGACGATCGCGGTCGCGCCATACGTGAGCGGGTCTGCCGGGCTGACGCCGAACAGCGTGCTGGCCGCGACGCGCGCGACGATCAGCGCGGCGCCAGCGCCGGCGACAACGCCCGGAATCGCGAGCATCAATCCTTCGCGGAGCACGAGGGACATGATGCGGCCCCGCGTCGCGCCAAGCGCCACGCGGACGCCGAGCTCCCGCGTCCGCCGGCTCACGGCGTAGTAGGTCACCCCAAACAGACCGACGCTCGCCAGAACCAGCGCCAGCGTTCCGCACACCGTCAGGAAGCCGGCCGCCGTCCGCGCCGGCCACAGCGGCATCTCCATCCGCTGCGCCATCGTCCGGATGTAGAGCGGAATATTGGAGTCGAGCGCGTACATCTGTTGATGCACCGCCGGGACGATCCGCCGCGGGTCGCCCGACGTCCGGATGATGACCGTGACGCGGCGGGTGAGCTCGTCGGGACGAATAGGCCGGTAGATGTGCCACGCCGGCCGCCCGGCCGAGTGATACGTGATGTCGCCGCAGACCCCAATCACCTGCCGCGGCTCGGTGTTGCTGCCGCTGCGCAGCCACTGGCCAACGGCGTTTTCGCGCGGCCAGAGCTGCGCCGCCAGCGAGGCGTTGATGACGACGCCGACGCCGGACCCGATCTCCTGCTCGGTGAAATCGCGCCCGGAGACGATCGGTATGCCGAGCGTCGCGAAATGACCTTGGCCGACGCCGTACTCGAACGCGGTGCGGCACGTCACGACCGAGCAGTCCTCACCGGCCGCCGGAACCGGCGTCGTCATCGGGAAGCCGACGAAGAACGGCACGCGGTCGGCGATCGCGACCTGACGCACGCCGGGGACGTGCGACAGCCGTTCGACCGACGCATCGACGTAGGCGCGTGCGCGGACGCGATCGTAGCCTTCGTTCGACGGCGTGACCTCCACGGTCAGCGTGTGTGCGGCGTCGAAGCCCGGATCGAACGACGCGCGGTTCCAGAAGCTGCGGACGAAGAGCAGCGCCGCCGCGAGGAACAGCGTCGAGCCCGCGATCTGCGCGACGACGAAGAGGCTGCGCGCGCGCGACGACCTGCCGCCGCCCGGCGAGTCGTTCTTCATCGCCGTGAGCAGACTGACGCGGGTCGCGTGCAGCGCCGGGACGATGGCGGGCAGCACGCCGCCGATGGCGGCAAGCGTAACGGTGAAGGCGACCAGCCGCCAGTCCACCGGCATGTGGAGCCGCTGTGGAATGGGCGAGGGCAGGCTGAAAGCGGCGAGCAGATCGGCGCTCCAGCTCGCCACGAGCAGCGCCGCGGCGCCGCCGAACAGCGCGAGCACCAGCCCCTCGACGACGAGCTGACGCAGGATGCGCGCGCGGCTTGCGCCCAGCGCGGCGCGGACGCTCATCTCGCGCTGGCGCTCCGCCGCACGCGCGAGCAGCAGGCCGGCGACGTTGAAGCACGCGATCAGCAGCACGATGCCGACGACCCCGAGCGCGATCCACGCGAACTTCGCGATCCCGCGCACTTCCGGGTTGCCGTGGACGACCGGCGCGAATTCCACGATGCGATCCTTGTTCGTTGCCGGGTGGTCGGCCGCAAGCTGCCGCGCGATTGCCTGAAGATCCGTCTCCGCCTGCGCGTAGGTGACGCCCGGCTTCATGCGGCCGGCAAGTCCAAGCCAGGCGTGCTCACGCGTCCGCAGCGCCGGTGACAGGCCGAGGACGTCGAGGCGTTCGAGCGGCAGCCAGATCGACGGTTCGAACAGCCCTCCCGGACCCTGGAAGCCGTCGGGCAGCACGCCGACGATCCCGAACGTCCGCCCGTTGAGCGTGAGCGTCCGGCCGGCGACCGTGTCCCCTCCGCCGAGGCGTTCGTTCCAGAAGCGCTCGCTCACGACGGCGGGGAGTTCCGCGAGATCGGCGGCGGTGAAGATTCGTCCCAGTGTCGGCTTCGCGCGCAGCATCGACAGGTATTCGGACGACACGAGCAGCGTCCAGACCTGCTCGGCGCGGGTGCCCGCGCGCATCGTCAGCGGCACCCGCGCTTCGGCCGTGAGTGCGTCGAACGTGCGGTTCGCGCGCCGAAGATCTTCGAAGTCCGGCAACGACGCCGACCCGTATTGATTGCCCGGCGCCTTGACCAGAATCCATCCGAGCTCTTCCGCCGCCGGGAAGCGCAGCGGTTTGTTGAGCAGACCGTTGAGCGCGCTGAACGCGACCGTGTTGACGCCGATGCCGATGGCGAGCGTCAGGACGGCCGTCGCCGAGAAGAGCGGCCGGGTGAGAAACGTGCGGAACGCGGATCGAATATCGGTGATGAGGAAATCCACGGTGACGAACTAGACGTAGCGCGAACGCGCGAGGTTCGCATTATTTTCGCACGCGTCACCGCGAATCGAGCGCAGCCCCAAGCTCCTGGAGGCCGCCGCGAACGATGTCGGTCGCGGCGCCGAATCCGAGCCGGACATGCGCCGGGGCCTGGAAGAAGCGCCCGGGAACGACGGCCGTCTCGCGCTCGCGCAGCAGCCGTGTCGCGAACTCCATCGTGTCCTCGACGCCGCGAATCCGCGGGAACGCCACCGTTCCGCCGCCTGGGTCGATCCACTCGAGATCGTTCCGCGTCTCCATGAACGCCCGCACGAGCGGCATGTTGGCGTCCAGCAGGCGACGCGCACGATCGAGCAGGCGATCGAGCTGCGAGAACGCGACGACCGAGATGCGTTCCGTGACGATCGACCCCGTCCCGTCAACGACGTCGCGGGCGCGGCGGATGCGCTCGGCAATCTGCGGCGACGAGATCGTCCAACCGCAGCGAAGCGCCGCGAGCCCATACGACTTCGTCAGGCTGCTCGTCGTGATGAACACGTCGCCGAGCGTTGCGGCGGGGCGCAGCGTGGCATCCATCGCGTCCTGATAGACCTCGTCCACCAGCACGTGCGCGCCCGCGGCTTCCGCGATGCGGCCGATCTGGCACAGCGTGTCGTTCGGGGTCACGACGCTGCTCGGATTGTGCGGCGTGGTGACGACGATCAGCCGCGTGCGCGGCGTCATGGCGTGCCGGACGCGATCGGGATCGAGCAGGTAGCCGGACGCGAAGTCCCGATCGAAGCGAACGGTGCGCGCGCCGAGCAGCCGCGGCGTGCCGAGCAACGGGTCGTAGCCCGGCCGCTCGACCAGCACGTCGTCACCCGGCTCGAGGAGGGCAGCGCAGACGAGGAGGTTGGCGCCGGAGGTTCCCTGCGCCGTCGTTACTTGGCTCGGATCGACGCCGTATCGCGACGCGATCGCGTCCACAAGCGGGGCGTAGCCGTTCTCGTTATGTCCCGAGAACGCGATCGCCTCGCGTGCGCCGGGGAGATCGTCGATCGAACACGTCAGCACGTTGCTGCCGGCGAGATCGAAGCGCGGTGACGGGCGGCTCTTCGCCCATTCCATGTACTCGGCGTGAAATCTGGGCGGCATCGCAGCACTCTGCGCGATTTTGGCGATTTTCGCAATTGAAGGGTACAGTCCGCCGGTGACCTTCCGGCGCGAACTCGGGCCGTTCGACGCGACGATGGTCGTCATCGGCGGCATCATCGGCTCCGGTATTTTCATCAATCCGTATCTCGTGGCCCAGTCGCTGGACAGCAGCGTCCTGGTGCTGTCGGCGTGGGTCGCGGGCGGCGTCATCGCGCTCGCGGGCGCCTTCGCCTACGCGGAGCTCGGCGCGATCTTCCCCAAGGCCGGTGGCCAGTACGCGTACCTCCGGGACGCCTACCATCCGCTTGCCGGGTTTCTCTACGGCTGGGCGCTGCTCGCGGTGATCGAGACGGGCGCGATTGCCGCCGTCGCGATCGCGTTCGCGAGCTACGCGCTGCGGCTCGCCGGCCGGCCGGACGTCACGCCCGTGCCGCTCGCGCTCGCGACGCTGGCAGTGCTATCCGTCGTCAATTACGTCGGCGTCAAGGTCGGGAGCCGCGTGCTCAACGTGTTCGTCGTCCTGAAAGTCGCCGCGCTGGCCGCGTTGATCCTCGCGGGTGCGTTCGTTCCCGCGCACGAGGGATGGCTGAGCGCCGCACGAGAGACCGGCACGTCCGGCGGTGGGACGCTCGTCGCCTTCGGCTCGGCGCTCGTGCCGATCCTGTTCGCGTACGGCGGATGGCAGAACGCGAATTACGTCGCCGAAGAAATCAAGGATCCGCGCCGCCATCTTCCGCTGAGTCTGCTCGCCGGCACGGCCATCGTCGTCGTCGTGTATGTGGCGGTCAACGCCGTCTATCTCCGGGCGCTCGGGCTGGAGGGGCTGGCGGGGACGATGACGCCGGCAGCGGCCGCCGCGGAGCGGATGTTCGGTCCCCTCGGCGATCGCTTCGTCACCGCGGCGATCGCCATTTCGACGTTCGGGTTCCTGGACCTCGCGATCCTCGCGCCGACGCGCGTCTACTACGCGATGGCGGCGGACGGCGCGTTCATGCCGGCGCTCGCGACGCTGCATCCGCGGGTCCGCACGCCGGGGCTCGCGATCGTCATCCAGACACTCTGGTCGTGCGCGTTCGCGCTCACGGGCGAGTACGGGCGCCTCCTCAATTACGTCGTCTTCGCGGACTGGATCTTCTTCGGGCTGACGGTGGCGACGCTGTTCGTCTTCCGCCGTACACATCCGCTCGCCACGCGCCCGGCCGGCGCGTTCGTCGCGCCCGGCTACCCATGGATACCGCTGGCGTTCGTGCTCATCGCCGCCGCCGTCGTCGTCAGCGTCGTCGGGCGCGATGCCTGGAGTGCAACTCGAGGCGCGTTGCTGCTGGCGCTGGGCGTACCGGTCTTCTACTGGTTCACGAAACGAACGTCCTGACGGTCCCTGGTCCCTGGTCCCTGATCACGGGTCCCTGGTCCCATGACCCTGGTCCCGGGACCGACTCGAGACCCGCGACGAGGGACCCGTGACTAGGGACCAGGGACCAGGGACGACGACGTGCGCTTATGGATACAGGCGCTCGATGCGCCAGGCGTTTTCGACGCGCGTGTAGCGCACGCGATCGTGCAGACGATCGGGACGCCCGTACCAGAACTCGATGTGCGAGGGCACGACGCGGTAGCCGCCCCAGAACGGCGGGCGCGGCACCGGCTGGCCGTCGAACCGCTTCTCGATCTCGCGGTACTTTTCCTCGAGCGTCTCGCGCGACGGCAGCACGTCGCTCTGGGCCGACGCCCAGGCGCCGAGCTGGCTGCCGCGCGGGCGGGCGTCGAAGTAGGCATCCGATTCGTCGGCCGGCAGCCGCTCGACTCGTCCCTCGATCCGAATCTGCTCGTCGAGCGTCACCCAGTGGAAGCACAACGCCGCGTGGCCGTTTGCATCGAGCTCGCGCCCCTTGCGGCTGTTGTAGTTCGTGTGGAAGACGAAGCCGCGATGATCGACGGCCCGGATGAGCACGATGCGGACCGACGGCCGCCCTTGCGAATCGGCCGTGGCGAGCGAGGCGGGCGCGGTGTCCACCTGATGCGCCTGCGCACGTTCGACAGCATTGAGGAATTCGGTGATCGGATCGGCGCTCGACATGATCCGTGGATTATAGGATCGGGCGCCGCGGATCTCCTGTCCGATACCGCATGGGGAGGCCGAGCAGCTCCATCGCGAGCGGCGCGATGTCGACCGATCGCAGGTGGCGTGGCAGCCGCGTCATGCCGGGGCCGGCAATGATGACGGGCGACAGCGAGTCGAGCGCGTGCAGCGCGCCATGCGATGCGCCGCCGGTATGCGCCTCGCCACCGGGCACCTCGAACTCGTAGCCGGGCCGCGCCGTCACCCAGATGTCGCCGCTCTTGTCGAGTTCCAGCGCGCCGGCAATCCGCTCGAATGCGTTCGGGTACTGGCCGAACACGATCGTGCGTCCCTCCTGACGGACGTCGAGCGCCTCGGCCTCGCCCGTCCACGTCCACACGCCTGAGAACGCATCCACGCCAGCGGTGCCGGTGTCGGCAGCGCGCGAAAATTCGAGATGTCCCCGCGCCGATGCGACCGAGAATCCCTCCTCGCCCGTCCGCGTCAACGTCGTCCGCCAGATGACCTGATCGACGCGCGGCTCGGACAGCAGCATGTCGATGACGCGCTTGGCGAAATCCGGCGCCGCCTCGCGCAGGTAGATCTGCGCCGCACGCATGTTGGGGCAGATCATCAGGTCGTCCGCGTTCCGCCACGGCCGTCCGAGCTCCGCCCGGCGGAAGTCTGCCAACGTGCGATCGAGATGGATGGCGCCGTCGCGATCGAGCACATCGCAGTGGCCGTGGTCCGAGGTGACGATCACCGCGGTTTCAGCCAGGACCTTGTCGATACCGCCGCCGCGCTCGAACGCCTCGCCCAGCATCCGATCGACGCGTTCGACGACGCCGAGCGATCGCACGGGGCCGACGTCGTGACTGCGATAGTCGTTGTCGGCGAAATACGCGACGGTGAAGTCCGGCAGCGGCCCCTGCTCGAACAACTCGGCGAGCAGTTCGCCGGTCGAGGCGTCGTCCATGCCGAAACGCGAGAACGGACCGCCGTCGGTGTCCGGCACGTGACGGCGCGTATGCGAAGCGGACACGAAGTTCCCGAGGCACAGCGTCGATGGGCCTTCGACCGTCTCGGTCAGCGGCACGCTCGGCAGCGCCGCCATCAGCTTCGGGATCGTGGCGCGGTGCGGGTAGATGCCGCGAAACACCAGGTAGTTCAGGCACGCGGCGGTACGGCCGGCGCGCTCGACCATCTCGAACAGCGTCGGCGCGGCGAGCCGATCGCCGTTCAGACGAAGCAGAAAGTCGTTGATGAAATCGGCGAAGCCCTCGCGCGCGATGACCCAGAAGTCGTCGCCGTAATACGCGATCTCGTCGCGGGCCTGGTCGTACCAGGAGGCGCCGGCGATGCCGTGCTCCGCCGGATACGCGCCGGTCACGATCGACGTCGTCGCGGCCGGCGTGATGGATGGGAAGATCGTCGCCGACGCCTCGTGCATGTCACCGCGTTCCGCAAGCTGCCGCAGGACGGGCAACTGGCCCGTGCGGATCGCGGGGCAGACCACGTGTGGCGTCGCCGCGTCGATGACAATCAGGAGGACTTTCAGAGGCGCCGTCCGCGGATTCGAGAGTTACTGATCGACACGCTCGAGCGGCCAGACGACGGTGTCCTGCCGGCGGGCGTAGTGAGCGAGCGGCGAAACGCCCGGCAGACGGATGTCCGCGGCGTCAGCCATCGTGTTCACCTCGATCTCCGCTTCGGCCAGGTGCAGCCGCCACGGACCGTGGTGAATGTTCACGCGGTACATGTGGAACGAGTCGTCGAACGAATAGAGGCAGTAGCGCTCCGTCAGAAAATACTCGAGCGACCCGCGTTCCGGCTGCGTGGCACCGCCGACGCCGCGATACCGGCCCCGCAATTCAGCGGGCCGGCTGCCGGGACTCACGCGGCGAGTGCTGTAGTGAATCCACCCGTCCCGCGCCTCGGTCGTCATGTCGGCCGAGAAGTACGGCAGGAAGAACATCGTCCGCGCGATCCCGACGACAAAGGAGTTCGCCGCGTCGAGACTGAAGAAGTAGATGCCGGGAATGCCCTTGGCGCGGACGTACGTTCGCACGTTGGCTTCCGCCATGTTCGACAGCCGCGGAACCGCCGGCAGGCCGCGAGGCGCGACGTTGGTCATGTAAAAGGGCGTAACCGCGACGTACGCCTGGCCCTCGTAAAGGTCGAGCTCGAGGCCGGCGGGCAGCAGCGACCTCATCATCTGCTCGTCAACGGGCCAGTGCAGAAACAGAACGTCGTTCCACGTCTGTGTCATGAACCAGGCTGTTTCCGGTTTTGGGTAAGGACGGTGCGCAACTGCGTCGAGCTGCGAGGAATCGAAGTCGTTCTGAAACAGCACGGCCATGCCCCGTCCGTTTGCAAGCGCGGTTCCCGCCCCTGCCGCCGCGCATTCGATTGAGGCACGGGTACTGCTCTACACCGGGCGGGAGGCTCTTCCATGATTCGCGGGCTGATACGGACCATCGTGATTCTCGTGGTGCTCGTCGCCGCCGCGGCGTTCCTGCTGGGCTGGTGGGGCGCTCGCAAGGGCGCGGACATCGATGCGCCGCGGGACGTCGTCGGCACCACCGGCGAGCGGCCGAAGGTCGATACCGAACGCGCGCGCGAAGTCGGCGCGGAAGTGGGCGAGCGGGCCGCGACCGCCGCCGATCAGGCGCAGCGCGCGCTCAGCGACGGCAGCTTGACGACGAAGATCAAGGCGAAGATGGCGCTCGACGACACGATCAAGGCGTTCGACATCGACGTCGACACCAGGGACAAGGTCGTGACGCTGCGCGGGGTTGTGAAGTCGGAGGAGCAGCGGCAGCGCGCGCTGGCGCTCGCGCGGGAGACCGCCGGGGTCACTCGCGTGGTCGACCAGCTACAGGTCAAGTAGATCGATTGCGGATTGCGGATCGTCGATTGCGGAATGACGGATTGCCGATTGAGGATTGGGATTGCCGATTGAGGATTGGGATTGCCGATTGAGGATTGGGATTGCCGATTGAGGATTGGGAATGCCGATTGGCGATTGCGCAATCCGCAATGAATCGCCAATCCTCAATCGGCAATGCAATCGCCAGTCGTCAATCCCACCAATCGAAATCCGCAATCGACGATCCGCAATCCGCAATCCGTGATCAGCGTCTCCTCATCATTTTTCAGCCGCCGGTCACGACGGCAACGGCGTGTCTCGCTACAGTCGCGCAGTGGAGGCTGCGTGATGAAGAAGCTGCTCGCCGTTGCCGTCGCATCGCTATCGACCGCCTGCTCGCCGCTGCTCCTGCCGCCGTCGCGCATGGGCCACTTCGGCCCGATACTGCCCATGCACGCGCCGCCGGCGCCGATATCACCGATCGGCCGCTGGGACGAAGTGATGCGGCTGCCGGCTGGATCGACTATTGAGGTCTTGACGATGGACGGCGCGGCTGTGGCGCGGGTGGTGCATGCGGACGGCCGCACGTTGATCGTGCACGCGGCGGATGGTCAGGCGGCAATCGCGCGAGCCGACGTCATTCGCGTCGATCTCGTCGATCTCGCGGGCTCTGAATTCGATTCGGTCGCCCTAAACGCCGGCCGCGGCGCGCTGCTCGGGGCGGGTGCCGCAGCCGTGGCTGCCGCCATCATCGGGCGTCCTGCGTGGCCGCCGCGCGGCGCGCTGCTGCGCGCGGGTCTCGTCGGGGGCGCGGTTGCGGGTGGGCAAGCGGCGCCGACGCGGCGCGGCGCGCGCATCGTCTACCTCGCGCCGGACCACGCCGAGCGGCGGTGAAGTGACGCTCTTTCGCCAAGACTTGGAGGTGGACGCGCGCCGTCTCTATCTCGACGAAGGCTGCGCGTCGTTGTTCACCTACTGCACGCAGGTGCTCCACCTCGCGGAGGGCGCCGCCTACAACCGAATCGAAGCCGGACGCGTTGCGCGGCGCTTCCCGGTGATACTCGATCTGCTCGAGGATGCATCCGTCACACTGACGACTGCGCGCCTGCGCCGCATCTCACGGCGGATAACCATCGCGAGGTTCTCGCATCGGCGGCACGGCGGGCCGCTGCACCGAGCGCGGATTCCTGGAATTCCACCACGTCAAGCCGTACGCGGCGGGCGGTGCCGCAACGGCCGGCAACATCGAGCTCCGCTGCCGGGCGCACAACGCGCACGAGGCGAGGCTGTTCTTCGAAGAGAACGGCGCCGACGTCGTTCGCGAGCCTCGCGCTCGGTGGCCCGGCGACGATGCCGCTGGCGCGAACTCGTTCCGGGACGAGTTCGGCTCCGCAGCCTACAATGGTGCTTGGCCGGGGTGGCGGAACTGGCAGACGCTCGGGACTTAAAATCCCGTGGCCTTCGGGCCGTGTGGGTTCGATCCCCACCCCCGGCAGCAATCAAATCAACGCATCAGACGTCGGTCATGAGGGTGAGAATCTCTTCCACGGCACGGGAGTCGAGGTACCGTTCGTGCTGAAGAATCTGTAGTGCCTGTCGGACGTCCTCGGGTTGCAGCAGGCCCCGCCGACTGGCGGCGACCAAGAGGGCTCCCGTTCGCAAGGTGTGTAGGCCGCGCTCTATAGCGACCCTCCGGGCACGACGTTCGTCGATGAGAATGACTGTCGATTCGGGCGCTTCAGCGGCAATGAGAATTACCTCCGCCTCGCCAGCGGCGATGTCCTGAGACTTTTGGAGCTCGACTCGCGCAGCTATCGAGACGCCGCGCGTCGCCATCCAAGTACGTTCCTGGATTTCCGAGCCCGGGCGCGTGTCGCCAGGCCTGGCGATTTCGCCGAGGACCGCAGCGGGGAGCACGATGTCGTCGAAAAGACAGATCGAGGTGGCCAACCTTGGACAGTGCGATGAGTGGGCCGGTGTCGACGACCAGCCTCATGCAGGCTTGTTCGGCTTCGTGTTCATCCAGCGCAGCGTCGTGTCGTCCGCCGCTGCGTCTTGAGCATCTCCGGGTGCGTAGTCGACACCGCGCTCCTTGAGGAACTCGAGAAATTCAGCATATGTGCGTCCCAGCAGTTCCGCGGCGACTCCAGCCGAGCATGCGCCGCGGCGATAGAGCGCCAGCACCGTCTGCTCTCGGGCCTCTTGCTGGAGTGCCTCGCGGAGGGCGTTACTGACCGTGTCAGGGATATTCAGTTCGACTTGAAGACGAGTCACGGGTTTTGGTGCTCCGGAAAGAGACTCTACTGAGCAGGGTAGCATCCTGCGACGGATGAAGCTGCGGAAGACTCGCGACCCTCGGCGGTGTCGCTCCGAGCCGATTCGGCCGCACTCTGCTTGGCAAAATGTCAACAAACTGCGGCGGAGAAGGGCAGTGAGCGGCGGACGCCAACCGACAGTGACCACGCTGAAATCGACTCGTTCCGACAGCAACGGAAACACGCGGAGCGTCGAGGCCAAACTTTGAATCCCGTGGCCGGAAGGCCTCCGGCGATTGACCGCTGCTCTTGCTCGTGGGTAAGAAATCCGGCATTTACCCGCGTGTACAACGCCTCATCGCTGCGCGCCTGGAGCAGGACCGCCGCTGCGTCCTCCTTCTAAGACCTCGACAGGTAGGGAAGTCGACGCTGCTCGGCTCGCTTGCACCCGACGTGACGGTCAATCTCGCGAGCCTCGCGACGTTTCGCGAATACGTTGCTCAGCCCGAGCGCCTCGAAGCGGATTCCGCGCTGCGCCTCTGTCGGTTCGAACCGTCTTGATTGACGAGGTGCAGCGAGTCCCGGTGCTCCTCGACGGGGTCCCAGCGATCATCGACGCGCATCCGCGTCGCTTCCGGTTTTTGCTGTCCGGTTCGAGCGCGAGAACGCTCTGTCGCTGGAGGCTGATTTCAATCTCGCGCGCGCGCTCGCGCACGGCACGTTGCCCGGCATCTATGCCAAGAGCGATGCGGAGAGCCGATCGAGCACGCTGCGCAGCTACGTGGACGTGTACCTTCGCGAGGAGATTCAGGCCGAGGCGCTCGTGCGCGACATCGGCGGTTACTCCCGGCTCCTGGACCTCGTCGCCGCTTGCTCGGGCCGGGTGGTCAATCTGCACGCCCTCTCGCGTGACGCGGCTGTGAGCTACGAGACGGCTCGGCGCTACCTGGACGTGCTGGAGGACACGTTGATCCTCTTCCGCATTCCCGCGTGGCGCGGTTCGGATCGGGCCAGCGTCGTCGCGCATCCAAAGATCCTGCTCTTCGATCTCGGCGTTCGGAATGCCATCCTGCGACGGCCTCTGGACCGGCCACTCGACGACGAGCGGGGACTACTCCTAGAGCATCTGAACGGCTTGGAATTGAGACGGCGCGAGGGGACGATCTGGCCAGAGCTCCGCGTGCAGCACTTCCGCACGCGGCGCGGCGCGGAAGTCGATTTCGTCCTGTCTGTCGGCCGTGAGCACTGGGCGATCGAGATCAAGGCGTCGCGTAACGTCGACGCGCGCGACCTGAAAGGCCTCGCCGCCTTCGCCGAACAAGCCCGACGGATCGTCGTTTTCCTCGGCGCGCGGCGCCAGCGCATCGATGATGTCGAAGTCGTCCCGGTCGAGGACTGCCTGGAGGAACTGCCCGCACGCCGACACCACGCGCCTGCTTCGTTGACGCCGATCTAACGAGGTTCCGTCTCGATCAGTACGTGCGCACGCTTGTCGATCGGGCGCGCGCGCTGCCCGGCGTCTCGCACGTCGCGGTGTCCTCGGTGATGCCGCAGTCGGGCGGCGGGCCAGTGTCGCCAAGCGAGCCTGACACGGTGCGACGCGACGGCCGCCCCCTATCCCTTGACGCACACGAGCGGCATCAGCTTGGCCACCTTGCGCGAGAGACCTGCCGCATGGGCCGCATCGACGACCGCGCCCACATCCTTGTAGGCGCCGGGCGCTTCCTCAGCGACGCCGCGCGAGGAAGGACTCTTGACGACGATCCCGCGCGCGGCGAGCTCGTCGATCACCTGGCGCCCCGTCCAGGTATGAAGCGCCTTGTGGCGGCTCATGGCGCGGCCAGCGCCATGGCAGGACGAGGAGAACGCCAATCGCTCGCCGGCTGCGGTGCCGACCAGGATGTACGACGCGGTTCCCATCGGGCCGCCGATCAGCACCGGCTGGCCGATCGCTCGCAGGCCGTCGGGCAGATCCGGATGTCCAGGTCCGAGGGCGCGCGTCGCCCCCTTGCGGTGAATGAACACCGGCTTCGCGGCGCCGTTGCAGACGTGCGTCTCGAGCTTGCATGTGTTGTGGGACACGTCGTAGAGCAGCGTGAGGTCGGCCTGCGGCAGGACGGTGGCGAACGCGTGGCGCACGAGCTGCGTGATGATCTGGCGATTCGCCAGCGCGCAGTTGATCCCTGCCCGCATGGCTCCGAGGTACCGCCGGCCAATCTCCGAGTCGACAGGCGCGCACGCCAGCTCGCGATCCGGTAGGGCGATGCCGAACCCTGGTGCCGCAATCGCCATCTCCTTCAGGAATTCGGTGCCGATCTGATGGCCCAGGCCTCTCGAGCCGCAGTGGATGGAGACGACCACGTCATTCGCCGTGAGGCCGAAGGCGCGCGCGACGCCAGCGTCACAGATCTCACCGACGCGCTGCACCTCGAGGTAGTGGTTCCCCGAACCAAGCGTACCCATTTCGTCCTGCTGACGATGACGCGCCTTGAACGACACGTCCGCGGCGACGGCGCCGGCCATACAGCCATGTTCCTCCACACGATCGAGATCGGCCTCTGTCCCATACCCCCGCTCGACGGCCCACCGCGCACCGCCCTCGAGCATGGCGTTGAGCTCACCGTCGTCGAGGTGGATCCGGCCACGGCTGCCAACGCCGGCCGGCACGCTACGGGACAACGCGTGGGCAAGGTCACGTTTAACAGGCTCGATCGCATCTGCAGTCAGTCCCGTACGCAGGGTACGGACGCCGCAGGAGATATCGAACCCGACGCCGCCCGCCGAGACAATGCCGCCCTCCTTGGGATCGAACGCAGCGACTCCTCCAATCGGAAATCCATAGCCCCAGTGCGCGTCCGGCATGGCGTACGACGCGCGCTGAATGCCAGGCAGCATGGCCACGTTGGTGATCTGCTCGCGGACTTTCTCGTCCATGTCACGTACGAGCGCCTCGGACGCGTAGATCACGCCGGGCACGCGCATCGTGCCGGTCTGCGGGATCCACCACTCGCAGTCAGACTTGCGAACGAGCGAAGACACGTCCATCAGGATCCACCTGTCTCAGACATCAACGACGCATTGCACGCGCCAACCGGCTGGACTGTGTGCAACCTGGAGCGCAGTGAGTGTCGCCCCCTTGATTTCGACGGCGGGCTCGTGACGATCGCGGTCAACAGGCTCCCCATAAGCGGTGGCGCGCAGCTCTTCTCCCTGGATGTGCACCGCGAAGTCGCCGAACAGCATCGTTCGCACGGCCATCTCGTAGACCAGCGCATTCAGCCACTCGACCAGGAGCAATTCGTCGGTCTGCGCCTGGCAGACCACCGGCACCGGTTGAACGGGCCTGACACCGCTCGGATCGGTGATGACCGCCGTCAGCGCCAATGCTGCCTGACGGAATGCCTCGGCTTTGGTCTCACCGATGCCGACGACGCCGATGTCGGCATCATGTGAAAAATGCGCCCACGACGATCCGGTTGTCGCGACTTGCTGTCCCATACCTACGCCCCATCCGCGCCGCCGCAAGACCTGCGCCACGCCGAACGGCTGGCCGATCAGCACGGCGGACGTGCGATGCGCGTCGCTGTCGGTTGAGGGCGGACCGCCGTCAGGCTGCGCGTGCTCCGATTCGCTGGCGCCTGATTTGCTTCCGTCGAGCGATTCGAGGCGACCATCATGGGCCGTGCCCTGAACACCTGGCGAGATTGCGACCTGTCCGACGTCGCCGTGCGAGTGCACGCCGAGTATCGCGAGATGCCGGGACTTCGCCTGACTGCGGGCCAAGCCCAACGACTCTGGAACCTCGATCGCGAGCGGTGTGAAGCCGTGCTTCGCGTCCTCATCGATGCGGGCGTCCTCAAGCGGACGGCCGACGGCTCATTCATTCTCGTCTGACCGGACCTGAAGAATTCCCCATCCACTTCGAGAAATTCCGCACCTGGAAGAACTCCGCGACGCGACGGACCAGCGCGAACCGCCGAACCAGTCGCTCCGGGTCCTGACGGTCCGTCATGCGAGAGGGAACGTCTGTTGCTGTTCGTCGCAGCGAGAGGACATCCGCAGAGGCTGGCGTGCACGTGCGTCACCGCGCCGTCGCGACGCTCGGGACCGTTGAATTGACCGGAAGCGCGCGGATGAGAATGTGCGGACGCCGTGTCTCACGTACCGGGTGGCTGTCCGCTGTTCTCGCTATCTGCGCGTATGTCCTCTCGTCGCCTACCGCCCGAGGCGGGGCGTCCCTTCCATATCCGGCGCCCGTCGGCGGAGGCCGGCCACCTGCCGTGCAAGCGTCGATTCTCACCTACCATCGTTTCGGAACCACGGCTGCCGATTCGATGACGGTCCGCACCGGTACATTCCGCTGGCAGCTCGAATACCTGCGGGAGCATGCCTACCACGTCGTTCCGCTGCGTGCGTGGATCGCGTGGCGGCTGCACCGCGGACCGGCGCCGCCTGCACGCTCGGTCGTTCTCACCGTTGACGATGGCCACCGATCGGTGTTCTCCGAGATGCTGCCGGTGGTGCGCGAGGCTGGAGTTCCCGTGACGCTCTTCATCTACCCCTCCGCCATCTCCAATGCCACATACGCGATGACGTGGGACCAGCTGCGCACGCTGTACACGACGGGACTGTTCGATATTCAATCGCATTCGTACTGGCATCCCAACTTTGCCACCGAGCAACGACGACGTTCGCCGGCGGCCTACCGGGGGTTTGCACTGTCGCAGCTGACCCGCTCACGGGCGGTGCTCCGGCAGAAGCTCGGCGTGGATGCCGAATGCATCGCCTGGCCGTTCGGTGTCTATGACCAGGAACTCCTCGGGATCGGAGTCGCTGCGGGGTACGTTGCCGGCGTGACGCTGGATCGCCGCGTCGCGACCGCCGATGATCCCATCATGGCCCTGCCGCGGTTCCTGGTGACCGATGCGGCGGTGGACCGGCGTTTCGCAGCGTTGCTGCCTTCCGAATCCCCATGATCGGGCGCATGCCGGTGCTCGTAGCTCTGACGGCTGCAACCGTGATCGGGTTGGCTCAGCCGTCGAGCGAATCGATTCCCGGCGTCGTCGTCGACGCGGTGAGTGGCGGACCCGTGGCCAACGCCGTCGTCACCGTTGGCGGCGCGGAAACTCGAACGGATGCGCGCGGAACGTTTCGCATATCGGCGGCCGGCGCAGCCGCGGTTCACGTGCGTGCGCACGGCTATGGGCGGGCGACCATTGCGGCGAACGCGCTGAAGCGACCGCCGGTAAGCATCCGTTTGGTGCCATTGCGCCCGAAGGCCCTGTACTTGTCGGTGTTCGGCATCGGCAACCGCATGCTGCGTGAGGGTGCACTCGAGCTCGTCGACACGACGGAGATCAACGCGCTGGTGATCGACGTCAAAGGTGATCGCGGGCTCATTGGATATCGCAGCGGCATCGCCCTCGCCAGACAGGCAGGGGCGCAGCGCGTGATTACGATGCCCGATCTGCCCGGGTTGCTCTCGACCCTGCGCCAGCGGAACGTGTACACGATCGCGCGCATCGTGGCCTTCAAGGACGACCCGCTCGCGACAGCGCGGCCGGATCTCGCCGTGCGAAGACGCAGCGGGACGCTCTACCGCGATCGGGAAGGGCTGGCCTGGACGAATCCCTACAAGCCTGAGGTGCGGGCGTACAACGTCGCCGTCGCGCGTGAGGCGGCGGAGGCGGGCTTCGACGAGATTCAATTCGACTACGCGCGGTTACCTGACGCCACGGGGCTGGTCTACGGCGTACCGGATACGTTGCAGAACCGGGTCGGCGCCATCAACGCTTTGCTCCGCGAGGCGCGCGCGGCGCTCGTGCCGCACAACGTGTTTCTCGCGGCCGACATCTTCGGGTACGTGTGCTGGAATCCGGACGATACGCGAATAGGCCAGCAGCTCGAACAGGTCGCCGAACACGTTGACTACATCTCGCCGATGCTCTACCCGTCGTCATTTCAGTTTGGAATTCCCGGCTATCGAAATCCCGTGGAGCACCCCTCTGAGATCGTGCACCGATCGCTCGCACGGGCGATCGAGCGCACCCGCCTCCCTCCAGTCCGCTTCCGGCCATGGTTGCAGGCCTTCCGGGACTATGCCTTTGCAGGACGATCGTTCACCGCCGGGGAAGTGAGAGCGCAGATCAAGGCTGCCGAGGACATCGGGACGAACGGATGGATGCTGTGGAACCCGAACAACCGGTACTCGCGTGCCGACATGCGGCCAGACGACGAAGATGCAACGATGAAATCGCGGTGAAGTGGCCTTCGCGAGGCGAGCGCCAACTCCCGTGCGGAAATCTCTGCACGCCCATCAGGCGGCTTCGGCGGCCGGATGCGTCTGCTGCGGCGGCTGCGGCACGTCCGTCAGGGTGGCCTCGGTGAGCAGCAGTACCCCGGCCACGGACACGGCGTTTTCCAGGGCGACGCGCAGCACTTTCGTCGGGTCGATGATTCCGGCCGTAACGAGATCGACGTATGTGCCGTGCGCGGCGTCGAACCCGTAGGCACCGCTGCCGCTGCGCATCCGATCGACCACCACGCCGCCGTCACAGCCCGAGTTTTCGGCGATCTGCCGTGTCGGGGTCTCGAGGGCGCGCTTCAGGATGAGAACGCCGGTGCGCTCGTCGCCGTCGCACGCCTCGGCTTCCCGCTCGACGCTGTCGATCGCGCGCAGCAGCGCCAGGCCACCGCCCGGCACGATCCCTTCCGCCATCGCTGCCTTGGTCGCGCTGATTGCGTCGTCGAACGCCTCGCGACGGTTCTTGAGCTCGGCTTCGGATGGAGCGCCGACGTGGATGACCGCGACGCCGCCGGTCAGCTTTGCCAGCCGCTCCTCGAGCTTCTCGCGATCGTAGTCGGACGTTGTCTTCTTGATCTGCGCGCGGATCTCGTTGCCGCGTCCCGCGATGGCCGCTGCGGATCCGGCGCCGCCCACGATCGTGGTCGAGTCCTTGTCCACGACGACACGGCGTGGCGCTTCCGAGATCGGCGAGCGTCACGTTCGCCAGCTTCACGCCGAGTTCTTCGGCGATCAGCCGCCCGCCCGTCAGGATCGCCAGATCCTCCAGCATGGCGCGGCGGCGGTCGCCGTACCCGGGCGCCTTGATGGCGACACAGGGCAGAATGCCGCGGACCTTGTTCACGACCAGCGTCGCGAGCGCCTCGCCCTCGACGTCATCGGCCACGATCACCATCGCCCGGCCCTGCTTCGCAATCTGCTCCAGCAGCGGCAGCAGGTCAGCCATCGTCGCGATCTTTTCGTGCAGGAGGATGAGCGGCTCGTCGAGGACCGCCTTCATCTTCTCGGCATCGGTGATGAAGTAGGGTGACAGTAGCCGCGATCGATTCGCATGCCCTCGACGACCCCTCGAGGAATGCGTGCGCGCCCATGGCATCGACGATTCGGAGTCGGCTGCGTTCGATCGCGCTCGAGGCGCCGCAGTTGTCCGGCCGCTGCCGGCTCGTTGCTTGGCAGGTGCGTTGCGTGCGTACCGCGCGGCAAACTCAATGCGACACGACGGCGCGAAGCGTCTGGGCTCGCTCACGATGGCGGCCACGAGCGTGGCCGTGCGGCAGGAACGGTGACGCATGGACATCGAGGAACAGCCGGACGACGTCTATACGGTCGAGCTGGTCTGGGACGCGGACCTCGAGGCCACGGCGGTCGCCGGCGGTTCGTGCGCGTGCAGCGGCGAGCCGCTTCGCGTGGGGGCTCCGTCAGGCTGGCTGCCAGGGCATCATCTGATGCTGGCGGTCGCAAGCAGCTTCATGGAAGCGTTCCTGTTGGTGGCACGCGCCCAGGCGGTGCCCATTCTCGGCTATGTCTCCGTGGCGAAGCTGCACATCAGCCGCGGCACGCCTGCCGATATTTGCCTGACGCTGACGCCATGCATCGTCGTCGGGACGGCGGGAGACGCCGTGAAGATCGACGGCCTTGCGGCGCTGGCCGCGGACCGATCGGACATCTGCCGCATGGTTCGCGAACGCCTCCGCATCGATCCGGTCCGGGTGACAGAGCAGGCCGGCGAGGCGCCGGTGTGAGGGGGGCCCGTGGCGCCGCTGTCGCTTGCCGAGTACTACCGGACGCCGGCCGTGAGGCAGCGGATCCGTGAGTACTGCGGCTCGTGCGTGTTCGTGACCGGGCTGATACCGGGGCGGCACGTGCGATGGGAGAATTCGCCGGTTCACCCGGCGTCGGAGATCGACACGCTGCTCGACGCCGAGGCCGACATCTCGCGATCGATGTGGGACGCGCAGGATCTGCTGATCCACGTCGACGTCGATTATCAAAACCCGGATTGCCCGTCGCTCGCGATCGAACATCCGGCGGACCTGTTCGTGAAGCTCGAGCCCGTGCAGCGCGCGATACAGCAGTTGCTCGACGAGCTGGATCTTCCTCTGCTGCCGTTGATGACCGGCCGCGGCTATCACTGGACGGGGCGCGTGCCGCTCGGCGATCCGGTGATTGCGAGGCTTGCGGCGCTTGGGCCGACGCCGGCGTGGCTGTGGACGCACGGCGCGCGAAGGCCCGGGTGGGCGCCCATCCACATCAGCGAGCTGCAGGCGCGTGCGTACGCCGGCGCAGGCATGGTTGTCGAATACCTCGCCCACGAGGTCATCCGCCGCGCGACCCGGCGGACGCGCATGCCGATCGTCATCAATGGAACCGCGGTCGGCGCCGGCGGCAACGGACGCGGGTGCGCGTCTCTCGACTTCTCGTACGCCGGCGATCCGCTCGACATTCGTCACCTGCGCAGCGCATTCAGCGTCTACCGGTCGAGCGAGGCGCTCGACGGCACGGCGAGTCCGGCGGAGGAGCCGTTCATCGCCGTTCCGAGGGCGGGCCGCTCTACTCTGGAGCTGCTCGACGGCGATCGCGAGCCACAGGCCGCGGCAGCGCTCGCGGCGGAGATTCGGGCGGAGCTTCCACTCGCGACGCGTGGGATCGGCAATTTGCTCGAGGCGTACCATGCGTCGCCGCTGGCCGCATTTCACCGCGAGTTTCATGCCGTCCGAGCGCACGCGCCGGAACACTGGCCGCAAACCTACGATCGGTTCGATCTGAGCCGCCTCGTTCCATGCGTGCGTGTCGCGTTCGAGCACCCGAACGACCTTCTGCTGAAGCCGGAATTCCTTCAACACGTCACCCGATTCCTCATCAGCGAAGGCTGGCACCCGACGCACATCGCCGGTCTGGTGCACTCACGCTACGCGCGTGACTTCAACTGGGGAGAGCGGTGGACGCGGATGGATGCGCGGACGCGCGCCGACTTCTACGTCCGGATCTTTGCCGGCATGATTGCCACCGGGCTCGACCGCGGGGTCGACTTCAACTGCCGGTCAACTCAGGAAAAGGACATGTGTCCGCGTCAGGCGTGTCTCCACGACCTTCGCCAGAATCGCGAACGGTTTCCCGTGAGGGCGGCATGATGGGATGGCGCATCGGCGTCTCGACCGGCTGTTGCGTGGACCGTCCCATCGGCGACGTGCTGGAAAGCCTGGGCGGCGGCCGCGTACGCGGCGTCGAAGTCGGCACGCCGCCGCGCCATTTCGATCCCTGGCGCCGCGACGAGATTGCCGCCGTTCGTGCGCGGCTCGACCGGCTCTCGATTACCGCGGTGTCGATACACGCGCCGTTCGGCGGCCTCCTGGATCTCAGCGATCCGAACCCGCACCATCGGCACGCAGCGGTCGGCGCCGTCCTGACAGCCGCCGCCGCGTTGCACGACCTGGGTGGCTCGATCGTGGTCGTGCACACCAGCGACGTGGAACGACGTCCGGAGGATGTGGAGAGACGCCTCGACTGGTGCCGTCAGAGCCTGGAAGTCCTCGGTGCGGTGTGTGACCGGATGAGCGTCACGCTCGCGGTGGAGAGTCCGCTGCCGCATCTGGTCGGCGGTCATCCCGACGAATTCGACTGGATCATGAAGCGCCTGGCGCCATCGGTCCGGGTTTGCCTCGACACGAGTCACACGACGCTGGGGCACCACTGGCGTCGTTTCATCAGCGTCGCCGGGTCACGTCTGGTTCATGTGCACGCGAACGATCACCGGGGCACGTTCGACGATCACTTGCCGCCGGGCGACGGGTCGATCGACTGGCGGGAGATCGTCGAGACCCTGCGCGAAGTGGAGTTCGAGGGCTGGATCATGCTGGAGCTCGGATGCCCCGCCGTGCCGCTCGCCGCGCATTTCAGCCGCGCCATCGATCAAGCGGAGCGTCTGCTGGCGTGACGCCGGCCCGGTAAGCAGTGGCTGCGCGGCGAGAACGACAAGCGCGCCGTCATGGAGCGGCTGCAGCCGGCAGCTCCCGGTCGGTTCCCCGCAGCGCGGAGATCACCGGCGAGTTTGCGTCACCGTCGTGAAACCGGTGACGGACTTTCGTGCGGCCGCCGTCCGTCGCTGGACAACACGGTAGGCGTCAGGTCAACCCGGGTGGTGCGTGCCTTGCAGAATCGATTGCTGCTCGGGTCACGCGGTGATGTGACCGGCCCCGAGGCCGTTTCGAAAGCGCGACTCCTGCGTCGGGAAACCGACCTGCCAGGGTAATCGGCTTCGAGATGGCTGGGCGGGCAAGGCGCATCGCCGTGTGACCCGGGCTTTCTTGTTTTCGCGGTCTCACATCTTCTCCACCGCAGCGCTGTTCGGATGCCGCACCCGTGTGTGGCCGAGTAACGGCCGTATCCGTGGTGTTCGCCAACCACGGTCGTGGTATCGCGTTTGCGAGAATGTCCTATCTCTCTGTCATTCAGCGATAGGAGCACTGCGATGGAAATCCGGCGAATCATGACCAAGAGCGTGGCGACTTGTCGGCCCGACACCAACCTGGCGGCTGTGACGAAGACCATGTGGGACCGGGATTGCGGCTTCGTCCCCATTGTCGATGATGGCGGCACGCTGGTCGGGGTGGTAACCGACCGCGACATCTGCATCGCGTCGGCGACGCGCCGGATGCTGCCGGAACAGATCACGGCGGCGGAGGTGATGCACCGCCAGCCGATTCACACGGCACTGCCGGATGAGACGGTGGAGCGCGCGCTCGCGACAATGAAGCAGTTCCAGGTTCGGCGCCTTCCCGTAGTCTCGGCCGACGGCAAGGTCGCCGGCGTGATTTCGATGAACGACATCGTCCTCGCGTCGCGGAAGAAGGACGGGCCCGCGTCGAGTGACATCGTCGGGACGCTTGCGGCGATCTGCGCGCATCCGGCGGCGCGACCTGCGGCAGCAGCGTGACGGCAGGGTGAGCGCGGCGCGAACATGAATCAACCCTACGCGCTCGACTTCGCCGGCGTCTCGCTGTCGGACATCGCGCGCGCCGGTCCAAGAACGCGTCGCTTGGCGAGTTCTTCGCCGAGCTGAAACCAAGGGGTCCACGAGGCGGAGGCAAGACGCGCCGCGCACGTCCTCGAACTTACGGCACACGCCGTCACGACATGACATCGGCGACTCGATATGTGGGACGCCGTGCTCCAATGCCACGTGCCGCGAGCTGAATCACGCCGCGGGCAGATCCTGGGCCGGATTGGGCGTCGCTGAGGCTGCAGGCACAGGGACGTCTACATGCCACAACTTGAAGCAGCGGGAACACAGGAACCAGATCACGGCGTCGGCCCACGTCAGCGGCCAGATCTCGACGTGCCGGCATCGAGGGCACTGGGGCTGGAGTCGCGCGAGCACCGCTTGGACCGTTTCCACGTCACCGACGCTACCGGTCACCAGCGGATGGCCGGTACCGGTCGATTCGGCCTGCATGTGCGCCTGGACTTTCCACCTGTATGACGGCATCGCCACGCGGATCTCGACGCACCATGCATGCATCCGCCTTTCACGTGTCATGCGTTCGAAAGAGGCAGGTGTTATTCACTACCGGCGAAGCAACACGGGTGCCACAGCCGCGTCGGTGTTTGCGCGCAACCCGCGGATAAGCGGCTCATCGCGCTGAGAGGTTTCGTTGTCGGGCTCACGCGCAGCCGACATTATTGCCGCCTGCCGGACCGTCCGCAGCACGCCGGCAGGCCTGTCCAGCGAGGACGCGGCGGTTCGGCGGTTCGAGTTCGGCCCGAACCGGATCGAACGCCTGCCGGCGACGCCTTTGGTCATCCGCTTCGCCAGGCAGTTCACGCATTTCTTCGCCGTCGTGCTGTGGATTGCAGCCACTCTGGCACTCCTGGCAGACCGGTGGACGTCCGGTCAGGGCATGGCCACTCTCGCGGTCGCGATCGTTGCAGTGATCGTCGTCAATGGCGCCTTCTCGTTCTGGCAGGAATACCGTGCGGAAGAAACGATGGCGGCGCTTCAGCGACTTCTCCCTCGCGACGTAAAGACCGTTCGCGACGGCGCCGTCGTCGTCATTCCATCCGAAGCCATCGTTCCCGGCGACGTCATTCACCTCGCTGCTGGCGACGATGTCCCGGCCGACTGCCGCCTCATCGAAGCGTTCGGCGTCCGCGTGAACAATGCCACTGTCACCGGCGAAGCGCGCCCCGTGTCGCGAGACGCTCGGCCTTCGACCGAGACCGATCTGCTTCGAGCTGGCAACGTGGTGCTGGCGGGAACGTCTGTGACGGCGGGCGAAGCGAAAGCGCTGGTGTTCGCCACGGGCATGCACACGGCATTCGGCAAGATCGCCCATCTGACGCAGGTGACCGTGGATGCACCATCGCCGCTGCAGAAAGACGTTGCCACGCTCAGCCGTGTGATCGCCGCGCTGGCCGTGGCGATCGGCCTGGCGGTATTCGCGATCGGCCGTTTCATTGGACTGTCTACGCCGGCGGGCCTCGTCTTCGCCATCGGCATCATCGTCGCGAACGTACCGGAGGGATTGCTGCCTACCCTTACGCTGGCGACGGCCCTGGCTGCCCGCCGCATGGCAAAGCGACACACGCTGGTGCGGCACCTGCCGAGCGTCGAGGCGCTCGGCTCGGCGTCGGTCATCTGCACCGACAAGACCGGCACGCTGACAGTGAACCGCATGGAGATTCGGTCGATCTTCGTGCCCGGTGGATTCGTCGACCCATCCGGCGCGCTCACGGCCGCCTTTGCGGCCCGCCACCGCCGGTTCGTGGAATGCGCCTCCTGCTGTCATGACCTGAAGTACGCGGCGGAGAACGGACGCGCGAAGTGGCTTGGCGATCCGATGGAAGTTGCGCTCGCGGCCATGGCGGCACAGGCGCTCGGTCAACCGGCCGGGTTCGAGCGTATCGACGAGATCCCTTTCGAGCCGGACCGCAAGCGACTCGTGACAGTGCACCGGTCGAACGGTGAGATCTTCCTCTTCATCAAGGGAGCCCCGGAAGAACTGCTGCCACGCTCGCGCTGGCTCGACATCGACAGTCGCCTCGAACCGCTGACTGACGACTGGTATCGCGGGTTCAGTGGCGCGGCGTCGGAGATGGCCGATCGCGGGCTGCGTGTGCTCGCCTTTGCCTATCGAGTGCTGCCATGCGATTACGTCCTCGACAGTGCGGAACAGGATCTCGTGATGACCGCGCTCGTCGGCTTCGAGGATCCACCACGACCAGAAGTGCCCACCGCGGTCCGCCGCTGCCGCGAGGCGGGCATCAAGATCATCATGGTGACCGGCGATCATCCGCATACGGCCCTGGCCGTCGCGCGCGCGATCGGGCTCGTCCAAGGTGCCACGGGCACGCTCCTCACCGGCGACGATCTCCGCCGGATGTCCGACACGCAGTTCCAGCTCGCACTGGACGCGCCGGAGATCGTCTGCGCCCGCGTCACAGCGGATCAGAAGCTCAGGATCGTGAGGGCGCTTCAGCGCAAGCGTTGCATCGTGGCGGTCACTGGAGACGGCGTGAACGATGCCCCGGCGTTGCGAGCGGCCGACGTCGGGATCGCGATGGGTATTGCCGGCACCGATGTCGCCCGCGAAGCGTCGGATCTGGTCCTCCTCGACGACAATTTCGCCAGCATCGTCGACGCGGTCGAAGAGGGCCGCGCGGTCTTCGAGAACATCCGGAAGTTCCTGACCTACATCCTGACGTCCAACGTGCCCGAGCTCGTACCGTACCTGGCCTTCGCGTTCGCACGCGTGCCGCTCGCGCTCACCGTCATGCAGATTCTCGCGGTGGATCTCGGCACGGATATGGTGCCGGCTCTGGGACTCGGCGCCGAGCCGCCCGATGCGGCGGTGATGCGGCGACCGCCTCGCAGCCGGCACGATCGCCTGCTGACACGTGGTCTCCTGTTTCGTGCGTATCTGTTCCTCGGCGTGCTGGAGGCCGCGGCCGCGATGGGCGCCTTCTTCTTCGTTCTCATGGGCGCCGGCTGGCATTGGGGTCAGGAGCTGTCGGCGCGTGACGTGCCGTACCGTCAGGCGACCACGGCCTGTCTCACCGCGATTGTGCTGATGCAGGTCGTCAACGTGCATCTTTGCCGGACCCGCCGCGCGTCGCTTCTGTCGCGGCCGCTGTTCGGAAATTGGCTCATTACCGTCGGCATCATCGTCGAACTCACGTTGATTCTGCTGATCGTCTATACCGTTGCCGGTAATGTCGTGTTTGGTACTGCGCCCATCGACTACGGGGTGTGGCTGTTCATCGTGCCGTTCATGGCCGCCATGCTGTTGCTGGAGGAGGGCAGGAAGGCGATCGTTCGCTGGCGTGAGGACGCTGCCGGCTGTCAGCTTTCAGGAGTTTCTGCGCCAGGGTCCTGCCGTTAGGCGCGAGCAGGCGCGTTTCGGTGTCCAATACAACACAGTTCCGGCGGGAGGCACTATGCACGTTCGTGACGATCTCCGCGTCGTCCTCCGCGGTCTGGTCCGGTCGCCCGGGCCGGCGATCCTAATCGTCCTCACGCTGGGGCTCGCTCTCGGCGCCAATTCCGCCACGTTCTCGCTGATCGACCGCGTCGCGCTCAGGCCGCTGCCCGTCGAGAAGCCGCACGAGATCGTGATGGTGAACGCGTGGCGTCTTCCGTATCAACTCCCGAGCGTATGGTCGGGAGGCGGCAAGTTGAGCGGGATGGCCTACCCGCTGTTCCAGTCGCTTCGTGCCGGGTTGCGCCAGACCTTCAGCGCAATGGCAGTCTACCTGCCGCTGCCGCTCACGGTCCCGACCGAGGCGTCGGCCGTCGAGATCCGCTCCCACGCCGTGACGGCCGACTACTTCACCGTGCTCGGACTGCACGCGTTCGTCGGACGCACGCTCACCGCCGCCGACGATGGCCAGCGAGACGGGCCGGCGATTGCCGTGCTCAACCACGGCTTCTGGATGCGGCAGTACGGCGGGGATCCGTCGATCCTCAACCGCACGATTCGCCTGAACACCGTTACGTTCACCGTGGTGGGTGTGCTCGCGCCCGGTTTTTCCGGGATGACGGCGGGCCACCCCCCGGATCTATTCGTGCCCGTCGCAATGGTTGGCCAGTTGTTGCCGTGGCGCCGCCCACCGCCTCTCAACGCCTGGGACGGTCCGACGGTCTCCTATTACCTGGCGATCGCGCGGCTGGCGCCCGGCGTCACGCGGGAGGCCGCCGAGCGCGACCTGCGCGCCTGCTACGAGCGCCTGTTCGACGACGTCGTGCGCGAGCACAAAGTGAAGCCGACCCCGAAGGAGGTGGAATTCCGCAGGATCCACCCCCCCGAGGTAATTCCGGCGGGCACGGTTGGCAGCGCCGCATCGAAATCACCGCGCAGCCTGGAGGCGGCGCTGCGGCTCTTGTTTGCGATGACGGTCTTCGTCCTGCTGATCGCGGCCGGCAACGTCGCCAACCTCCTGGCCGCAGCCGGAGCGCGGCGCGGCCGCGAGATGGCGGTGAGCCTGGCGCTCGGCGCCCGGCGCTGGGACCTGCTGCGCCCACGGCTGATCGAGGCGCTCATGCTGGCGATCCTGTCGTGCGCCGTCGGCCTGCTGCTCGCCCTGTGGACCGGCGATCTGCTGCCGTCGCTGCTCGGCATGGAGGAGGAGCTCGCCGGCATCAGCACGCGGCCCGACGCCCGCGTCGTCGCCTTCACGGCGGGTATGTCCATCGTCACCGGGCTGCTCATCTGGCTGGCCTCGACGCTGCTCGTCACGCGGCGCGCCGCGTTGCCCAGTCTGGTCGCCGGCCGGGCGGACGCGACAGGAAAACGGCCGGGCGCGATGCTGCGGCGCGCCGTGGTGATCGTGCAAGTGTCACTATCGCTCGCGCTCGTCTGCACCGCGGCACTGCTGGGCCGCAGCTTCGTGAACGCGTTGTCGGTCGATCCCGGCTTCGATGCCGAACACGTCGTCGGGTTCACCGTGAAGCCGCGATCCGTCGGCTACGACGGTGAACGCCTCGAGCAGTACGTTCGCACGCTGGTCGAGCGGGCGCGCGCGCTGCCTGGTGTCTCGCGCGTCGCGCTGTCGTCGGTGATGCCGCTGTCGGGCGGCGGCGGGATGACGGAGGTCACGGGACCGCGCCAGGCGGCGGGGCAGGCGATGCCACAGTACGCTGAAACCATCCGTGTGTCGCCCGACTTCTTCGAGACGCTCGGGCTGGATCTCATCGCCGGCCGGGTCTTCGACGACCGCGACACCAAGGGAGCGCCGAGCGTCGCGATCGTCAACGAGTCGCTCGCGCGACTGCTAGTAGACACCTCGGAGATCGTCGGACAGATGATCGGCTTCGAGGGCGTTCCCGCAAGCCTGCAGATTGTCGGCGTGGCGCGCGATGGACGGAACCGGCTCAAGGCGCCGGCGTTGCCGACGCTCTTCCTGCCTTATGCGCAGGGGAGTGGCGGGGGCGCGGTCAGCGTGCTGATGCGGGTTCCGCACGCCGGGACGGTGTCGGCGAGTGCGGTCAGCGCGATCGTCAGGCAGTTGGATCCCGGCGTCGCGATGTCGGCCTTCGGCAGCCTCGGCACGCTGGCGCGCGACGCGCTCCTTCGCGATAGGATGTTGGCAGGGCTGTCGCTGGTGTTCGCCTCGCTCGCCGGGCTGCTCGCGGCGATGGGGCTCGCCGGCCTTGTCAGCGTCAACGTCACGCGCCGGACGCGTGAGATCGGCATCCGGCTGGCACTCGGCGCGTCACGCGGGTCGGTCGAGCGGCTGGTGCTGCGGGAAATCGCGCTGCTGGTGGGCTGTGGCGTCGCCGCCGGCCTCGCGCTGTTTCTGTCCGCAAACCGCGTTCTGCGGTCGGTGCTGTTCGAGATCTCACCCGGCGACCCAGCGACGATGGGGCTGGCGATCGCGGCGCTCGCGACTATCGGGCTCCTCGCCGGCCTGCTTCCCGCGCGGCGCGCGGCCCGCCTCGATCCGGCGGTGACGCTGCGGTGCGAGTGAGGCCTCGGCACGGGCTCATCGAAGTGGCGCGCCTCGTGCAATCGGACATTGCGGCCGGCTGCCGGAGCACGCGTCAGCCTCGCAACATGCACATACAAGAAGTCGTTCTTGCCTGCGGCAGCATCGCGATTTTCTGCCTCGCTGCTGGTTGCGGCGATTCGGCCGTCATCACCACGCCCGGCGCCCCGTCGCCGGCACGTTGTAGCGTTTCCGTATCAACTACGAACTCGACCGTTCCTGCGACCGGAGGAACCGGCGTACTGAAGATCGCGACCGAACGCGAGTGCTCGTGGACCGCATCGGCGGACGTCGCCTGGATTACGCTGAACGGTCCGCGTGACGGCTTCGGACCGGCAGACATCCCATTCACCGTTGCGGCGAATCCGACCGTCGCGAGCCGTCGCGGTGCGCTGGTCGTGAACGGTCAGCGCGCCGAACTGACGCAGGCACCGGCGCCGCCGCCGCCGGTTCCCGGCCCCTGCGCCGTCTCGCTGGCGCCGTCGGCGTTGACGATCGGCGCCGCCGCCGGGACGGGCACCATCGCCGTCACGGCAGCGGCCAGTTGCGGCTGGAATGCCACCAGCAGCGCCACATGGTTGACGATCGTCGCCGGGAATGCCGGGTCCGGCAACGGAACGATTCGATTTCAGGCCGCCGCGAACAGCGGATCGTCGCGCGTCGCCCTCGTGCGCGTGAACGATCGCACTGCGACGGTCACACAGGATGCTCCCAGATGATGCGCACGCTGGTGATGACAGTGGCGATCGGCGTCTTCGCGGCGCCGGCCGCGGCACAGCAGCAGTCAATGCAGACGATCCGCCAGGTGCTGTCGTTCCTGGTCACCAACCAGTCGGTCGCCACCGACGATTTCGTGAAGGACCGCGAGGCCGCGGAGGCCACCAGCCAGACGATCGCGCGCGCGCTGCTGCTGCAACTGGGCCGCCTGCCGCTGACGTCATCGTCCGGCGGCTTCACCTATCGCCTGGACCGCGAGCTCGGGACGATGACGCGCAGCAGCCTCAGCTTCGGTCCGTTCTTCACCGAACGCGCGCTCACCGCCGGCCGGGGCCGCGCATCGTTCGGCGTCTCGTATCAGGTTGCGCGCTTCGGCACGCTCGACGGGTATTCACTCGAGGACGGGACGTTCCTCATCAGCGCGAACCAGTTCCGCGACGAGCTGACGCCGTTCGACGTCGAAACGCTGACGCTGCGGCTGCGCACCACCACCGTCATCCCGTCACTCAGTGTCGGTGTGACCGACCGGTTCGACGTGAGCGTTGCGGTGCCTGTCGTCCGTCTCGAGCTCGAAGGCGAGCGTGTCAATACCTACCGCGGCCGGCGCCTCGTGCAAGCGCACGCCGTCGCGACGCACACAGGTGTGGCGGATATCGCCGTCAGGAGCAAGTTTCTTGTCGCCGGCAAAGACGGGAACGGATTCGGGATCGGCGCCGACATTCGACTGCCTACAGGCGACGATGAGAACCTGCTCGGCGCAGGGCGGCGGGCGACGCGGTTCTTTGCGATTGCGTCGGCGGAAAGCGGTCCCGGGTCCCTTCACGCTAACCTCAGTTATACGGCCGGAGGCGTCTCGAACGAGCTGGCATACGGCGCTGCGGTTGCCGCTGCGGCGTCGCCGCGCGTCACGCTCGCGGGCGAGCTGCTGATGCGGCGGGTGAGCGATCTGCAGGAAATCACGCGTGTGTCCCTGCCGCATCCGAGCTACAGGAACCATCCGATCGGCGTGAACACGATCCGCCTGATGCCGGGTGGCCCCTCGCGCACGACGGCCGCGGGTGTGGTCGGAATGAAATGGAATATGTCCGAGACGTGGCTGCTGAACGCGAGCGTGCTGTTTCCGCTCACCGATGCGGGCCTCAATGCGAAGATCGTCCCGACGGTGACGGTTGATTACGTGTGGTGACCGAACTCGCGAGCTTATTGCCGTCCCGTTTCGACGTTGTCGATTTCCCACCCGTTCGCGGATTTCCGCAGGCTGAAGGTCCAGCGCCGCGGCTCGACCCGCGGCTCCTTGCTGCCTACCTTCGGGACGTAGCGCGCAGTGCCGTTGCAGACCGCGGTCGCCGAACCGTCGCCGACGTTCACGTCGCAGCGATCGAAGTTCAGGTCCTGTGATTCGAGGCCCGCGAACGCGCGCGCGAGTGCCCGCTCGTTGACGCCGGGCCAGACGCCGCGGGCGCCCCGCGCGTCGAGCCGCTCGTATGCCTGCCGGTACTCGCCCAAGGCGCGCTCAATTTGAACGGCGTCGCTCGGCGTCGTCGGGGCGGTGGGAGCGTTCGCGGGCGCGGGCGGCGGGTCGATGCGCACCGGGGCAATCGGCAATTCTTCCACTGGCTCGCGAAGGAGATTCGCCGGCGGCTCGGACGGGGGCGGCGCCGCTGCGCGCTGCGCGTCCTGGGCAGGCCGCGGCCGCGCCGTAACCACGCGCGGCTCGGCGCCGGCGCCATCGGGAGCCTCATTCGCACGGCGGGCGACATCGGCGCGCTGTTCAGGCGTCGGCAACGCACCTGCTGTCGGCAGCGCGATTGGGACATCGGTCTCGAGCGTCGGGGCCTGTGCGGCAGGGGGCGGGGCCGAAGCTTGGCCGGACGTCTCCGCGATGGGCGGCTCCGCGACCGGTGGCTCCGCGACGGGCGGCTGCGCGACGGGCGGCTCAGCGACGGTTGCGCGAGGCTGCGGCGCATCGAGCGCCCGCGGCGGCGGGGCATTGAGAAACGCGCCCCAATCGAGCGCGCGAACAAGCAGAATCGCGCCCACCAGGCCGGCGGTGACTACGTACGCCGCGCGTGTGGGGCGCGGCAGCCGCTGCTTGGTGTGGGGCGGCTCCGCCTTGCCGAGGAGCTCTGCCAGCGCGAGTGCACGAGCCGCGTCGGGCATGAACGATGGCGGGGGGGCTACTGCAATCGGCGGCGCTGGCTCGGGATCGGGGGATGGTTGCGTCACGGCTCTTTCGTGAGTGGCGGGCACGGCCGGGGGAGGCGCGGCACTGACCGGTCGTGTCGCGAAGCGCGAGAGTTCCTCTCGCAACGCGGCGGCCGCCGTCTGCAGCTGTACCGCCGCTCGACGTGTCTGGCCTTTTTGCAGACTCTCGCCGACCTGCTCGAGCGCCACCATCACATCGGAGCTGAACACGTCGAGTCGGCGGACCTCGGCGATTTCGCGACGCACGGCCTCGATCTCGCCGGCGCCGAGTGCCTTGGCCGCGGCCATCACGCGGCCCAGGCCACGCCGCATCGCCTCGCGCCGCTCGAACGTGACCCCACTCACTTCCATGAACGTGGTCTTCTCTGCAGAGGTTGTGCCACGACCGATGCGAGCGTCTGCCCGCGAATCGAGCCCGCGCCTACTGATGGGTATGACCGCCATCTCAGATCTGAATATCGTCCGGCCTCTGCCGTTTCAGGATGGCTCGCGCGTAAAATGAGGCCATGGGATTGTGGCTCTCGGCGCTCGCGATCTCGCTCCTCTCCGCCGCGCTTCAGCAGGATGCGCCAAAGGTACCAAAGGACTCGATTCAGCTCAGCGTCACGGGATGCCTCAAGGGCCGTCTGCTGACCACGACCCGCACGCCTCGGGTCGTGCCCACCGAAGAAGAGGACGATCCGGAAGAACTGGATGTGCCCGTGGACCGGTTTCAGGTCGCCGGCAAGAAGCCGATCCTCGACGCCGTGAAGAAGTACGACCGCAAGCAGGTGACGATCGTGGGGCTGGTGAGGAAGATGGACCTGAAGGAGCCAGGTATCCGCGTCCCCGGCGGACGTGTCGTCATCAGTCCGGGTCGAGGAGGAGACCGGTATGGTCGCACTCCGGCTCCGGGCGCCCGCGTGATCCTGCTGCAGGCGAGCTCGGTCGAACCCGTCGACGCGCCCTGCCAGCGCTGATTCGATCGGCGGATCTGCGTGCAGTTGTCCGCCCGCTAGAGCACCGGCCTGGGAGCTGGGAGCGTCGCACTTGCGCCGACGGGCGGCGGCGTCCAGGGCTTGAAGCGTCCCTGCTCCCAGAAGACCCACCGCAGCGAACGATCTTCGAGCGGCGCCGCGAATTTGAACCGCACCGACGCGGGGCGGCCGTCCCGGGTGAGCGACACCACCTCGATCGCGACGTCCGACAACGCCACACGATGCCCCAACGGCATCAGCCGCCGCGTGGAGCGATACACCCCGTCCAACGGATGCGCCAGATAGCCGCCGTCGGCGTGAAGCACCAGCGTGCGCTCGTCAGTGCGCTCCAGCGTCACGGCCGCCATACTCGGCGCCAGCAGCCGCACGCGCCCAGGTACCGGGAGGCCGTGCGCGGCCTGCATCACCTGCAGGTGCGACGCCATGAACACGAGCGGCGCGTTGACAATCACCACCGATTCGGCCGGCAGCGTCACCTCGTTCAGCTGCACGTAGAGCTGGTCGTGGAACGCGTCGCTCGTCCAGATGGCGAGCGGCTTCCGGATCGGCGCCCACACGAGATGCACGAGCACGAGCGCCGCCGCAGCCGCCATCGATGCACCGCGACGAATCCTGCCACCCGGCAGCAGCGTCGCATCGCGCGTGATCACCGCCCAGAGGAACCGGGCAACGAGCCCCATCGCCCCGAGGCCGCTCCACAGGAGCATCCGATCCTGCGGAACGGTGGCGCAGGCCGGCACGAGCGAGGCCAGCGTGCCGAGGGCAAGAAATCGGGCGGACGCATCACGCCGAACGAGCGGCCACGTGACGACGAGGCCGAGGAGCAGGGCCGCCAGCCCCAACGCCCAGAGCATATTCGCCGTGCCGGGCGGTCCGATGAGCGCAAACGTGGCGCTGACGGGGGACACGAGCCCGAGGAAGAGGATCGGCAGCCGGAATCCGACGGCGGCCAGAAATCGCATCGGTTCGGCGCCGGGATCGATGTACATGTCGACGTTCGCCGTGCCGAAGCCGGCGAGCGACGTCCCGGCGCGCCAGGCCACCGTCAGGACGATGTACGGCAGCAGAGAGGCGGCGCGGCGAGGCAGCGGCGCCCGATCGAGGAACGACGCGTACGCGAGGAGGTAGGCCAGCGTCGCGACGCCGGCCTCGCCCGAGAGCAGCGCGAGCGTGAACAACACGCACGCCACGACGGCGGCGGCGTGCGACGCGTCGCGGCGGGCGCGGTGATGCGCCACAAGGCTGAGCATGCCGAACAACGTCGCGACCAACGCGTTCCGCTGCGCCAGCCACGCGGCTGGAACGGCGTGCGCATCGTCAACGGCGAACAGCAAAACCGCCAGGCCGGCGACGGCCGCGGGGACCGGAAGGCTCCGGTAGAACGCTCCGGCGGCGAGGACCACGCCGAACAGCCACACGAGGCTGTGGAGGTGCATGACGGCGGGGTAGTCGGGCCAGAGGCGGTAGTCGAGCAGTTGCGAGAGCGCGCTCAACGGACGGAAGAACGCGATCCGCGTTTCCGGGTCGCCCCACCACGGCGCGTGGCCGGCCTCGCCGAGTGGCATTGTGTGCTCGGGAACGCCGTCCGCGAACGAATAGAGGTGCGCGATATCTCCACGCAGCAGGTACGAGCCGTCGATGCCCAGGATCGCCGCGCGATGGTGGTAGTCGTCCGTCTGCAGGCCCCGCGTGAGCGCGGGCGACGAGAGCAGCACGGCTGTGAGTCCGGCGGCCAGCGAGATGCGCCGGTGCTCGAGCAGCGCGCCGAGGCGCGAGCGGAGCGCAGCGCTCCGCTCGCCGCGAGCTGGCCGCGTGACCTGGCCGTCGACCAGAACAGGCATGGGACCTCCTGGTACTGGAACGAACGCGGAACGCGTAGCCCTCACTGGCTGCCGGTGAGCGGCAGCCACAGTGTAAAGGTGGATCCCTTGCCTTCTTCGCTGTGCAGCGTAATCGTCCCGCCGAGCGTGTTGGCGAGGCGCTCGCTGATCGCCAGGCCGATTCCGGTGCCCCTGGGCTCGCTCGGGTCGAGCTGCTCGAACTCCCCGAAGATCCGCCGCTGGTGTTCCTGCGGAATCCCCGGGCCCGTGTCGCCAACGTCCACCGCCACGCAGTGCTCGCCGGCCGCGTTCATTCCGCGCCGCACGGCAACGGTAATGGTCCCGGCGTCCGTGTACTTGACGGCGTTGCTCACGAGATTGCCGAGGATCTGGCTGACGCGCGCCCGATCGGACTGGATCAATTCCGGAACCGGCGGCAGGTTAGTCACGACGGCAAGACCCTTGGCGGCTGCCTGTGCCCGATAGTCGTCGATGACGCTCGCCACGACGTCGCAGAGATTCATCTCGACGCGGCGCACGTCGATGTCCGCCGTTTCGGCACGGGCGAGGTCCACGAGATCGACCGTCAGTGCGATCGCCGCCTGGACGGCATGGCGGCACTGGGCGACTGCCTGCATCTGCGCCGGCGAGAGCGGGCTCATCATGCCTCTCTCGAGCATGAAGAGATGTCCCTCGGCGGCGTTGAGCGGGTTCTTCAAATCGTGGCTGAACCCGCGAATGAGCCGCGTCCACCGCGTCGTCATGTTTTCGAGCTGCGCCCTGCGCAGCTCGGCGTCGGCCTGAGCCGCGTCGCTGGCAATGCGTGCGGTACGTTCTCGGCGCTTCAACCAGGTCACGGCCGCGCCCGCCACGATGGCGAGGATGACGCCGGCGAGCTCCAGCCTCGTGGCGAGGCGCTGCGTCCGGTCGATCCGCTGGCGGTCGACGGTCGCCTGCGCGCGCAGGCGCCGGTGCAGGGTTGCCGCACTCGCGGCAACCGATGTGAACCGTCGATGCTGACTTGGAAACTCCGCGAGATATTCCGCGCGCGTGATGCTGCCGCCGAACAAGCCGTTCAGCCAGCCGTCGGCGACGCTCAGCTTCGCCTCCGCCTCCGCCAGCACGTCATCGACGCCCTCGACCGCATCACTCGTGAGCGTGAGCTGCTGCAGGGCGTCGCGCCGGTCTGCGCGCGCCCGCTCGAACTCCGTCCCGTACTCCGCGTTCCCGGTCAGAAGAAACGCGCGTACGCTTGCCGCCTCCCTCGACAACGCGAGTTGCAGATCGGAGGCGGCACGCGTCGAGGGCTCCGTGATGTTGTTCATGTCACGCAGCGACGTGCGGAGGGACTGTAACTGATAGTAGTTGATGCCGAGCAGGCTGCAGAGCGCAATGAGGACGATCGCCTCCGGCAGATGCTCCCCGAGCAGACGGAGGGCGCGTGGCGACCGGCGCTCCCGCTCGGGCGGAGTGCTCGCGGACATGGGGGCAGATGGCTCGTGAGCTGATTGCCTGGCGCCAGACGACGGCGTGTTGGCGGTCCCCATGGCCCTTCTTTCGGGGTGCTTTTCGATCTTAGCGCAACACCGAGTGCTCCGTCGTTGACCGTCAGGCGATCGGGCGGAACGGCTCCGCCGTCGTCCTCGCGGCCCGCGGCCACGCCGAAACAGGCGCGCAGAGGCGCCTCGAGCGGCGTTATGCTGATCTCTCTTCACGTTCATTTCCTCCCACGGAGGTCGTTGGTGGGCATTCATCGAACACGTCTGATCCTTCGCGCAGCAGCGCTCGTCGTCCTCATCGCCGCGGTGCCGGTAGCGGCGCAGCAGAAAGTCCTGACACCGGAACTGATCATGACCATTCGCACGGTCGCCGACGCGCAGGTCTCGCCTGACGGGTCGCGCGTCCTCTTCCAGATCTCGCGGCCGAGAACGGCGGACGAGAAGCCGGGCGCAGCGGTGCCGGAGCTGTGGATGGTGCCGGCGCGCGGCGGCGAGCCCGTGCGCTTCACGAATGGAGCTGACGGCGATCGCGCGGCGCAGTGGTCGCCCGACGGCCGCACGATCGCGTTCCTCTCGCGGCGGCCCGCGACGGATCCCACGCAGATCTATGTGATTCCGGCCGCGGGCGGCGAGGCGAGACGCCTCACGTCCGCGGAGACGGCGGTGACCGGGTTCAAGTGGTCGCCCGACGGAACGCGGATCGCCTACACCGCGACGGATCCGAAGACGAACGAAGAACAGGAAGCCGAACGCAAAGGGCAGGACTGGGCCGTCGCCGATCGCAACTACAAGCACGTGCGGCTGCATGCGATCGACGTCGCGTCCGGCAAGAGCCACGTCGTGACGACGGGCGCGATCACGGTTCACGAGTTCGACTGGGCGCCCGACGGTGGCCGGCTCGTGATCGCCGCGGCGGACACACCGACAGTGGACGACTCGTACATGCGGCGGAAGCTTCAGACGGTGCCGGCCTCCGGCGGCGCCGCGACGACGGTCGCGACGACAGCGGGGAAGCTGACCTATCCGCGATGGTCGCCGGACGGGAAGTGGATCGCGTGGCTCGGCGCAACGGCGCTCAACGACCCATACGCTGGCAGCGTCTTCGTGGCGCCCGCGAGCGGTGGGACAGCAGAGAACCTGACCCGCGGCTACGAGGGCACGGCCACCTGGCTCGCGTTTCAGCCGGGCTCGCCGAGCACGATCGCGTTCACAGCCATCGAGCGGCAGGCCGTGAAGGCATACGCGCTCGCACTGCCGGCAAAGACACGCAGGGAGATCGCGACCAGCGGCGTCACGCCCTTCGGCGGGCTGAGCTTCGCCCGCAACGGACAGGTAATCGCGTTCAGCGGTGACACGGCCACGCATCCGCCGGAGGTGTACGTCATCAACGGTGCGCAGGCGGCGAGGCGAGTGACGACGACGAACGCGCAGCTCGGAGGCGTGACGTTCGGTCAGCAGGAGGTCGTCCGCTGGAAGGCGGCCGATGGTCTCGACATCGAGGGCGTCATCGTCAAGCCGGTCGGCTATCAGCCGGGACGGCGATATCCGCTCGTGATGCAGCCCCACGGCGGCCCGGAGGGCGCGGACCTGAACGCCTGGCTCGGCACCTACAGCCGATGGGGACAGATGCTCGCCGGCCGCGGCTACGTCACGTTCTATCCGAACTACCGCGGGAGCATCGGACGCGGCGTGAAGTTCTCGATGGGCGATCACCGCGATCTCATGGGGAAGGAATTCACCGACATGCTTTCCGGCATCGATCACCTGGTGAAGATCGGGCTGGTCGATCCGGAACGCGTCGGCGTGGGCGGCGGAAGTTACGGCGGGTACACCACGGCCTGGGCCGCGACCTATGGGAGCGACCGGTTCAAGGCAGCGGTGATGTGGATGGGGATCTCGAACTGGTACAGCATGACGGGAACGTCGGACATCTTCTTCGAGAATTCAACGGTCCACTGGGACCTCGTGATGTACGACAACTATCCGATCTACTGGGAGCGCTCGCCGCTGGCGCACGTCAACAAGGCCAAGACGCCGACGCTCATCGTCCATGGCGGCGCCGACCCGCGTGTGCCGATCGGGCAGTCGCAGGAGATGTACACCGCGCTCAAATGGAAGGGCGTACCGGTCGAGTTCGTGACCTATCCGCGCGAGGGGCACGGCGTCGGCGAGGCCGCGCACCAGCTCGATTTCATGCACCGCGTCACGGGGTGGTTCGACAAGTACCTGAAGGGAACCTCGCAGCCCTGACCCGGACGGCGTGATCTATCGCTTCGCGCCGCACTCGGCTGCTGCGGCAGCGAGCAGCGGTTCGAGGCCGCCGACCTGGAAGCGCGCGATCGCGCGCGGCGCGTTGTGCGGAACGTCCGCGCGGCGGTCAACCGCCGCGCGAACGCGGCGCCGTCGGGCGCGAACAGCGCGTCGTGCTCCTCGGAATCCGGCCAGAGCTCCGACGTCTCGGTGCCGCCGTTGAACGCGAAGCTCACCGTGTGATCTTCCGTATCGGGCTCGATCCGCGCGGTGGCCTGCGTGACGACGAACACTTCGGTGCGCCCGCGGGCGCAGCGGACGACGAGCGACCGGACGCACGGCGCGCATCCAGACGTTCACCATCTTGTCCGCCTCCACTTCGTAGGCGATCGCCCGACGTTGATTGCCCACCCACACCCGTCGGTTGGCGTCATTCCACCGTGGCGCGACGACAGCCGGCTCCCGCTCCGGAGGCGCGCGTGATCCTGATCCAGGCGAGCTCGGTCGAACCAGTCGACGCGCCCTGCCAGCGCTGATTCGACCAGTCATCCAGCAATCATCGGCTGTCGGTCAGCGGCAGCCACAACGTAAACGTCGATCCGCCACACACTGATTGCCGGCCGCGTTCATCCCGCGTCGGCAGCTGACGGCCCCAGCACGTCCCTGTTCGACGCGAAGACAGCCCGTGCGGCACGGCGCGCGCGCAGCGGCTGCCGTCGCCGCCGTCGTCTGCCCGTCCGGTCTGGCGATCGCGTCCTCGACGTCCGCTAGCCGGAACCCGCCACGGATACGGCACCGCGACTAAAGTCGCCGTACCGCCAGACGGTGATGGATTCGTCGCCGAATCCTTGCGACTTTTCGCTGGCGAAACAATTGCTCTGCTGACCCGCGCTATCTCCAGCACCGTCCTTTGGGAGGAGCATTTCGGTGTCGATCCAGCGGCCGTCTTCGAGCGGCGGCACGCAGAAGAAAGGGCCATGCGCATGAAGATCCTAGCCGCCGCGGCTTTCGTCGTTTTGGCGATGGAGGCCAGCCCATTCTCACAAACCCGGACCGACGCCGCGCCCGCCATCGCGGGTCAGCTTATCGTCACGTTCAAGCCGGGTGTGGCGGCGGCCGACAGAGCCGCCGCCCACCGGCTAGCAGGTGCCATCCGACTGAATCAGATTCCCGGAACAGGCGTCGAGCTCGTGGCCGTATCGGCCGGGATGGAATCGGCGAGCATCCCGCGGTATCTCCGCAATCCGAACGTTCTCTTCGCGGAGCCCAATTTCATCCGCAGCATTCCCGAGCCGATGTCTCACGGTGCCGTTTCCGAAGTTGTGCCGGTCGACACGTACTTCGACGAGGAGTACGGGCTGCACAACACCGGTCAGATGTTCCAATGCTTCCCCTGGCTGGACGGCGAGTTGTGCTACTACATCGGCACCCCTGACGCTGACATCGATGCCCCGGAAGCTTGGGCGATTTCCGAGGGCACAGACGTGCGCGTGGCGGTGATCGACGCCGGCATCGACTACAACCATCCCGACCTGGCAGCCAACTATGCGGGCGGTTACGACTTCCTAAACGACGACGCCGACCCGATGGACGACCATGGCCACGGCACTCACGTCGCCGGAACCATCGCTGCCGCCATCAGCAATCTCACGGGTCAGCCCGCGAAGGAGGAAGGCGTAGTCGGAGTGGCGCCGCACGCTCGCGTCCTCGCCTACAAGGTATGTGGGGCCAACGGCTCGTGCAGCGATTTCGCGATCCAGCAGGCAATTGCACAGGCGATCACCGACCAAGCCCGCGTAATCAACATGAGTCTCGGCGAAGCTGCCTACTCCAATTCGCTCAATCTCGCCGTTCAGAATGCCTGGAGTCGTGGGCTGGTCATCGTCGCTGCGGCAGGCAACGCCGGGTCGACCGCCTTGTTCTATCCAGCCGCGCTCGACAACGTGATCTCGGTCGCCGCGTTCGACGAAGACCATAGGCGGGCGTCTTTCTCCAATTACGGAAAATGGGTGGACATCTCGGCGCCCGGCAACGCGATTATGTCGAGCTACCCGTTATCGGCCTGCGGCGGCCTGGGAACAGTGCCGGGGGACACGGGGTGCTTCACGTGGATGAGCGGGACCTCGATGGCAAGCCCCCATGTGGCCGGCGCCGCAGCGCTCGCCTGGTCGCGAGCCGACGTGACGACGAACAGCCAGGTCGTCGACATCCTCCTTCAGAGTGCAGATCCGCAAGGTGTGGACACAGTGCGGCTCGATTCGTGGACGAGCCACGGCGGCCTGAACATCCACAATGCATTGAGCTATGCCGTCGGAAACCAGCCGCCGCAGGCCCATGCGGGGCCGGATCAGACTCTGCAAGACTCTGACGATGATGGCTTTGAGAGCGTAATCCTGAATGGTAGCGGTTCCATCGATCCGGAGGGGCGCACGCTGAGTTACGTATGGCGGGAGGGAGAGACGATCGTGGGTTCGGGACCGACGCCCACGGTGATTCTGGCCGTCGGTCTTCATACGCTGACGCTGACGGTGACCGATGACGGTGGTGCGACGGACACCGATACCGCTGTAATCACGATTCAGGTGTCGGGATCTGCTGCCGATACGGTGCTCGTGCTCAAAGCCACCTACACGAACCGGAAGAAGCAACTCGCGGTCGAGGCGACGAGCTCCGCGGCTCCTGATGCCACGCTGACGGTTTACGACATCAGCAATGGTGTTGAACGAGTCATCGGTCCGCTCAATTACCACACGGGGAGGCAGAGGTACATGGGAAGCTTCCCGCTCACAGCGGCGCCGCTGCTAATCGAAGTCCGTTCTTCGGACGGGGGTTCGGATAGTAGCATCGTTGCTGCGAAGTGATCCCGCCGTTCTCGAAGGCCGCCGAAATCGATGGCACTGGATTCCGCCGGCACGACGACCAGTTGCTCGCCGGCAACGATGTGATATCGGCCGCACCTGGGAGGAGAGCGGTTACCATCGGCAACTGCTCGAGAGTCACTCCTGCGGGAGCGGAACAGTGCCCTGTGACCAGTGACTCGATCCTCGGTAGCTCACCGCGCCTTGACCTCTGCGCCGTCCTTGGACGTCTTACTTCTTCCAGCCGCACTCTGATATGGCCGGCGCGAGCTTCTGTTCGAGGCCGCCGATCTGGAAGCGCGCGATCGCGCGCGGCGCGTTGTGCGGCGTGAAGGCAAAGCGGAGCGTCCGCGCGGCGGTCAACCGCCGCGCGAACGCGGCGCCGTTGGGTGCGAACAGCGCGTCGTGCTCCTCTGAATCCGGCCAGAGCTCCGACGTCTCGGTGCCGCCGTTGAACGCGAAGCTCACGGTGTGATCTTCCGTGTCGGGCTCGATCCGTGCGGCCGCCTCCGTGACGACGAACACCTCGGTGCGCCCGCGGGCGCAGCGAACGACGAGCGACGGACGCACGGCGCGCATCCAGACGTTGATCGTGTTGTCCGCCTCGACCTCGTAGGCGATCGCCCGTCGTTGATTGCCCACCCACACCCGCTTGTTGGCGTCACTCCACCGTGGCGCGGCGTTCGCTGGCGCGGCGGAGCGTGGGGCGGATGCAGCAGCGACCGCCGGCGCCCCGGCGGCCTCGGCTGACGGGGCCGGACCGGCACGCCCGGTGAGCAGCGCCACCGTCATGAGCGCGCCGCCGGCGACCATTCCAGCGGCCACGAGCATCTCGCGTTTGGTCATCGCCGGCGAGCGCGGCGGCGCTCCCGCCGCGGACGGCGCATCGTGGGATGCACCCTCCCGTGCAGCGTCGGGCGCCGGTTCCGATGGCGGTCTCGTGTCCATCTCCGGCCGCCCTGGCGCAATCGCCGTACCAGCGCTAACTGTTAGAAAACGCGTCGAGTGTGAGGCGGCCCGCCGACAGAAAGCGGCGTCGCGCTGACAGCTCTGTGGTTTGCCCGTGTGCGGTGGTGGGCGAAACGGAGTCGGCGGTTAACGCCAGCGGAACAGCCGGAGCGCGAGGATGAAGCAGACGACGAGCCAGGCGCCGAGCGTGGCGAGCTGCGGCGCGAGTTGAATCAGCGTCGCGCCCTGCAGCATGTGCGCGCGCAGCGCGTCGATGGTCGCAGTGAGCGGCAGCACGTCGATGAGCGGTTGAACGACGGCCGGAAAGCGGTCGGACGAGAAGAAGACGCCCGATAGGATCCACATCGGCACCTGCACGAAGTTCACCAGGCCAGAGATGCCCTCGATCGTCTGCGCGCGCGTGGCGAGCAGCAGCGCGAGCGCGCTGAACGTCATCGACGAGAGGGCGCTGATCGCGACCAGATCGAGGAAGGACCCACGTACGGGCACGCCGAACGCGAGCGTTCCGAAGCCGACCGGCACGCCGACTTCGACGACGAGCAGCATCATCCGCCAGAGCAGGAACGACATGAGGTAGTGCCGCCGCGGCATCGGCGTGGCGACGAGGCGCTTCATCAGCTTCCGTCGCCGCGAGTAGAAGACCGAGAAGCCAAATACCCAGAGCGCGTTGCTCATGATCCCGAGCCCCACCAGGCCGGGGACGAAGAAATCGACGTAGCGCGATCCCGGCTCTCGAATCAGCTCATCACCCGTGCGCACCGGATCGCCGCGGCCAGCCGCGCGCTGGACCGCGCGGTCGGCGAGCATGCGGGCGAGACGGCCTTCGGGATTCGTGTCGTCGTAGCGATAGACAACCGAGCTGTCGGCCGCCGGCGACGCCAGCAGTACCGCCTTGCCGTCGCGCACCGCGGTGTGCGCGGCATGCTCGTCGAGCTGCTGCACGCGGAGCCCGGGCTCCTGCCGCAGCGCCTCCGCGACGCGCGCGTCCGTCGTGACGACGCTGACCGCATCCACCGGCCGGCTGCGGAACGCGATGCCGAGACCCGCTGTCAGCAGGATGGGAAAGAAGAGCGCCCAGAAGATCGCCTCCGGCTCGCGCGCGAACTCGCGAATCCGGACGAGCGTCAGCTGGACGAGCGGATGCTCACTCATCGCGCAGATGGCGTCCGGTCAGGAACACGAAAACGTCCTCCAGGGTGGCGGTGTGCGTCCGCAGCTCGGAGACGGCGATGTCCTGCCGCCGCATCTCGTCCAGCAGTGGCGGCAGCACGCGCTGCAGATCGGCAACCTGCGCGCGGATGCTGCCGTCCTCGACACGCGCATCACGGACGCCTTCGACCGCGCGAATCGCCGTGAGATCGACGTCGTTGGTCGCCGCACCCGGGAATTCGACCACGTGGCCGGCCCCAATCGAGGCCACGAGCTCGCCCGGCGTGTCCATCGCGATGACGCGGCCGTGGTCGACGATCGCCACGCGATCGCACAGCCGCTCCGCCTCCTCCATGTAGTGCGTCGTCAGCAGCGTCGTCTTCCCGGAGCGGCGGAATTCCTCGATCAACCCCCAAAGCTGCCGGCGCGCCTGAGGATCGAGTCCCGTCGTGGGCTCGTCGAGGAAGAGCAGCTCCGGGTCGCCGACCAGGGCGCACGCGAGCGCGAGGCGCTGCTTCTGACCACCCGACAGGGTGACGATGCGGGCGTTGCGCTTGTCTTCGAGCTCGACGAGCGCGATCGCGGCGTCGGCCGGAGGACCCTGTTGGTAGAAGCTGCGGAAGAGGCGCACGGTTTCGGCGACCGTGAGCTTGTCCGCGAGCTGCGTCTCCTGCAACTGAATCCCGAGACGCTGGCGTAGCACATCCGCATCGGACTGCCAGCGCATCCCGAGCACCTCGACATCTCCGGAGTCGGGCGCGGTGAGCCCCTCGCAGATTTCGATGGTGGTCGTCTTGCCGGCGCCGTTCGGGCCGACCAGGCCAAAGCACTCGCCAGCGCGGATCTCGAGATCGATCCCATTCACGGCGACGACGTCGCCGTAGTTCTTGCGCAGCGCGCGGACGCGGAGGGCCGCTCCACCGGCATGTCGATCGCCAGCCATCGAAACGTCTGATTGTACGGCCGTATCACCACCGGTAGCGCACCCCGATCGCGCCGCGATGCATGCTGAGGTTCATACGCGACAACAGCGTGGACACGTAGGTCTGGAACTCCGGGCGTACCGACAGATGCCGCGTGATCGCGACGTCCAATCCGCCGCCTCCACCAATCACCATGCCGGTGTCCTTGCGCCGCATCTCGGAGATGGTCCACGTGCTGCGCGCAATCGTCAGCGACGCCGCGGTATCGCTCTTGAGCACACCAACGGAGCCGATGACATACGGGCGTACCGGCGTCTGCCCGAACAGGTACGCCACATTCGCGGTGATCGCCGTTGCCTCGAGGACGCCTTCGCGAGCGGAGCCGGAGCAGGGCACCGGGGCGGCCTGACAGGTGACCTGGCGAGGCGTGAACCCTGTGGTACGGTGAATCTCGACGTCGACGCCGAGTCGCTTCCACTCGATGCCGCCGCCCGCGCCGACGTTCATCTCGGTTCCGAAGCTCTGGTCTTCGACGCGGAAGATATTGCCGAAGCCGATGGCGCCGAAGGCCACCGGCCGGACCTGCGCCGCGGCTCCATCGGCCAGACCGACGCCAAACGCGACCGCGAGTGCCAACGTTCTGCAGACCGTTCGCATAGCGCCCTCCCGCGAGTAAGGCGCCAGCGGCAGCCGGACCGGACCACGCGCCCGTTCAGAGGTCTCGGGCGAACACGCGATGGCGCTTGATTGGCCGAGCGCCCAGCCGCTCGAGATCGGAGCGCATCTTCACCGCCGTCTCCGCGACCTGCGGCAGCTCCGCCGTCCGGAACCGCGACGCCCGCACGGCGCGCTCGATCTGCGTGTACAGCAGCGCGTTGCCTCCGCGACCCTGGTGCTGCGGCACGATGCCGGCGCCGTTCAGCGCCACACGCGTCGTGTGTGACCGCTCGTGCAGCAGGCGCACGATACCCAGCGGCGTCAGCCGTCCGCGCATCCGCCGCAGCGCCGCCGACACGTCAGGAAATGCGAGCACGAATCCGACGATGTCGCCGTTTGCGGCGATGAACGTCATCAGACGCGGATCCGCGAGTAGGCGCACCTCATCCACGACAAAGTCCACTTCACGATCCGTCAGCGGGTAGAACTCCCAGTTGTCCACGAACGCGGCGTTGTAGGTCGCGCCGATGCGCCGTGCGGCGCGGACGAGCGCCCGGCGCGTCGGGTAGCGCACGATCCGGAGCTGCGATTCGGCTTTTGCCGCAGCGTGACGGACGACCTCCGGCATCACGAACGTCTCGCGATCCAGCTCGTACGAGACGAAGTCCACCTCCTTCGCAAACCCGAGCCGCTCGAGCAAGGCCGGGTACGAAGGCGGGTTGTAGTTCGTCATCGTCATCAACTGCGGCCGGTCGAACCCGTCCACCAGCACGCCGTAGCCGTCGAGCGCGCCGAGACCGCGAGGACCCACCATGCGCTCGAGGCCGCGCGCGCGCGCCCACGAGAATGCCGCGTCGAAGAGCGCGGCGGCGACGTCGAGATCGTCCTCGCACTCGAACATCGTGAACGACGCGTCGCGCCGGGTGTGCGCCGCGTTGTGCGGCCGATGCTCGAGCACGCCAAGGCGCGCGACAGGCCGGCCGTTCCGGAGGGCCGTGAAGAACGACGCATCGGAGTGTTCGTAGAACGGATGCCGGGCCCGATCGAGCGCCACGCGGCACTCCGAATTGAGCGGCGGTATCCAACGCGGATCGCCGTCGTACAGGCGATGCGGCAACGCCATGAAGTGGCGGACATCTGCGCGCGAGTGTGGATCGACGGGTTGAATCGTGAGCACGGCGTGCGAATGGGAATGGTAGATCGTCTCGCCGTACAATGGGTCTCAGTCGCGTGTTCTATGCGCACATGCGCCGTCTGTGCCCTCCTGGTGTGTGCGGTCGCCGCGGCGCCGCCCCTGCAGCTCTTGCCGCCGCCGCGTGATGGCGAGATCCGGACCGTTTACTGGGAGCTTCGCGATCTGACGGAGGTTTCGCTGACGCTGGAGCCGCAGTCAGCACGACACGAGAAGCTGCCCATCCTGCTCACGCTGACCGCGCGCTTCCCCGGGAAGCACCTTTCGGGTCTTTCGACTTCGGTCGCCGAGGTCGAGCTCCGCGCGGATGTCGGCAGGCTGTGGGCGCCAGTGCCGGAGCTCACCGTGATACTCGACGATCACGACAGACTGGACCTTCGAACGACCCACCTGTTGGATGCCGACGGCACGCTCCACGGCGTGGCTGCGCCGCTGGCGATCGACACCTTCAAGCGCATGGCGCGCGCGCGAAAGATCTCCGGCAACGCGCTTCGACTGGAGTTCGTGTTGACGGAACAGCAGCGCGCCGCGATTGAGGCGTTTGCGAAACGCGTCCTGTCTGGCGATTCGCGCTACTCCGTTCGCAGCGCGACCGCCGGGTCGACGCGGGCGGCGCGCCGCGCTGGCACGTAGCTCGCGAGCAACGCGACCACGATGAGCAGGAGCGGCCCCGCTGCAAACGTGACCGGGTCCGTCGGCGAAATCCCGTAGAGCAGCGATCTGAGCAGAGGCGCCAGCGCGAGTGCGCCGAGCAGGCCCGTCGCCGTGCCGACGATCACCAGGCGCAAGCTGTCGCCGAGCACCATGCGCATCACGCCCGACAGCGGCGCGCCCAGGGCCATCCGGATACCGATCTCGCGCGTGCGCGACGACACGTGGAACGCGAGGACTCCATACAGTCCGATTGCGGCGACGAGCAGTCCGGTGAGGCCGAAAATGCCGATGACGGTTGCCGCCATCCGCTGCGGGTAGAGCGAGAAGCCGATCAGCGTGGAGAGCGGCATCGCGTGTTCGAGCGCGATGTTCGGATCGATCGCCGCCAGTTCCCGGCGCACAGCGGCGAGCGCCGCGCCGGATTCCATCCTCGAGCGCACGTGCAGCGTGGCGGACGCGGCCGGCCGCTGATCGAGCGACAGGTAGATGACGGGCCGCGGCGCTTCCGTGTACGTCTCGTACTTCCCGTCCGTCGTCACGCCGATCACCTCGAATGCGGCGTCTCCCAGCCGGACGCGTTCGCCAAGCGGACTCGCACCCGGCCAGAGCTGTTGCGCGAGCGTCTGGTTGACGAGCGCCACCGGCTGCGCGCCGTTGCGATCGTTCGTCGTCAGGTAGCGGCCTGCCACGAGCGGGATTTGCAGCGTTTCCATGTATCCGGCGCCGACCGTCGCGATGCTGGCGGAGTACGTCTCGTCGCCGGCGGCCTGCGACTCGCGGCGGATCGTGGTACGCCAGTCGTTGCCGGCCATCGGCGCCCAGACGGCGAACGCCGCGCCCTCGACACCAGGCACCGCGCGCACGCGCTCCAGCAGCGTCGCGTGGAGCACGCGCGTCCGCGCCTCGTCATATCCATGCGCCGTCGGGTTCACGCCGGCGACGACGACGCCCTCAGGGTTGAAGCCGACGTCGGCCGTGAGCGCCTTCTGCAGCGTCCGGCCGAACAGCCCCGCCCCGACGACGAGCAGCAGCGAGAGGGCGAGCTGCACGACGACGAAGGCGCCGCGGAGCCGCGTGCGCTGCTTGCCGCCGCCGCGCGTGCCGTCGCGCAGTCCGGGCGCGACGTCCGGCTTCGTCGCCTGCAGCGCCGGCGCGGCGCCAGCCAGCAGGCCGGTGAGGAGCGCGAGCGCGCTCGCGAAGGCGAGCACGCGCCAGTCCACGCTGAGCTCGAGCGCGACGCGCATCGGCGTCGGCGGCTGCAGCGTGGAAATGAGGGAGACCAGCCAGGCGGTGAGCAGCACGCCCGCGCCGCCACCGATGAGGAAGAGCACCACGCTCTCGGTCAGAAGCTGTCGCAGCAGGCGCCGGCGTCCGGCGCCGATCGCCATGCGGACGGCGAGCTCGCGCCGCCGGTCGGACGCGCGGGCGAGCAGCATCCCCGCGACGTTCGTGCTCGAAATCAGCAGCACCAGCCCCGCGGTCGCGAGCAGCATCGTCATGAAGCCAATCGCCGGACCGCGTGCGAAGGACGGAATCGGTGTGAATGGCCGCGTGTTCACGTTGACCACGGTGACGCCCGGCCTGTCGGGCGGCACTTGCCGCGACACGACGTCGAGTGCCGCGGCGGCCGCCGGCGGCGCGACGCCGTCGCGAAGGCGACCGAAGAGCGTGAGCCGGTCGCCGCTGCGCGCCGAGCCGTCACCGGCGCGAGCAGGGATCCAGATGTCGATCGGCAGCCCCACCACCGTGCCGAAAAACCCGCGCGGCGCGACGCCGACAATCTCGTGCGGCTTGCTGTCGACGTAGACGCGGCGTCCGATCGCGGCGGGATTTCCGCCGAACCGAGACGTCCACATGTCGTGGCTGATGACCGCCGTCAGTTGCGACGTGCGGTTCGCGTCCGGCGAGAAGAACCGCCCCTGCGCCGGCCGCAGGCCGAGCACGTCGAAGTAGTTTGCCGACGCGGCGACCGCGCTGACCACCTCGGCGGTGTCGCCGATGCGCAGCGACCCTTCGGAGATACGGTGGCCGGCAAGATCCGTGAAGACGTCACGCGACGCGGCTTTGTATCCCTCGTAGCGCGAGAACGTGAATGCGGTCGCCCCCATGATGCGCTCCGTACCGCCGCGATGGATTTCGTCGACGATGACGAGGCGATCCGGATCGTGGACGGGAAGCGGGTTGAGGATCAGCGCGGCAATGAGGCTGAAGACGACGGTCGTGGCGCTGATGCCGACCGCGATGGTCGCAGCGGCGACGGCCGAGAACCCTGGCGCCCGGCGCATGGTGCGCAGGGCATAGCGGAGGTCATGGAGGAGACCAGTCATGCGGCGACACAGGCGCAAGCCGCATGCCTGGCCGAGACCGCGAATTTTCCTGTGTTTCCGGCCTCAGGACGGCTGCCGCTGTCCGGTATCGGGACGAGCTGTTCGCGATCGAACGGCGCGCTATTGCGCCCGGAACGTCACCGGCACCGTCATGATCACGGGCCGTGGCACGCCGTTCAGCAGCACCGGCTCGAACTCCCATTGCCGCACAGCATCGAGCGCGGCCTGATCCAGCATCGGGATCGAGCGCAGGATCCTCGCGTCTCGCACTTTGCCCTGCTCGTCGATCGTGACCTCGACGAGGACGACGCCCTCGATGCGCAGCTGCAGCGCGCGAGCCGGCATCACCGGATCGACATGCCTGATTTGCGTCGGCTTCCGGATGCCGCCGCCGACGCGGAGCGGCGCGTCGTCCGAGGGCGGCTGCGCTGGTGAGACGGTGACTCCTCCGGATAATGACGAGGTGCCGACCTGCAAGCTGGTTCGGATGCCGTCTCGCGTGACGCCGGTGAGAGCTTCCTGTTCGACGTCGGAGAACGTGCCGCGCAGCTTCAGCCTGGAGCTGCTCGCGCCGCTGCGGATCACCGCCACGAACTCGCGCACGGGAAGCTCGCGCGGAATCTGCGGGCCTGACGTCACGAGGATGCGCCCCTGAGGCAGCACGATGCCGACTGTCCTCGGCGCCCGCTGACGGCCGACGGACTCGTATTCCTCGATCGCGCCCTCACCGTGCCATGCATACACGTCTGGAAACGGCTCCTTGAGCTCGAATCGGTGATACGCGTCGACGCTCCCATCCGGATTGGGACCCTCGTCGATCAACACCACGAGCAGGCGGCCCTCCTGGTGCGCGGCAACCTTGATGACGCCCGTGGTACTCCGCGCGATCGTGATCGTCGCGTCCGGCGGCAGCAGGACTAAATCGCCATCGCGCGCCTGCACGGTTCGATGCTGGGTCTGTGCTTCGGCTGTCAGGGAAGGGAAGGCGACGACGGCGGCCAGGACGCATGTCACTGGGAACATCGCAGGACCTCCGACACTGCAAGCGTAACGCAGGTGGGGCGTTGTGCTCAACGCCCCGCGCGCTGCGAGCGCTCAGCGTCCCGCCATCAGATTCACGAGATCCGTGGGCAGCTTGCCGTGCGCAACCGCGATTTCGCGCATGTTGCTCTCCGGCGTCGACGTGATGCCGCCTTCGCGCAGCCGTTCGATCGCCAGGTCCACCGGGATCTGCAACTGCGCGGCGATCTGCTCGACGGTCTTCTTGCCGTAACCGCCGCCGGCAACCGGCGTGTGTGTGACCTCGAGTCCGGTCGTCATGCGCCAGTAGATGATGCTGGGCGTTACCCGGTTCGAGGACGCCACCTGGGCGAGCGTCGTGTCTGCCGTCGCGGTGTATCCGGCCTGCCGCAGGTTGTCGAGCAGCTTCTCCGGCGGCAACTTCCGCAGCTCCGCGAGGCGCGCGACCGACAGCAGTTCCGCGTGCGGTACTGGCGGCTCGTTGCCGCCGCTCTCCCACGCCGCCTTCGCGGTTTCGCCGAGCGCCATGATCTGCCGCGCCGGCGTGACATCGCCGATGGCGAGGGCCATCAGAACCGCTGTCAACGCCGTTGCCGCGGCCAGCTCGCGGCGGCGTCGCCCGCCCGTCGTCAGCCGCATCCGCAGGTACGCGCGCAGCACCGGCCAGTTGAGGACGAGATGAAAGACGCCGGCCGCGAGGAACATCACGGCGACGATCGTGTGGACCGCCTGCCACTGCTGCTTCTGCAGCGCGCCGAGCGTCCAGTTGGACCAGTTGGCGACGCGGCCCGCAGGCGCGACGTAGAGAACGGCGCCGGTGAGAGCCAGGACGGCGAAGCTGAAAAGGACAATGAAGCTGACGAACGATTTCCAGATGAAGCGGTGTCGTGGCATCTGTCTGACCTCTGAGCGTTGCAGTTCAAGCTGACGGCCACAGCGCGGGCCACAGGCCACGAACGCCAACCGCTGTTTCGACAGGCACTTGCCGGCGGGGGCGCTTCGCGCGTCGCTGAAATGTGCGACGGAATGGTCGATCCGCTCGACCGAATCGTCGAGGAGGTGTTGGCATATGCTTCCAGGCATGCGACGCAAGATCGCTTCTTTGTTGGTCGTCCTCATTCTTGGCGCGGCACAGACGACGGGTGAGCCGTCGGCGCAGGCGGCGCCCGCGTTCAAGGCGCCCGCGCCGCGATTTGCCGATGCCGGCCGCCGCGCGAAGCTGGCCGCCGCGTTTCCCGCCGTCGATACGATCTTCCGGGAGTTCGCCGCGAAGAACCACGTACCCGGCGCCGCCTGGGGCATCGTCGTCGACGGCGAGCTCGCGCATTTCGGATCCACGGGCGTCCTGAATCTCGAGACGAAGAACGCGCCGGACGCCGACTCCGTCTTCCGCATCGCGTCGATGACGAAGAGCTTCACGGCGATGGCCATTCTGAGCTTGCGCGACGAAGGTCGGCTCTCGCTCGACGATCCGGCTGAGCGCTACGTGCCGGAGCTGAAGTCGCTGATCTACTCGACGTCGGATTCGCCGCGAATCACAGTTCGTCATCTCCTCACGCATTCGGAGGGTTTCCCGGAAGACAACCCGTGGGGCGATCAGCAGTTGAAGGTGTCCGACGCCCAGATGTCGAAGATGATGCTCGGCGGGATTCCGTTTTCGAACGCGCCGGGCGTCGCCTACGAGTACTCGAATTACGGGTTCGCCATCCTCGGACGGATCGTCGCGAAAGCGTCGGGCACCAGCTACAACGAGTACCTGATGGCGAAGATCCTGCGTCCCCTCGGCATGACGGCGACGACGATGGAGCCGTCGCGCGTGCCGGCGGACAGGCTCTCGCACGGTTATCGCTGGGAGGACGGGCGCTGGAAAGAGGAGCCGCTCCTGCCGGACGGCGCGTTCGGTCCCATGGGTGGCATGCTCACGTCGGTGCGCGATCTGAGCCGCTACGTCGGCGCGCATCTCGCCGCGTGGCCGCCGCGTGACGATGCCCAGGGCGGTCCGGTCCGGCGTGCGTCGCTGCGCGAGATGCAGCAGATCAACCGGTTCAACACGGCGAACGCCAGCCGCGACGCCGCAGGCAACCTGCAGTTGCTCGCAAACGGCTACGGCTACGGCCTGCGTGTGTCACGCACCTGCGCATTCCGGCACATCGTCGCGCACACCGGCGGCCTGCCGGGATTCGGGTCGATCATGCAGTGGCTGCCGGAGCACGGCGTCGGCATCGTCGCGTTCGGCAACCGCACCTACACCGGCTGGAGCGGCGCGACGAGCGAGGCGTTCAACGCGATCGCGAAGACCGACGCGCTGCAACCGCGGCAGGCGCAGCCGTCCCCGGCGCTCCTCAGCGCGCGCAACGCCGTGGCGCAGTTGATCGCGAAGTGGGACGACGCGCTCGCCGATCGCGTCGCCGCCGAGAATCTGTTCATGGACGAATCGCGCGACCGGCGGCGCGCGGTGCTCGAGGCGCTGCACGCGAAGGTCGGCGCGTGCCCGGCGGACACCGATCGATTCGACTACGTCGAGAACGCCCTGCGCGGCCAGTGGGTCGTGACCTGCGAGCGCGGCACGCTGCTCGCGTCGATCACGCTCGCGCCCACGATGCCGCCGTCGGTGCAGTACTTGTCGGTGCGTCCGGCGCCGGCCGAACCGCCGCGCGGCCCTCAGTCCTGCATGTGACGCGCATCCTGTTCCTCGCGGCGGGGATCGCCGTCTTCGTCTACCTGCTCGTCCAGCTCGGGCCCGGCGCCGTGCTGGAGATGCTGGCGCGCATCGGCTGGATGGCGGTCGCCATCGCCATCGCGTATGCGGTCTATCAATCGCTGCGCGCGCTGGCGTTGAGCGCATCGGTGACGAGCGCCCGGACGTTGCCGTTTCGCGACGCGTTGTGGATCCGGCTCTCGGGTGAGGCGGTCCAGTTCCTGACCTTCACCGGCCCGTTCCTCGCCGAGCCGGCGAAGGCGTTCCTGCTGAAGGGACGCGGGCTCACGGCGATCGAAGGGTTCGCCGCGACGATCGTCGAATACCTCTCCTACACTTTCACCGCGGCGGCGCTGTCGATTGCCGCGCTCGGCTGGTTGCTCGGCCGCGGGGTCCTGAGCGGAGGCGTGCGCACCGCCGCCATCGTCATCCTCTGGATCATGGCGGGATTTCTCGCCGTGTCCACGTTTGCGATCCTGCGCCGCATGCACATGCTCGGCGCCGTGCTCGAGCGCGTCGCGTCATTGCCAGGGATCCGGCGCCGGCTGAAGCCGAACATGACGGACGTGCATCGCGTCGAGGATCTGCTGCTCGACGTCCTGCACGATCGGCCGCGCCGGTTCGCGCGCATCCTGGCGCTCGAGACCGCCAGCCATCTGCTCCACATCGTCGAGCTGTTTCTGATCCTCGTTGCGCTCGACCTCGGCGCTCACTTCGGCACGGCGACGCTGATCGAAGGCGCAGCGAAGTTCGTCGGCCTCGCGTTCTTCTTCATTCCCGGGCAGGTCGGGGCGTCGGAGGGGGCCCACACGATCATCTTCGAGGTCGTCGAGCTGCCGGCGGTCGCCGGATTCACCGTTCCATTCGTCCGCCGCATCCGCAGCGTTGTCGTCGCGGCGCTGGGACTGCTCGGCATGTCGCTGCTCACGCGCGGCGGAGGGCACTGATGGCGCCGCCGACGCAAGCATACGGCTGGCGTCAGTGGATGGGGTGGATTGCTGGTCCCATCGCGCTTCTGCTCACCATCCTGCTGCCGCCTCCGGACGGACTGAGCGTTGCCGGCTGGCACACGAGCGGCGTCGCGATCCTGATGGCGGTGTTCTGGATCACCGAGCCGATACCGATTCCGGTGACCGCGCTGCTGCCGCTGATCCTGTTTCCGGCACTGAGGCTCGGCGACATCCGCGAGACGGCGGCGCCGTACGCCAACCCGATCATCTTTCTCTTCCTCGGCGGCTTCATGGTCGCACTGGCGATGCAGCGCTGGAACCTGCACCGGCGCATCGCCATCGCTCTCATCGGACGGATCGGAACGCGGCCGTCGGCGATTGTCGCCGGGTTCCTGCTCTCCTCGGCGCTGGTCAGCATGTGGGTGAGCAACACCGCGACGACGCTGATGATGCTGCCGATCGCCATGTCCGTGGTGCACCTGTTCCCGGAAGAGGAGCGAACGAGGGACCTGCGCGATTTCTGCACCGCGGTGCTGCTCGCCGTGGCGTACGGGGCCACGACGGGAGGCATGGCGACGCTGATCGGGACGCCGCCCAACGCGCTGCTCGCCGCCTACGTGAGCGAGGTCTACAAGATCACGCTCGGGTTCGCGCAGTGGATGATGCTCGGCGTGCCGGTGTCGCTGGTGGCGCTGGTCTGCGTGTATGTCGTTCTCACCCGCGTCATGTTCACGCTGTCGTCACACGAGGTAAGCGGCATGCGTGAGCTGATTGTCGAAGAGCGGGCCAGGCTCGGCCCGATCGGCCGCGCCGAGATATCGGTCGCGATCGTCTTCGTGCTCGTCGCCACCGGATGGATTCTGCAGCCGGTGATCGCACGCAGGGTACCGCTGGTCTCGGACACGACGATCGCGATTGCCGGGGCCTTGCTGCTGTTCGTCGTGCCCGTCAACGCCCGGCGTGGCGAGTTCCTGCTGACGTGGGACGACACCCGCGAGCTGCCGTGGGCCGTGCTGCTCCTGTTCGGCGGCGGCCTCAGCCTCGCCGGGAACATCGAGCGTCATGGCGTATCGGCGTACCTCGGCGTTCTCGCCGGCGGCCTCCAGGACTGGCCGGTGATCGCCGTCGTGATGGTGGTGGCGTTCGGCATTCTGCTGCTGACCGAGTTGACGAGCAACACGGCAACGGCCGCCACCTTTCTGCCGATTACCGGCGCATTGGCGCTCAGCCTCGGACAGAACCCGCTCCTGCTGCTGATTCCCACGGCGCTCGCGGCCAACTGTTCCTACATGATGCCGGTCGGCACGCCTCCCAACGCCATCGTCTACGGCAGCGGTCTCATCACCCTGCCGCAGATGGCGCGTGCCGGCTTCCTGATGAACGTCCTGCTCGTGCCGGTGATCGTAGGCCTGCTGTACCTTCTGGGCCCCTTCGTCTTCGACCTCGTTTTCGACACGCTCCCAGCCTGGGCGAAATAAGGGGGTCAGGTCTTGAATTGTCACTTTTCAACGGGCGGTTCAGCATTGAAAAGTGACAATTCAAGACCTGACCCCTGACGTGACGAAGCTCCGTCGCCGCCCCGCTGCCGGATTTCCGCCAGCACGCCAGACCCTGCCCGCGGCGCATCGCCCGCCTGCGCCCGGATTCAGGCTCCTTATCACTTCATGCATCCCGGCAGGGAGCGCACGGCTCTTGCTGATACATCTCTGAAACGCCGCATTTTCGTCAACGCATATGCATCGAATCATTTCCAGAGAGGCCCTCGCACCTGACGTGGCTCGCCTGTGGCTGCACGCGCCGCACGTCGCGCGCAAACGCCGGCCGGGGCAGTTCCTGATCCTGCGCATCCGCGACGGCGGTGAGCGCATTCCGTTGACAATCGCCGACGTCGATCGCGATCGCACCGCCGTCTCGGTTGTCGTCCAGGCCGTCGGGAAGACGACGCGCGAGCTCGTCGCGCTCGAGCCGGGCGACACCGTTCTCGACGTGGCGGGTCCGCTCGGCCAGCCGACACACATCGAGGCCGGCCAGCGCGTGTGCTGCGTGGGGGGCGGCATCGGCACCGCCGTCGTGCTGCCGATCGCGAAGGCCGTCGTCGAGGCGGGCGGCCGCGTCGTGACGATCATCGGCGCGCGGACGCGCGACCTGGTGATTCTCGAGGACGAGGCGCGCGCGGTCAGCGAATCCGTGGTCGTCACCACGGACGATGGCAGCTACGGACGGCGGGGGCTGGTGACTGATGCGCTGGCGGACGCGATCGCCACGTCGAGGGAGCCGTTCGACGCGGCAATCGCCGTCGGACCGCTGCCGATGATGCGGGCGGTCTGCAACCTGACGCGATCGCTGAACCTGCGCACGATCGTCAGCCTCAATCCGATCATGGTCGACGGCACGGGCATGTGCGGCGGGTGTCGCGTGACGGTCGGTGGAAAGCCGAAGTTCGCCTGCGTCGACGGGCCGGAGTTCGATGGGCATGAGGTCGATTTCGACGAGCTGATGGCGCGCCTCGCGGCCTACCGCGAGCAGGAGCAGCTGTCGATGGCGCTGGCGGCAGAGGCGCAGTTGGTACGCAGCGTTTGAACACGGAGGGCACGGAGAACACGGAGCACACATTTCTACCAATGAGGAAGAACACCTGGCTCCGTGCCCTCCGTGTTCTCCGTGTTGAGACGCGATGAGCTTGTTGAGAAGCGGAAACCATGGCTAAGAAGATTACGCAGAAGACGAAGACCCCGATGCCATGCGTCGACCCCGAGGTGCGGCGCCGAACGTTCTCGGAGGTCTCGTTCGGCTACACCGAGGAGCAGGCGGTCGGCGAGGCCAACCGCTGCATCCTCTGCAAGAACAGCCCGTGCGTCGCCGGCTGCCCGGTCGAGATCGACATCCCGCGGTTCATCCAGCAGGTGGCGGACGGCGACTTCAACGCCGCATTCGCCACGGTGGCCGAGAAAAACGTCCTCGGCTCGATCTGCGGCCGCGTGTGCCCGCAGGAAGATCAGTGCGAGAAGAAGTGCACGCTCGGCGTGCGCTTCGAGCCGGTGGCGATCGGACGGCTCGAGCGGTTCGTCGCCGACCGTGCCGCGGCCCTGGGCCACAGCATGCCGAAGGGCGACGTGATGCCGACGGGTCACAAAGTGGCGGTCGTCGGTTCGGGCCCCGCGGGCCTGACGGTGGCGGCGGACCTCGCGCGGATGGGCCACAGCGTGACGCTGTTCGAGGCGCTGCACCAGCCGGGCGGCGTGCTGATGTACGGCATCCCGGAGTTCCGCCTGCCCAAGGGCGTCGTCCGCCGTGAGATCGAGCAGCTCGAATCGCTCGGCGTCGAGCTGAAGGTGAACCACGTCATCGGACGTACGTTCACGATCGACGAGCTGTTCGGCGAGATGGGATACGAGGCGGTCTTCATCGGCACCGGCGCCGGCCTGCCGCACTTTCCGAACATCCCCGGCATCAATCTCATCGGCGTGTATTCGGCCAACGAGTACCTGACCCGATCGAACCTGATGAAGGCGTACGAGTTTCCCGCGACGGATACGCCGATCATCCGCGGACGGTCGGTCGCCGTGATCGGCGGCGGCAATACCGCGATGGACTCGGTCCGCACCGCGCTCAGGCTTGGCGCCGAGCACGCGTATCTCGTCTACCGGCGCTCCGAGACCGAGATGCCCGCGCGACTCGAAGAGGTCCATCACGCCCGCGAGGAAGGCGTCGAGATGATCCTGCTCGCCGCGCCGGAAGAGATCTTCGGCGACGAGCGACGACGCGTCCGCGCCATGCGCTGCATCCGCATGCAGCTGGGCGAGCCCGACGCGTCCGGCCGCAGGAGTCCGGTGCCGATCCAGGGCTCCGACTTCACGCTCGACGTCGACGTCGTGGTCTTCGCCGTCGGCCAGGGCGCCAATCCGCTGCTCCGTTCGACGACGCCGGACCTGCACGTCAACAAGTGGGGAAACATCCTCGCGGACGCCGAGACGGGCGCGACCGACAAGAAAGGCGTCTTCGCGGGCGGCGACATCGTCACCGGCGGCGCGACGGTCAACTCCGCGATGGGCGCCGGCCGCCGCGCGGCGCGCGCGATTCACGCGTATCTGGAGAGTCCGCTGCCGGACGGGTGCTCCGTATGACGTCGATCCGCTTTCACGGCCGCGGCGGGCAGGGCGCCGTTATCGCGTCGAAGCTGCTCGCGTCAGCGTTCTTCCGCGAAGGCTGGCACGTGCAGGCGTTCCCGTCGTTCGGCGCGGAGCGGACCGGCGTTCCGGTCAGCGCGTTTCTCCGCATCGACCGCACACGCATCAACACGCACTACCAGGTCTACGAGCCGGACCACGTCATCGTCCTCGATCCAGTCCTGCTGACGACCGTCAACGTGACGACCGGACTTCGGAAGGGTGGCTGGATCGTCGTCAACTCGCCGAACGATCCCGGCGCGCTCGATCTGCCGGATACGTTTGTGGTCGCGACGTGCGATGCGACGGCGATTGCGCTCGCCAACGGGCTGGGCACCCGGACGATGCCCAAGGTGAATACGGCGATGGCGGGCGCGTTTGCGGCCGCCACCGGCCTCGTGCAGCTCGAATCGATCGTCCAGGCGATACCCGACGTCGTTCCCGTCGAGGCATCGGCGAACCAGCTTGCCGCCGCCCAGGCGTTTCAGTCGATTCGCGTGCGCGCGTCGGCTGTGAGGCTCACGTGAGCATTTCGATCAGGCTGCCGGGCGACGTGCCGGACGGCACCCCGATGGCGGTGTCGCTCCGCAGCACGCGCGAGCTCGAGACGGGAAGCTGGCGCACGTTCCGCCCGATCTACGTGACGCGGCCGTCGCCGTGCAATCTCGATTGCCCGGCCGGCACCGACGTCCGCGCGATGCTCGCGCATGTGGGGGCCGACGATCCTGCGTCGGCGTGGCGGACGATCATGGAGCGGAATCCGCTGCCCGGCGTCTGCGGCCGTGTCTGCTACCACCCGTGCGAGACGGCGTGCAACCGCACCGCGCTCGACGAACGGCTCGCCGTCCACGCGATCGAGCGCGTGGTCGCGGATGCCGCGGCGCGGACGGACGCCGCCGCGGCGATCGTCGACGCGCTGGCTCCCGCGACGGGCCGGCACATCGCCGTCGTCGGGTCGGGACCTGCCGGGTTGAGCTGTGCGTATCACCTCGCGCGCCGCGGTCATCGGCCGGTGATCTTCGAAGCGGCCGATGCGCCGGGCGGCATGCTGCGCTATGGCATTCCCGCCTATCGCCTGCCGCGCGAAGTGCTCGCGCGCGAAGTCGATTTCCTCAAGCGGCTGTACGTCGAGTTCCGGATGGGGAAGCGGCTCGGCGCCACGCTCACGTGGAAGGAACTCGCGCCGTTCGACGCGACGTTCATCGCCGTCGGCAATCAGCGCTCGAAGCGGACCGGCGCCCCAGGCGAGGACCTCGCCGAAGTGCGGCCGGCCATCGACTTCCTTCGCGAGGTCAACGCGGGCCAGCCGGCGCGTGTCACCGGACGCGTGGTCGTCATCGGCGGCGGCAACACGGCGCTCGACGCGGCACGTGTCGCGTTGCGGCAGGGTGCGGCGGCGACCATCGTCTACCGTCGCTCGCGCAGCGAGATGCCCGCGCATCCCGCCGAGATCGCGCAGGCGGAGCACGAAGGCGTCCGTTTCGTCTTTCACGCGGCGCCGATCGAATTCCATGCATCGCGCCGCGGCATGCTGGCCGGCATGGAGTGCCAGCGGATGCGTCCGGGAGCGCCGGATGCGAGCGGCCGCTGCACTCCGGAGCCGATCCCCGGCGAGACGTTCTCGATCATGTGCGATGACGTCCTGACCGCGCTCGGCGAGGAGCTCGAGCAGGAGGCGTTCGACAACGTCATGGGGATCGCACGCGGACGGCTGCAGGCGGACAAGTACGGCCGCACGCAGACGCCGCCACTGTTCGCCGGCGGCGACGCCGCGACCGGCGCCGGCACGGTCGTCGAGGCGATCGGATCGGGACGCCGCGCGGCAGAGGCGATCGACGCGTGGCTGACGGGCGGGATCGTGTCTGCGTCCGCGCCGGCGGACGGCCGCGTCGAAGTGCCCGACCTGAATCTCTTCTACTTCCACCGCACGACGCGCGTGCACGAGCCGATGCTGCGCAGCGCCGACGCGACCGCGGGCTTCCGCGAAGTCGTCCTGCCGCTGACGTGGACGGAGGCGCGCGCCGAGGCGCAGCGTTGCCTGAGCTGCGGCGACTGCAACGAGTGCGGCAACTGCACCGTCTTCTGTCCCGACGCAGCCGTGCACCGGACGGATGCCGGCCTCGTCATCGATTACGCGCACTGCAAGGGCTGCGGCATCTGCGTGACCGAGTGTCCGCGGGCGGCCATGGCCTTCGTCGCCGAGGAGGCGCGATGACGACGAAAGTCATCGAGGGAACGCACGCGATTTCCTACGCGGTGCAACTGTCGCGCGCGCAGGTCGTCGCCGCCTATCCGATCACCCCGTCGTCCGGGGTCGTCGAGCTGCTCGGCGAAATGTGCGCGGATGGCCGGATGCAGGCGCGCTTCGTGGCGGTCGAGTCGGAGCACTCGGCGCTGGCGACTTGCGCCGGCGCGGCGCAGACCGGCACGCGCGCCTTCACGGCCACCTCGTCGCACGGGCTGCTCTACATGCACGAGATGCTGCACTGGTGCGCTGGCGCCAGGCTTCCGATCGTGCTCGCGAACGTGAATCGCGCCGTCGGGTCGCCGTGGAACATCTTCGTCGACCAGAGCGACAGCCTCTCGCAGCGCGACACCGGCTGGATTCAGTACTACTGCGAGAACAACCAGGAAGTGCTCGACACCATCATCCAGGCGTACCGCGTTGCCGAGCAGGTACTGATGCCGGCGATGGTCTGCCTCGATGCGTTCTTCCTGTCGCACACGAGCGAGCCGGTCGAGATCCCGGATCAGGCCACGGTCGATGCGTATCTGCCGCCATTTGCGCCGCGGTACATGCTCGATGTCGCCGAACCGCACGCCTTCGGCGGCCTGCCGGCGAACGACTCGTACATGGAGCTGCGCGCGCGGATGGAGCGCGCGATGTGCGATGCGCTGACGGTGGCCGACACCGCGGACCGCCAGTTCGGAGAACACTTCGGCCGCCGCTACGGGCTCGTCGAGACGTATCGCACCGAGGACGCGCGCACGATTCTGGTGACGTCCGGAACGGCCGCAGGGACCGCTCGCAGCGTCATCGATCAGTATCGCAACGAAGGGGAGGCGGTTGGTCTGGCGCGCATCCGCCTGTTCCGTCCGTTCCCGGCGGCGGAGCTGCGGCGCGTGCTGTCGCACGCCGAGCGTCTGGTCGTGTTCGATCGCAACATCTCGTTCGGATGCGGCGGCATCATGGCGTCGGAGCTGCGCGCGGCGTTCTGCAACCAGACGCCGCAGCCGCTCATTCACTCCTACGTCGGCGGTCTCGGCGGACGCGACGTCACGCCCGAAACGCTGCATTCGGCCGTCGATCACGCGCTCACGGGTAGCGCGCCGCCGGATCTGTTGTGGCTCGGACTGAAGGAGTAGCGATGGCGCAGGTCCCGTACGAGATCCCAACAGCCGAGATCATGTCGCCCGGCCACGTTGGCTGCGGCGGCTGCGGTGCCACGCTGTCGATGCGTCTCGCGCTGAAGGCGCTCGGTCCACGGACGATGCTCGTGGTGCCCGCGTGCTGCTGGTCGGTCATCGACGGGCCGGCGCCGTTCAGCGCCGCGGGCGTTCCGCTGATGCACACGCCGTTCGCCTCGGCAGCCGCCGCTGCGTCCGGCGTGCGTGCGGGACTCGATCTCAAGGGTGATACGGAGACGGTGGTCTGCGCGTGGGCCGGCGACGGCGGCACGTTCGACATCGGCATCCAGGCGCTGTCGGCCGCCGCCGAGCGGAACGAGGACATCATCTTCGTCTGCTACGACAACGAGGCCTACATGAACACCGGCGTCCAGCGCAGTTCGGCGACGCCGTTCGGCGCCTGGACGACCACCACGCCGGCGCACCGCGTCAAGGAGCAGCAGAAGAAGGATCTCCTGTCGATCATGGTGTCGCACGGGATCCCGTACGCCGCGACGGCGACGGTGGCGTATCCCGACGATTTCCTCGCCAAGTTCACGCGCGCCCGGAGCATCCGCGGCACGCGGTTCATGCATCTGCTGTCGCCGTGCCCGCCGGGATGGCGGATCCCGTCGGAGCACGCGATCGCGTTCGCGCGGCTCGCCGTCGCGACGCACGTCTTTCCGCTCGTCGAAATCGTCGATGGGCAGTGGAGGGTGACGGTGGATCCGCCCGCGCAGCCGCTCGACGCCTACCTGAAGGGGCAGGGCCGGTTCAAGGCGCTGCTGGCGGATGCAGACCGCCTCGCGTCCGCCCGGCTGGGCGTCGAAGCGCGCTGGGCGGCGATCACGCGCCGCGCGCGGGAGAGCAACGCGTAGCGATCTCTTCGAACGCAGCCACAGCGTTTGAACACGGAGCACACGGAGGACACGGAGCCAAATCTTCTTTCAGAAAGAAAAAGATGCTCCGTGTTCTCCGTGCCCTCCGTGTTTGAACGCTGTGTACCCGTTCGCCCGATCTCGTTATCGCGGCGGCATCGCCTCGAACGTCTTCTCGATGTTCTCCAGCACGGCGAGCGTCGACCGCACGCTCGCCTCGAGGTAGCGTTCGCCCATCTTCGGCGTGGCCTTCGTCGCGTCACCCCACGTGCCGGACTTCGTGGCCCAGTAGACCGATCCCGGCGCCGAGAAAAAGAAGGCCGTGTGGACCGCGCCGGAGTTGACCGTGTAGTTCGGGAACGGCGGGAACTCCGCGTTGGCGCGCTCCATGTCAACCAGCGCGGGGTTGATCGCGAGCACTGCGGAGGTCTCCGCGGCGTTCGCATGCAGCCCGTTCTTCAGGCCCGAGAACTCTTCGACGTCCGCGGCGGCGAAGCCGTCCCAGTAATTGACCGGGAACGCCTTGACGTCGGTCGGCAATTTCTCCGCCGCGTTCGCGCACGCGTAGGCGATCGCGTAGGTGTTGTCGTAGTGGCCGTTGAGGAACACGATCCGCTTGAATCCCGCTGTCGCGAACGCGAAGCAGAGATCTTCCACGAGCGCCATGAACGTTGGGATGCGGATGTACATCAGGCCGGTGAAGCCCTTGTGCGGATAGGAGAGCGCGTAGTTGATCGGCGGCGCGACGACGGCGTTGATGGACGGCGCCAGACGGCGTGCGATCTCCTGCGGGATGATGACGTCGGTGACGAGCGGCGCGTGCGGCCCGTGCTGCTCGACGGCGCCGGTGGGGATGATCACCGTGCGGCCGCCGGCCTTCACGTACGCCTCGACTTCCGGACTCGTCATCTCGCCGAGAAAAACAGTTGCTGGTTTCATGATTGTAGAGAATGCTACCTGATTCGCGAATGATTCGACCAGTCACTTTCGGAGCGTTCGTGCTCCTTCTGACAGCTTCCGCTTCCGCACAGACCGCGGCATCCAGCGACGCGTCACGCCTCCGGGTCGAGCTTCCGGTATTCACGTCCGAGATTCCGCGCAACGTGGCGCTGCTGGCGACGGTGGGGCAGGTGGGCAACACGGGAGCGGACATCGCGCTGGATCGCCTGTTCGGGCCGGCGGACACACGCGGCATGGGAAGCGTGCTGCGACGGATCGGGCAGCTCTGGTTCGTCAACGTGCCGATCGCGTCGCTGACGACGATGATGACGCACAATTCGGGGCACTTCGCGCGGGCGCACGAGTTCGGCGCGGACGTGTCGATGGACGTCACCGACTGGCCGTGGCCGGTTCCGCTGTCCGGCTCCGTCGAATACCTCGATGGCCTTCACGACGCCACCCCGGCGCTGCGGCTGGCCGCTATCGGCGGCGGCGAACAGGGATCGCGTGCCGCGAGAAACGTCCTGATGGAACGCATTCTCAGTCGCGACCATGCGGACTACTTCGATCATCTCCTTCTGGCCCATTCGCAACTCGACGCGCCGCTCTATGCCTGGACCGACCTGCGCCCCCGCCGCCTCCGGACCTTCTGGGAGGGCACCGGCAGGGGCGGGTCACTGGCGGACTTCGGACAGTACGCGTTCGAGATGGCTTCGCATGGACTTCGGAATCGCGGGTTCCTCAGGTTCGAGGATATCGAGCGCGAGGCAAGCAGGCTCCGTCACGCCGCGTGGCTCAATCTCGCCGACGTGGCGCTCTGGACGAGCGCCGCGCGCGTCATCCAATACGTCACGACGGGCGAGCGGGTGGCGCCGCTCACCACGCTTCGCGTCGGCTGGCTGCGCCTCGTGCCCGGCGCCTGGGCGTCGCTCGGTTCGGACGGCCCCGAAAGGGGCGTAGACGTCTGGATGGTGAGCGAGCGCTTCTTGCCGCGGGTGCAGCTCCGCTGGATCGACACGCCGTCCGATCGCCGGCTGTGGGCACTCGGCGGCACGCTGCGCGCGCGCGAAGGCGCGCCGCTGCTGCCCGAAGCGCGCGCCGACGTCTGGCAGCGCGAGGGGAAGCGCGCGGGATTCCGCCTCGAACTCGGCGCCCGCGGCACGTTTCACCGTGCCGGCAGGCCGTTCGAGACCGCCGTAATGGTCGGTTACAAGACCGAAGGCTATCTCGCGGACGCGCCGCGTAAGGCCGGTGTGCTCGCTTCCGCCGGCGTCGTCATTCCGTTCTGACGCTATTTGGCGCAACTGAAGTTGCGCCCTACTGATCCACCGACCGTAGGGCGCGACTTCAGTCGCGCCGCGCGACTGCCGGATTTCCGGCAGGCGCCGTCTCCGCATCAAAAAATAAGCGTCCTGAATGCGTGGCACCCGCGTTGCTGGGCGCGGAGCAGACCTCTCATGGTGTCCCAGCTTTCGTCTGCCTACGGCTACGCGCTCGTCGCGCCGGGCCGCCCGCTCGAGCGGCTGCCGCTTTCCTCGCTGGAACCCTCGGAGGATGACGTGGTGATTGAGGTCGCCGGCTGCGGCCTGTGCCACACCGACGTCGGTTTCGCCGTCGACGGCGTGCCGACGCGTCACCCGCTCCCGCTCGTACTCGGCCACGAGATCGCCGGCCGCGTCGTTGCCGCCGGCCGCAGTGCGTCGCAGTGGGAGGGACGCGCCGTCGTCGTGCCCGCGGTGATTCCGTGCGGTGAGTGCCCGGCGTGCCGCGCCAATCGTCCGACGATCTGCCGGCGTCAGTTCATGCCCGGGAACGACGGCCACGGCGGCTTTGCGACGCACGTCAAGGTGCCGTCGCGCGGCCTGTGCCCGGTGCCCGATCGCCTGCCCTCCAACGTCTCGCTCGCATCGCTCGCCGTCGTCGCCGACGCGATCTCGACGCCGTACGAAGCGATACGACGCGCGGGTCTGTGCGCCGAGCACGTCGCGGTGTTCGTCGGCGCCGGCGGCGTGGGCGGCTTCGGCGTGCAGGTCGCCGCGGCGAAGGGCGCCGCGGTCGTCGCGATCGATATTGACGATGGACGGCTGGAGCTGGCGGCGAGGCATGGCGCGTCGCTCACGTTGAATGCGTCGCAGATCGCGGCGCCCGACCTGAAGGCGCGCGTCCGCGCGTTCATCAAGGAGAGCGGCCGCCGCGGCATCGGCACGCGCGTGTTCGAGACGTCCGGCACGCCGGCCGGCCAGCAGACGGCCTTCGGCCTGCTCGACTTCGGCGGCCACCTGGCCGTCGTCGGGTACACGCCGCGCGCCGTCGAGGTGCGGCTGTCGAACCTGATGGCGTTCGATGCCACCGCGGCAGGCAACTGGGGCTGCCCGCCGGACCAGTATCCCGACGCGTTGCAGCTCGTGCTGGATGGAAAGGTGCAGCTCGATGAATATGTAGAGATGCATCCGCTCGATGCGGCGCCGGAGATTTTTCAGAAAGCGATCGACCATCAGCTCGCGCGGCGCGCGATCCTCGCGCCGGCGTGGGGACGGCCGAACTGAAGTTCGGCCCTACGAGTGCTTCAGTCGTGGGGCGGAACTTCAGTTCCGCCAAGGAGACAGCGTGACCAATCACGATTTGATCGAAGGATGGAAACCCGGCGAGATTCTCGTGGACCGCCGGTCCGTGCTCGACCGCGACGGGCACACCGTCGACGGCCTGCACGCGCTGTGGATCACATTGAACAACCCGCGCGAGCTGAATGCCTACACGACGGCGATGGTGAAGGAGGTCATCCTCGCGCTGCGCGCCGCGTCGAACGATCGCGCGGCGGTGGCGGTGGTGCTGACCGGTGCGGGCGACCGCGCGTTCTGCACGGGCGGCAACACGCGCGAGTACGCCGAACGCTATGCCGGCCGGCCGAACGAGTACCGGCAGTACATGCGCCTGTTCAACGACATGGTCACGGCGATCCTGCAGTGCGACAAACCGGTCATCGCGCGCGTCAACGGCATGCGCGTGGGTGGCGGGCAGGAGATCGGCATGGCGTGCGACTTCTCGGTCGCGAGCGATCTCGCCGCCTTCAGCCAGGCAGGGCCGCGCCACGGCTCGGCACCGGACGGCGGCAGTACCGACTTCCTGCCGCTGTTCGTCGGCATCGAGCGCGCCATGTTCAGTTGCACGCTCTGCGAGCTGTGGAGCGCGCACCGTTTCTACGCGTATGGCGGTCTCACGACGGTCGTTCCCGCGCTGAAGGTCGACGGCGCCTGGACGCCGAATCCGCTCGTCGTCACGGACCGTCAGCTCGACGAATTCGGGCGTCTGGTGCTCGGCGAGTGGAAGACCGGCGTCGCGCGCGACGAGGGGAAGGTGCTCCTCGCGCGGGGGACGGTGGATCTCTCGCTGCTCGACGAGACGGTCGATGGTCTGGTCACGAAGCTGCTCTACACGATGCCGGACTGCACCACCAAGACGATCGAGAGCCTCCGCAAGCACAAGCTCGAACACTGGGATCGCAACCGCGAGACGAACCGCGCCTGGCTGTCGCTCAACATGATGACCGAGGCGAACGCCGGATTCCGTGCGTTCCACTACGGCACGCGCGACCAGCGCGAAGTGGACTTCATCCGCCTGCGGCAGCGGCTGGCCGCCGGGGCGCGCTGGGACGAAGATCTGCTGCGCGAGATCGCGCCGTGGGCCGCAACCACACTGGAGAAGGTGTGAGCACGACGAAGGCACGGCTCGACTTCACGCACGAGGGCCGCGTCGCGCGGCTGACGCTTGCCGCGCCGAAGGCGAACATCTTGAGTTGCGCGATGATCGCCGACGTCGAGGCCGCGTGCGACACGCTGTCGAAGGCGCGCAATCTTGCTGCCATCGTCCTCGGCAGCGAGGGGCCGCATTTCAGCTTTGGCGCGAGCATCGAGGAACATCTGCCGGAGCAGATCGAGCAGGCGCTTGCGTCGCTGCACCGCCTGCTGCGGCGGACGGCGGACCTGCCGGCGCCGACGATCGCTGCCGTGCGGGGCCAGTGCCTCGGCGGCGGCCTGGAGCTCGTGTTGGCGTGCGATCTGATCGTCGCCGAGGAGGACGCGGAGCTGGGGTGCCCAGAAATCCGGCTCGGCGTGTTTCCACCGGCCGCGTCCGTGCTGCTGCCTGTACGTGTCGGCCTCGCGCGCGCGACCGCGCTGGTGGTGACGGGAAATTCCATGTCCGGCCGCGACGCTGCCGCAATCGGGCTCGTCGCGCGAGTCGCGCCGTCCGGTGGCCTGGATGCCTCGGTTGACGAGTGGCTCGGCGAAGCGTTTCTGCCGCGCTCGCCCGCGGCGCTGCGGCTGGCGGCGGTCGCGATGCGCGCTGACGTCCGCCGCGCGCTCGACGTGCCGCTCGGCGAGGCCGAACGGCTCTACCTCGACGAGCTGATGAAGGAGCCCGACGCGGTCGAAGGCATCCGCGCTTTTCTCGCGCGCCGGACGCCGCGCTGGACGGCGGCCGACATCCACCCATGACGCCCGCGCTGGCCCTCATCGTCGAGCGAGCCGAAGCGCTGGCGCAGGACATCGATTTCCACGCGGTGCGCGACTGGAAGGCGCGCCAGCCGGGCCGCCGAGCCGTGGGCCATCTCCCGATCGCGGTTCCGCGCGAGCTGATTCACGCCGCCGGCATGCTGCCGGTCGGCATCCTCGGCGGCGGCGATCGCCTCGAGATCATCCGCGGCGACGCGTTCTTTCAGAGCTACATCTGCCGCATCCCGCGCAGCACCATCGAGCTGGCGCTGACTGGCCGTCTCGACGCGCTCGACGGCATGCTGTTCCCGTCGATCTGCGACGTCATCCGCAACCTGTCGGGCATGTGGTCGATGCTGTTTCCGGATCGTTACGTCCACTACGTCGATGTCCCACAGAACTTCGATCCTGCGGTCGGCGGGCGCTTCTGGCGTCAGGAGCTGGAGATTCTGCGGGATGACTTCCGCCGCCTCTCCGGCGCGCCGCTCCTAGACGATGACCTGCGTGCGTCGATTGCGGTCTGCAACGCGAACCGGCGCAGCGTCCGGGAGCTGTACGAGCGGCGCGCGCGGACGCCGTGGGCGTTCCCGGCGGCGGAGATGTACCAGGTGCTGCGCGCGGGCAACGTCCTGCCGCCCGAGGAGCACACCGCTCTGGTGGATGACTACCTTCGCGAGGCGCCGCTCGATCCCGATCGCCGCGAGCTCGATCGCAGCCGCGTGGTGATCGTCGGCACGTTCTGCGAGCAGCCGCCCGTCGGCCTGCTGTTGACGCTCGAGCGTGCCGGCTGCTGGATCGTGGACGACGACCTGCTGCTCGGCCTGCGTTGGCTGACGGAGGACGTGCCAGTTGACGGCGATCCGCTCGAGAACCTGACGACGGCGCTCCTGTCGCGTCACATGCGGACGGCGTCGATGTACGAGCCGGACGGCCAGCGAGGGGCGTGGATCGTCGAGTCGGTGCGGGCGCACCGGGCCGACGGCGTCATCTTCTGTGCGCCGAGCTTCTGTGATCCGGCGCTGCTCGACCAGCCGATGCTGGTCCGCGCGCTCGACGCCGCGAAGATTCCGCACACGCAGTTCAAGTACTCCGAGGATACGGGGCAGTTCGCGGTGATCCGCGAGCAGGCCGGGACCTTCTCGGATTCGATCCGCCTCTGGGGGGAGTCATGAAGCCGTTCGCGGCGGCCCCGAGCGCCCAGGGGGAGCAGGAACGGAACGGCGCGAGCGTCGAAGCGCGAGCGGAGTGGAGTGACGCCAAGCGAGGGGCCGGAGGGGACCGCCGCGCAGCGGCGGCCCCGAGCGCCAAGAAAGAGCGCAGCATGCTCCTCCAGAAGGAGCTGATCGCGTCGTACTACGACTCGCTCGCGCGCGCGGCTGAAGCCGGCAAAGAGGCGGGGAAAAAGGTCGTCTACACGTTCGTGCCCGGCAACCTGACGGAGCTGTTGCGGTCGTTCGACGTGCTGCCGGTGCTGCCGGAGATCAACGCGCTGCAGTCCGCGATGCGCGGCAAATCCGCCGGCTACATCGGTGAAGCGGAGAAGGACGGCCACAGCGAGGACGTCTGCACCTACGTCAAGTGCGACATCGGCATGCTGCGCCGCGGCAACATCGGGCCGACGGGGCAGAAGCTGCCGAAGCCGGATCTGCTGCTGCTGTCGTACACGGGCTGCTTCACGTTCATGAAGTGGTTCGAGCTGTTACGGCAGGAGTACGACTGCCCCGTGGCGATGCTGCACGTGCCGTATCAGGCCGACGGCCGCATCCACCCGCATCAGCGCGACTACGTCGTCGAGCAGCTTCGCCGCGAGGTGATCCCGCAGCTCGAGACGATCACGGGCCGCGCCTACGATGAGGACCACCTGCGCGAGCAGATGAAGCTCTCGGCTGCCGCTGAGGACCATTTCGTTCGGGTGCTGGAGAGCGCCCGCCAGGTGCCGTCACCGATCGACGCCTACTTTGGCGGCGTCTACTACATCGGTCCGATCTTCACGTCATTCCGCGGCACGCCGGAGGCGGTCGACTACTACCGCGCGCTGGAGTCGGAAGTTGCCGCGCGCGTCGCCGCCGGTGAAGGACCGATCACGCCGGACGGTCCCATGGGCGCCGAGCGTTACCGGCTCGTGGTCGAAGGACCACCCAACTGGACCAGCTTCCGCGAGTTCTGGAAGATGTTCTACGACGAGGGCGCGGTCGTCGTCGCGAGCAGCTACACGAAGGTCGGCGGGCTGTACGATCGCGGCTTCCGGCACGATCCCGCGCGTCCGCTCGAGAGCCTCGCGGACTACTGTCTCGGCTGCTATACGAACCTCGGTCTGCCGTCGCGCGTCGATCTGCTCGAGCGCTACATCCGCGAGTACCGCGCCGACGGCTTCCTCATCAACAGCGTCAAGAGCTGCAACTCGTTCAGCGTCGGCCAACTGCTGATGCTGCGGCAGCTCGAGGAACGCACCGGCGTTCCGGGCGGGTTCATCGAGAGCGATCTCGTCGATCCCCGCTATTTCTCGGCCGCCAACATCCGGAACCGGATCGAGAGCTATCTGCAGATGCTGAATCAGAAAAGGGCTGGGCTGCACGCGTGAGCTCCCTCGACGTCTTCGTCGGCATCGACCTCGGATCGACGACCACGAAGGCCGTGGTCCTCGACGCGCACGGGTCCGTGCTCGGCCGCGGCATCACGAACAGCCGCAGCAACTACGACGTGGCCTGCGCGATCGCGCGGCAGGAGGCGTTCATCGCGGCGCGGTTTCACCTGACGCAGGCGGCGATCGCGGCAGAGCCCGATCTCGGGTCCGAAGGGGCGCATCTCCTGCCAGCGCTCGGCCGCGCGTTCCGGCATCAGCAGCACCTCGCCCAGCTCGAGCTGCTGCGCACCGCGCTGCTGGAGGCCGGCCGCGGCCGCGTCGCCTCTGACGTCGTCGAGCGGCTCGTCAACGGCATGCAACGACGCGCCGCCAGGCACTTCGACGCGCTCTCGATGCGGAAGAGCGACTTTTTCCGCGACCTGGCGGCGGCCGATTACATGGCGGTTGCCGAGGACGAAGCGAAACAATCGGGCGTCGCGTTCGACCTGCTGGCCGGCATCTTCGACGCCGCGATCCTGCCTGTTGAGAATACGGCCACCGACAGCATGTTCGAGACGCACATCACGTCGGCGCTCGATCGCGTGCTCGGACGGTTCGAGCGCGCCGACCGCATGCGCGAGGCAGTTGACCGGGTGCGGACGCTGGCCTTCAACGAAGTGCGGACGGTGGGCACCGGCTACGGACGCCAACGGCTGCCGTTCCCGAAGGAACAGATTCGCAGCGAGATCCTGTGCCACGGCCTGGGCGCGCACGCGATGTTTCCGGGCACGCGTACCGTCCTCGACATCGGCGGGCAGGACACGAAGGCGATTCAGGTCGACGCCGAGGGCATCGTCACCGGCTTCCAGATGAACGACCGGTGCGCGGCCGGCTGCGGCCGGTATCTCGGCTACATCGCCGACGAGATGAACCTCGGGCTGCACGAGCTCGGCCCGCTGGCGCAGCAAAGCCGGAATCACGTGCGCATCAACAGCACGTGCACGGTGTTCGCGGGCGCCGAGCTGCGCGAGCGGCTCGCGCTCGGCCAGAAACGCGAGGACATCGTCGCCGGGCTGCACCGTGCGATCATCCTGCGGGCCATGTCGCTGTTGGCGCGATCCGGGGGCGTGTCGGACGAGTTCACGTTCACGGGCGGTGTCGCGCGCAATCCCGCGGCCGTGGATGCGCTGAGGACGCTCGTCGAGGAGAACTACGGCACACGGCACATCAACATCTCGCCGGATTCGATTTACACGGGCGCGCTGGGCGCCGCCCTCTTCGCGGTGCGCGCGGCGTGATTGTTCGAATTAGCGAAAAGGCGCAACTGAAGTTGCGCCCTACGTACGGGCCGGTGACGACGTAAACAGTCGTAGGGCGGAACTTCAGTTCCGCCGAGCACCATATGCTGATAACTGCTGGGATCGACGTCGGATCGAGCGCGGTCAAGACGGCCATCGTGCGTACCGACGGTGAAGGCGCCGAGACGGTGCTCGCGCTCCGGTCCGATCGCATCAGGCGCCGCGATCTGCGCGCCGTCGTGCAGGACTCCTGGACGTCGTGCCTGGCGGACGCGAGCGTGACCGCCGCCGACGTCGCCTACGTCGCGAGCACTGGCGAAGGCGACCTCGTCGAGTTCCGTCGCGGCCACTTCTATGGCATGACGACGCACGCGCGGGCGGCGAAGCACCTGCTGCCGGGCGCGACGGCGGTGCTCGATGCGGGCGCGCTGCATGCGCGCGCGATGCGCATGGATCCGCGCAGCCGCGTGCTGGCGTATCGCATGACCAGCCAGTGCGCGTCGGGCTCGGGCCAGTTCCTGGAGAACGTCGCCCGCTACCTTGGCGTCACGCTCGAAGACGTCGGCCCGCTGTCGCGCACGGCGCAGAATCCGCAGGCGGTCAGCAGCATCTGCGCGGTGCTCGCCGAGACGGACGTCATCAACATGGTCAGCCGCGGCATCTCGACGGCCGACATCCTCAAGGGCATCCATCTCTCGATGGCCGGCCGATTCGTCAAGCTGCTCCAGGCAATCGGCGTCGAAGGCGACGTGCTCATCACGGGTGGCCTCGCCGCGGACGAGGGCCTGACGGAGGCGATGCAGGAGCGCGCCGCGGCCGATCGCCTTCACGTCACGCTGCACACGCATCCGCGGTCAATCTACGCGGGGGCGATTGGGGCAGCGCTCTGGGGCGCGTACCGGCATCGGGTGCTCGAGCGCCGCGCGCAGGTGTCTGCGTGACCGCTGACCTTTCAGGCCGTGTGGCAGTTGTCACCGGGGGATCGGGTGGCATCGGCGGCGAGATCATCGCGCAGTTGACCGCGTCTGGCGCGCGCGCTTACTCGCTCGACATCGCGGCGCCGGCCACCGGCGGCGAGTGGATCGCGACGGAGGTGCGCGAGCCAGCCTCCATCGATGACGCGATCTCCGCGATCGACCGGCGTGAAGGCAGACTCGATATACTCGTCCACGCCGCGGGCGTCTCCTTCGACGCCGTCGTCTGGAAGATGCCGGTGGAGGAGTGGGATCGGATCCTGTCGATCAACCTGCGCGGTGGCTTCCTCCTGCTCCGGAGCGGCATCCCACATCTCCGTCGTGCCGGCGGCGGGCGCATCGTCCTGATCGGGTCGATCAACGGATCGCGCGGCAAGTTCGGCACGTCGGCGTACTCGGCGAGCAAGGCTGGACTCATCGGTCTCGCGCGAACCGTCGCCCGCGAGACGGGGCGGTTCGGGATCCGGGTGAACGTCGTCGAGCCAGGCTGGGTGAAGACGCCGCTGACGAGTGCCTTACCGGAAGACGTCGTGCAGACGGCGATCTCGGACAGCCTCATCGGCCGCGTGCTCGATCCCGTCGACATCGCCCGCACTGTGCTGTTCCTCTGCGGCCCCGGCGGCGACGCCATCACCGGTCAGATCATTCGAGTCGACGGCGGGCAGCACGTCGGCTGACGTCTCTCACATGCGCCACCACCGCTCGATCGATGCGCGCAACTCTTTGACAAGGTCGGGACGCTGAGCCGCGAGGTCTCTTTCCTCGGCGGGATCCTCGAGCAGGTTGTAGAGCTCAGGCTCGAACCGCATCCAGTCGGCCGTTCGGCCGTCCATCATCAGCGCTGCCTCGCGATTCGCAGTGAACGGTAGAACCAGCTTCCAGCCGTCTTCACGCATCGCGTAGCGGTACTTGAGGTTGGCGACCGGACTTGTCACGTCCACGGCGGTATGCACGAACAACGAACCGAACAGCGCCTTCCGGCGGCGCAGCGCCCGTACATTCAGGAGGTCGAGGCCGGGCCGATCCGCCGGCACGGTGATACCGGCGGCTTTCAGCAGCGTGGGCACGATGTCGATGCTGCCGGCAAGCGTCCTGTTATCGCGCAGCGGCGTAACGTGTCCGCGCCACCGGACGATGACAGGCGTGCGGATGCCGGCGTCGTACGGAGACATCTTCGCCCGCGTCGGCTGGTCGGTCTTCGGGTTCGGCGACTGAATCCAGCCGTTGTCTGACAGGTACACGACGATCGTGTTGTCGCCGAGCTTCTTGCGATCGAGATGCTCGACCAGCTCGCCGATCGTTTCGTCCAGCCATTCGATCATTGCGTAGTAGCGGGCGACCGGCGTTGCCGCACCGGCCTCCTCGTACTTCTTCAGCAAGCGCTCCGGAGGCCTATGTGGCGCGTGAGGCATCAACGGCGCGTACCAGATGAAGAACGGCTTGCCCGCCGCCGATTCGATGAAGTCGTAGATCGGCTGCAGGCCTTCCCGGCCGATCTTCAGCCCCTCGTCACCGTGCCGCCCGCCTCGCGTGACGTCGCCGTGGGTCATCGCCGCCGTGAAGCCCGAGTCTTGCGGCCGGCCCTCCCACCACTTGCCCGTCTGCAGGCTCACGTAGCCTTTCCTGGCGAGCATCGCGGGCAAGGTGGTGTTGCGCCTGAAGATGTCCACCATGCTCGCTCGCGCGGCAGCGTCTCTTGCGGTGAGCGAGCCACCCGGCGGGTCGTTGCTCGTGATGCCGTGCTGGTGCGGATAGAGTCCGGTGGCGAGCGTCGCCAGGCTCGGACGGCACACCCCGGTCGGCACGTAGCCGCGCGTATAGACGACTCCCGATGCCGCCAGCCGATCGAGCGATGGCGTTCTCACGGTCGGATGGCCCATGAAGCTGTAGTCGCTCCAGGCGTGGTCGTCGGAGATGATCAGCAGGATGTTGGGCGGCGCCTGCGCGGCCAGACGAAGGCCGGTGGTGGCCGGCACACACAGCAGCACGGCAACGGCACTGATTAGTCGCACCGCGGCATTATCAGACTTCTTCGGGTTTCGCGCCGGGAATTGTCACGGAAATCAATCAGCGGCTGGCACGGAAGACTGGCGGTATGACGCCGCCTGGATGCCATAGAGCTGCGCGTAGTGCCCGCGCTGTGTCATGAGATCGTCGTGCGTCCCCGTCTCGACGACGTGGGCTCCGCTCAGCACGACGATGAGATCCGCCATGCGGACGGTCGAAAAGCGGTGTGAGACGAGGATCGTGATGCGTCCCGCGCCGTCCTCCTCTCGAACCGCGGCGGCGTAGCGCTCGAACAGCGCGTGTTCAGTCTCCGCATCGAGCGCAGCGGTGGGCTCGTCGAGGACCAGCACGAGCGGCCGCTCGCGCATGAATCCACGCGCGAGCGCGAGCTTCTGCCACTGTCCGAAGCTCACCTCCGAGCCGCCGGGCCACGTCGCTCCGAGCTGCGTATCGAGACCAGCGGGCAGCATGGCGATGACATCGTCTGCGCCCGCCCTCGAGACCGCGGCCCCGACCGCCGATTCGTGGTTCAGGCGCGGCAGATCGCCGATGCCGACGGTCTGGCGCGCGCGAAACTCGAAGCGGAAGAAATCCTGAAACGCGCCGGCGAGCCGGGCGCGCCAGGCCTCGGCGGAGATGCTCGCGAGGTCGATCGAATCGATCAGGATCCGTCCCGCCGTCGGCGCGTACATCTTGGCGAGCAGCTTCACCAGCGTGGACTTACCCGCGCCGTTCTCGCCGACGATCGCGATCACCTTGCCTGCCGGCAGCTCGAGGTTGACGTCCTCGAGCACGAGCCGATCGGTACCGGGATAGGCGAACGAGACATGCTCGAAGCGAATCCCGCCGGGCAGGCGCGTCGGAGCGGGTCGATTGGCGGTCGCCACGACCGAGCCGGCGTAGTCCTCGAGCCATGCGAGGCGTCTCGCCGCATCCATCCAGACTCCCCGCAGAAACCCGATCTCGCCAACCGCGGCGCCGACGTAGAAACAGAGGCGCGAGCCGGCGGCGAGCGTCAACAGGACGTCGCCGGCTGATGCATTCAGGCCGGCAGACACGAACACAATCGCGCCGACGTAGCCCGCGCCGAAGATCGTCCATGCTACGGCGTGCCAGATCGCCGATGTCCATCTGGCTGCCGCAATTGGCCTGTTGCCGTTCTCCCAGGCGATGCGCCGCTCTCGGAGCAGGCGGTCGCCGATGCCGAAGACGCGGACGTCCTTGCCCGGCGACGCCGTGGTTGCGACGTCGAACAGGTGCCGCGCGAGGCGGCTTGGCGGCGCGCCACGTTCGTGCGCCTCACGCTCGACGGCGGGCCGCCGTGTCGAGGTGAAGACCGGCGGCAGCGCGAACAGCACGAGCACCGCGAGCGCCGGGTGGATGGAGACGAGCAAAGCGATCGTGACGCCCAGGCGCAGGAGCCATCCACACGTCGCGAACAGCGACATGTACATGTGGTCCAGCATGAACACCTGATTGCGCAGCACCGACAGGCGATCGAGATAATCGGGCCGCTCCTGGTGAGCGATCGTCGTGATCGAGGCCAGCAGGGTCGCGACGTGCGCTTCGAGCGCGATCGTCACCTTGTCGCGGAACCGGCGCTGCACGCGCGTGCTCACCGTGACGAGGAGCCACGTCGCGGTGGCGGAGACCCCGAGCGCCAGGATGGCGATTCGGACCCGCCGCCAGTCACCGGCAAGCGCCCCTTCGCCCAGGAGCTTGAACCACCAGGCCACCAGCGCATCCGGCAGCGAGGCGAGCAGCGCGAGCGTGAACGCCGTGCTGATCAACGCCGGCTCGTGCCGGTAGCCCAGTTTGCACAGCCGCCACATCGACGAGAGCGCAGGCGGAAGCGTGTCGCTCGCCGCCCGTGGGTCAGGCGAGGACGTCATAGCGTCTTCCTTCCTCGTCTTCGCTGGCGAAACGCTGCGCCTGCAGATCGAACATCGTGCGATAACGGCCGTTGAGCGCCATCAGCTCGTCGTGCGTGCCGAGCTCGACGACCTTGCCCTTCTCCAGGACGCAGATGCGATCGACATGACGAACCGTCGAAAAGCGGTGGGAGATGAGGATCGTGGTGCAGTGGCGCGTCGCCGCGAGCAGCCGCTCGAAGATCTCCGCCTCCCCTCGGACGTCGAGCTGCGCCGTGGGCTCGTCGAGGAGCACGACACCTTTGCCGACCCGCACCGCGGCGAGCGCGCGCGCCAGCGCCACCCGCTGCCACTGACCGCCCGAGAGGTCCGTTCCGCCCGCATAACCACGCGAGAGCACCGCATCGAGCGGCGCCAGCGTCGCAGCGCCCGCCGCATCGAGCGCCTCCAGCACGACTTCATCGGGAGCGCCGGCGGGGACGACATTGTCGCGCAGCGACAGCTCGAGGCGCATGAAGTCCTGGAACACCGCGGTCACGCGCGAGCGCCACGACGTCACGTCGAGCTCGCGCAGGTCGATGCCATCCACTTCGATCGCTCCCTGCTGCGGGTCGTAGAACCGGCACAGCAGCTTCGCGAGCGTCGTCTTGCCGGCGCCGTTCTGTCCGACGATGGCGAGGGAAGAGCCGGCCGGGACGGTGAGGTCGAAGCCGTCGAGCACGGCAGCGCCGCCAGGGTAAGCGAACGCGACGTGGCGAAATCGGATCTCCCGCGCGGGCAGGCCGGCCGCCTGCCGAGTCCCGTCAGCGAGCCGCCCCACCGACGCCATCGCTGGTTCGAGACGTCGAACGGCCCCGACGGGCGCCGCCGCTCCATCGAGTGCCCAGGTGAGGCCGCCGAACGCGATCGCGGATGTGCTCACGGCTGCCTGTGCGTACATGACGAGCCCGCCGAGATCGAGCCGGCCTTCAACGGCCGCCGAAGCAATCGCCCATAACACGACGACGTTGGCGGCGGCGACGAGGAGCAGGCTCCACGCGAGTGGGCGCTCGCGCAGACGCGTGGCCTCGTACTGGAGCTGATGGAGTCGCGTGCGCCTGGCTTTGAAGCGCTCGATCGTCCATTCCGTCAGCCCGAACAGGCGCAGCTCTTTGCTGGCGGGCGGATCGACAGCCAGCCGGTACGCGTAATCGGCGTCGCGCTGAGCGCTGCGAACTTCGTCGGTGTTGCGATCGCGCCAGACCCCGCTCTCCCGCAGGAGCCAGTGGGTGGAGAGCCAGCCGACGGCAAGGACGAGCGGCGCCCACCAGGAAAATCCGAACAGAACGGCCGCCGACGCGAGGCCGCCGATCATCGCGACGACGCCTCCCGCGATGAAGTCCAGCGAGTACGAGAGTGGCGGTCCCGTCATGCCAAGGTCGAAGTCACGCGCGACGGTAAGGTCGGCCGCGAGCGTCGCATCCTCGAGATGCGCCATGCCCTGCGGCCGAACGCAGGCTTCGGTCAGGCGGTCGTAGAGGAATGCCGCGGTGCGATCGCCGAGGTTGTGACTGACCGCCGTCTGAATCGGCGTCAGGACCTGCAGCAGGATGAAGGTCGCGCCCATGAGGGTGAGCGGACTCCCAAGGCTGCCGCCATACTGAACGGCGTCGACGAGGATGCCCATCGCGATTGCGAAGAGCGCGGGCAGCAGTCCATGCAGCACGACCACCGCCCACCACGCGAGCGCGAGACGTCCGTCGGCCTTCGGCAACGCCGCGAACAACTCGCGTGCCGTCACTCGGCTCCCATCCCGAGGTCGGTGCGCAGTTTCTCGTCGTCGAACTTCGATTCGGCCTCCGGCTCGCGCGTGGCCAGCGAGCCGGCGACGCCGGCGATGAAGGCTACCGTCATCGAGACGATGGCGGGGTTGCGCAGCGGGAAGATCGCGGACGGATACTTCAGGAGGTCGACCCAGACCGTCGGACTCAGCACGATCAGCAGCACGGACAGCAGCGCGCCGCAGACGATGGCGCTGACGGCGCCGGTCGTGTTGAAGCGCCGCCAGATGATCGACAGCAGCAGCGGCGGGAAGTTCGCGCTGCACGCGACGGCGAACGCGAGCCCGACCATGAACGCGACGTTCTGCCCCTTGAACAGGATGCCGAGGCCGACGGCGAGCGCGCCGAACACGACGGTCGCGAGGCGCGCGATGCGCACCTGCTCGTATTCGGTCGCCTTTCCGCCACGCACGACGTGCGTGAAGATGTCGTGGGAGAGGGCGCTCGCGCCCGCCAGCGTCAGGCCGGCGACGACGGCGAGAATCGTCGCGAACGCGACGGCGGCGATGAACCCGAGGAACGCCGTGCCGCCGAGCAGTTCGGCGACGAGCGGCGCCGCCATATTGCCGCCCGCGTCGATGCCGCGGATGGCGTCGCGGCCGACCAGCACCGCCGCGCCGAACCCGACGATCGGGATGATCAGGTAGAAGTAGCCGATGAACCCCGTCGCATAGAGCACCGACGCGCGCGCCGCTCGCGCGTCCGGCACCGTGTAGAACCGCATGAGGATGTGCGGCAAACCGAGCAGGCCGAGCATCAGCGCGAGGCCCAGCGACACGGCGTCGAGCGGATCCGTCACGAGACCGCCGGGCTCCAGCGCCGCCTGACCGTATTGCGCCGCGACGTTCGCGTAGAGCGTCCCCGGCGAGAAGCCGAAGCGCGACAGCACCAGCACGGTCAACAGCGACACGCCCGCGAGCAGCAGGATCGCCTTGATGATCTGCACCCACGTCGTCGCGATCATCCCGCCGAACAGCACGTAGGCGAGCATCACGGCGCCAACGCCGACGACGGCCCATTCGTAGGGGACGCCGAACATGAGCGCGATGAGGTTCCCGGCGCCGACCATCTGCGCGATCGTGTAGAGCAGCACCGTCAGGATGCCGCCGACGGCCGAGGCAATCCGCACCGGCACCTGGCGCAGCCGGAACGCGACGACGTCGGCGAACGTGAACTTGCCAAGATTGCGAAGCGGCTCGGCGATCAGAAACATCAGCGCCGGCCAGCCGACGAGCCAGCCCGTTGCGTAGATCATCCCGTCGTAGCCGCGCAGCGCCACGAGGCCGGCGATGCCGAGAAACGAGGCCGCGCTCATGTAGTCGCCGGCGAGCGCGAGGCCGTTCTGGAACGCGCTGACGGAGCGTCCTGCCGCGTAAAACTCGCGTGTGGATCGCGTGCGCCGCGCCGCCCACCACGTCACGGCAAGCGTCAGCGCGACGATGAGCAGGAAGAAGAGGATCGCGGAAGCCGTCGGTGTTCCGAGCGTGGTCTGCATCAGCGGTCGCGGAGATTACGAGATGGTTCGTTTCAGCCGATCGACTTCAGGGTCGTGGCGGCGATTGGCCCAGATGACGTAGATCGCCGTCAGCACCCACGAGCCGACGATGACGGCGGCGCCGATCGGGATGCCGATCGTGGTGGCGTCGTCGACGCGGCGGGAGAGCAACGGCTTGTTCAGCGCGATGAGCAGGATGTAGCCGTAGTAGAGCGCGAAGAGGCACGCCGTCAGCACCAGCGACATGCGCCACTGCCGCGCGACGAGCCGGTGGAATTCACGGCTGCCGAGGACGTCGTTGGGGACCATCGTCGGTCCGGATCCTATCCTTTTTCGGAACGCAACCGCCACGGAATAGAATTCCGAATGCCCGAACGCCGGACGCTGCTCTCCAGATTTCTGTCGATCGTCGAGCGCGGCGGCAACGCCCTGCCGCATCCGGCGACGCTGTTCGCCCTCATGGCGCTCGCAGTCGTGATCATCTCGGCGATCACCACGCAGTTCGATCTGACGGTCATTCACCCCGGCACGAAGAAGCCGATCCAACCGGTGAGCCTGTTGACGCTCGCCGGTCTCCACCGGGTGATGACGGAGATGGTGTCGAACTTCGCGGGCTTCGCGCCGCTCGGCACCGTGCTCGTCGCGATGCTGGGCATCGCCGTGGCGGAAGGCAGCGGCCTCATCGGCACGGCGCTCAAGCTGCTCGTCGTCGGCGCGCCGCGCCGGCTGCTGACGTTCGCGGTCGTCTTTGCGGGCGTTCAGTCGAACATGGGCGGCGAAGTCGGCTACGTCCTGCTCATTCCGCTCGCCGCGATCATCTTCCAGACCGTCGGCCGTCACCCGCTCGTCGGCCTGGCGGCGGCATTCGCGGGCGTGTCGGGCGGCTACAGCGCCAACCTGCTGCTCGGCACCGTCGATCCGCTGCTCGCCGGACTGTCCGAGGAGGCGGCGCGCATCATCGATCCGACCTACCACGTGAATCCATCGTGCAACTGGTACTTCATGTTCGTCTCGGCCTTTCTGATTTCCACGGTCGGCACGATCGTGACCGAGCGGATCGTCGAGCCGCGATTCGGCGAGTTCACGGGGCCGCGGGAGGAGGGTGAGATCTCCACGACGGTGACCGAACAGGAGAAGCGCGGACTGTGGTACGCGGCGATCGCCGCACTGCTCTTCATCGCGGTGCTGTTGTGGGGAACCGTGCCGGAAACCGGCTTCCTGCGGGATCCGCAGACGCGCGGGATCCTGCGGTCGCCCTTCATGTCCGGCATCGTCGCGCTGATCTTCGCGTCGGGCCTGCTCGTCGGCCTTGCCTACGGGATCGGCGCGCGCACGATCCGAAGCGATTCCGACGTCGTGAAGGCAATGGGCAAGGCGATGGAAACGCTCGGCATCTACCTCGTCATCGTGTTCTTCGCCGCGCAATTCGTCGCGTTCTTCAACTGGACGAACCTCGGCCTGATTCTCGCCGTGAAGGGCGCCGAGGGCTTGCGAGCCGCGGGACTGGGAACGATTCCGCTGATCGTTGCGTTCATCCTGGTCTCGGCGACGATCAACCTGTTCATGGGCAGCGCGTCGGCGAAGTGGGCGATCATGGCGCCGGTGTTCATCCCGATGTTCATGCTGCTCGGCTACACGCCGGAGTTCACGCAGGCTGCCTATCGCATCGGCGACAGCACGACGAACGTCATCTCACCGATGATGACCTACTTCGCGTTGATCATCGCATTCATGCAGCGCTATCAGCCCGGCGCTGGCATTGGCACGCTCGTCGCGACGATGCTGCCGTATTCCGTCTCGTTCCTGATCGCGTGGTCGTTGATGCTCGTGGTCTGGATTCTGCTGGGGATTCCAGTCGGTCCCGGCGCCGGGCTCTATCTGCCGCGGGCTGTCTGAGCGCGGCGGCGGGCGTTACTGGCCGAACCGAGGGTTCACGATCGAACTGAAGATCGAGCCGAACGAATAGGTCACGCTCAGGCTCACGTCGTAGTCGTACCCGCTTCTGAGCTGTCGCAGGCGCAGCAGGATCTCTTCCGGCGTCGCGCCGCGTCGCGGCAGCGAGATCTGATCGCGGATGCGCGACGCGCGGCCCTCGGCGGAAATCGAGAAGCCGCGCGCGATCCGCCACGAGATCTCGCCATCCGCCTCGAGACGGTACTTCGACAGGTCGTGCAGGTATTGGGAGAACGAGAGGCTCGTGTCGAGCGAGCCCCAGCGCTCCGTCCGCTCGAATGCCGCCGACAGCTCCTGGCGTCCCCGTGTCTCCCGCAGCCGGCCGAAGAGCGTCTCTTCGTTGTAGCGCGCGCGCCGTACGCCGAGCAAGTAGAGGACGCGGAGCTGACGGCGCGTGTAGTCGGAATAGGGAAAGACGTTGTACTCGACGGCGCCGGCCACGTCCGCAAGGAAGGCGCTGTTCGAGAACGTGGAGGAGGCGATCTCCACGCCGGTGCCGGCCGACCAATGTTCGCCGAGCGCCTTCACCGCCAGGCCGCTGAACCGCCGCTCGCGGCGTTCGACGGAGACCGGTTCGTCTTCATCCAGATCGAACTCTTCCCGCTCGTGCTCGAAGTCGCCGCCAAACGTGATTTTCCAGTCGGGGGTAATGCGGTCGGCGCTGATCGATCCGTCCAGCCGCAGCTCGCGGTTCGATTCCTCGCCCTCGATGGAGGCCGACGCGCGCAGGCTGAAGACCCAGTTCTTCCAGCGGTCGCCGGTGACCGCGGGGCGCTGCTGCTCCGTGCCAAGCTCGACGTCGACCGAGAGCCGCTGCGGCACGCCGTCGTGCGCCACGTAGCGCAGCAGGCCGAGGCGCACCGCAGTCGCGAGCTGCCGCCGGATCGTGTCGTCCGTGTCGGAGCGCGTGGTCACGGCGCGCAGCGTCTGATCGACGCCCTGAAACGTTCCCAGGCCGGTGAACGCCAGGGTGTACTCGCGGCCGCCGCCGGCCGTCTCTGCGCGGGTGACGAGGACGTGGACGTCCGCTTCCTTCCGGTCGCGCACGTAATCGACGAAGACGACGTCCGACCGCAGGAAGTCCTGGAAGCATCCCTGGCAGTCGAGGAACACCTTGAGCTGCGCTGGCGCGGTTTGGGCGTGCGCGGGCGCGACGGTGCCCGCGCACGCCAGGGCGAACAGGATGCCGGCCCGCATCATGTGGCGCACGTCCGATTCTACGTCTTGCATTCCGCCGTCGTTTCAGCGTACGGTGCGGTCAAGGAGCGCAAGATGTTTCGGAAGATTGCCTTGATCCTGCTCACACTCGCGATCGGCGGCACGCAGGCGCTCGCCGAGAAGGAAGCGGAGCGGCTGCGGAACTCCGCGACGGTGCTGAAGGAGATCTTCGGCATGCCGGATTCGATTCCGAAGGAGCTGCTCGACCGCGCCGAGTGCGTCATCATCTTTCCTTCGGTGAAGAAGTTCGCGGTCGGCATCGGCGGCAGCTACGGCCGCGGAGCCATCACCTGCCGCTCCGGCGAGGCGTTCGATGGTCCGTGGAGCGCGCCGGCGATGTTCGCGCTCGAAGGCGGCAGCATCGGCTTTCAGCTTGGCGGCCAGGCGACGGACTTCGTGCTGCTGGTGATGAACAACCGCGGCGCCGAGTCGGTGCTCGGCAGCAAGGTGAAGCTCGGCGCCGACGCGTCGGCAGCCGCCGGTCCCAAGGGGCGCACGGCCGGCGCCGCCACGGACATCGTGATGCGCGCCGAGATCCTGACCTACTCACGGTCGCGCGGGCTGTTTGCCGGCATCTCGCTCGAAGGCTCGACGCTGCGGACCGACAACGACGCGAACGAAGCGGTCTACGGAAAGCCGTTGAGCGCGAAGGACATCGTGCGCGGGACCGTGACCGCGACGCCGGACGGGCAGCGCATCCTCGACATCCTCAACAAGCGGTCGCCGAAGAACCTGTCCGAGGGATGAACGACGATCCGGAGATCGATCGGCTGATCGCGGAGCTGCATTCGTCCGCGCAGGGCGAGCCGTCGCCAGCGACCGGCGACACGTCGCGCGTCGAGCGCTGGCTACGGCTGCTCGCCGAACGCGGCGGCAGCGATCTCCTGCTCGTGGCGGGCGCGCCGCCGTCGGTGCGCGTCGATGGACGCGTGCAGCCGCTGGCCGAAGGGCCGCTCGACGGCGTCGAGATCGAGGAGGCGGTCCTACCGGCGCTGGCGCCGCATGCGCGGCGCCTCTACCGCGAGTCGCGCATCGCCGACGCGTCGTTCCGCCTGGCCGGCGCCGGACGCTTCCGCATCAATCTGCACCGCGAGCGCGGGCGCGCCGCCGCCGCGATCCGGCTGCTGCCGACACGCGTGCCGCGCCTGGCGTCGCTCGGCCTCCCTCCCGGCGCGGAGCTGCTCGCACAGCTCCCGCGAGGTCTGGTGCTCATCGGCGGTCCCACGGGCTCCGGCAAAACGACGACGCTCGCCGCCATTGTCGAGGAAATCAATCGCCGGGAGTCGCGACACATCGTCACGATCGAGGATCCGATCGAGTACGAGCACGTGCACCACGGCAGTCTCATCGAGCAGGTCGAGATCGGCGTCGACGCGCCCGACTTTCCGACCGCGCTGCGCGCCGCGCTGCGACAGGCGCCGGACGTCATCGTCGTCGGCGAGATGCGCGACCCGGAAACGATGCGCATTGCGCTGGCGGCGGCTGAGACCGGACACCTCGTGCTGTCCACCGTGCACACGACGGACGTTGCGTCGACGGTGTCGCGAATCGCGGATTCGTTCCCGACAGAACGTCAGAACACCGTGCGCCAGGAGCTGGCCATGGCGATCGCTGCCGTGATGACGCAGACGCTGCTGCCGCGCGTCGGCGGCGGCCTGGCCGCTGCGGCCGAGCTTCTGATGGTCAGCTACGGGGCGCGCCAGCACATTCGTCGGAATGCGCTGCAGCATCTGCATCAGGAAATCACGATTACGCGCAAGCTCGGCTCCATCACCCTGGAGGAATCGCTCGCCGCGCTGGTGAAGGACGGCATCGTCGAGTGGCGCGATGCGCAGGCGCGGGCCGCGCACGTCGAGGAGTTCGAGAAGCTCGCGCCCAGCGTGTGACCCGGCACGGAAGATGCTTTCTGCTGAGCCCAGCAGTCGCGGGCGCCTGCCCGCCGTTTGCAGGAGGCTCAGAGATGAAGTTTGTCCGAACACTGATCGCATCATGTCTTGCGATCCTGATGGTCGCGCCGCAAGCCGGTGCGCAGAACCACGTGATCTCGAAGTCCGCGCTGGGCGACGCCGTCAAGGCTCGCGTGGCGCAGGACCAGGCAGACCGCGAGGCGATTCGCTCGCTGCTGCAGCGTGCGGACGTGCGCGAGATCGCCAAGCAGGCCGGCCTCTCCGTCGCGACGGCCGAGGCGGCGGTGTCGACGCTCGAAGGCGACGACCTGCACCAGCTCGCCAGCCAGGCGCGTCAGGTGCAGAACGATCTCGCTGGTGGCGCGACGGTCGTGATCACGACGACCACGATCATCATCATCCTGCTGCTCATCATCCTGATCGTCCTGATCGCGGATTGACGCGTCGATTCCCGCGTGTGGCGCTGGCCGCCGTTGTCCTGCTGATGATGGCGGCCGGGGCTCCCGCGCAGCTGCCGGTTCACCCGGTCGAGATCCTCGACGTTCCCTATCTGTCGCAGTCGGAAGCGCTCTGCGGCGGCGCCGCGGCGGCGATGGTGATGCGGTTCTGGGGCGACAAGGGCGTCTATGCCGAGACGTTCGCGGATCTGGTCGAGCGCGCGGCGGGCGGTATCCGCGGCGCCGATCTGCTCCGATCGCTCGCCGAGCGCGGGTGGGACGCGCGATCGTTCCGCGGAGATGCGCGGCTCGTGCGCGAACAGCTCGCGAAGCGCCGTCCTGTCGTGGCGCTCATCGAAGATCGTCCGGGCAGCTTTCACTACGTCGTCATCGTCGCGTGGGCGAACGGCCGCGTGATCGTGCACGACCCGGCGCGTGCCCCGTTCCGCATGCTCGACGAAGCATCCTTCGTGCGGGCGTGGGACGTCAGCGACCGCTGGACGATGCTGGTGCTGCCGGGAGAGAGCCGGCGGCCGGTTGAAGGCGAGCGCGAAGTTCGCGCGGCGCCTGCCGTGGCGCCGTGCGGGGCGATGGTGGATGAAGGCGTCCGGCTGGCCGGTGGCGGCGATCGCGAGGGCGCGCGCCGCGTGTTGGAAGCGGCGGCAGACGCATGTCCCACCGCATCGGGCCCGTTGCGCGAGCTGGCCGGACTGCACGCGCTCGGCGGGAAGTGGCGCGACGCGGCCGCTCTCGCACGTCGAGCCACGTCTCTCGATCCGAACGATCAACACGCGTGGCGGATACTCGCGACGTCGCTGTTCCTCCAGAACGATCCGGTCGGCGCGCTCGACGCCTGGAACCGGATCGGCGAGCCGATCATCGACATCGTCAACATCCAGGGGCTCACGCGCATCAGGCACGACGTCGCCGCGCGGACGCTTGGCCTCGAGTCGCAGACGCTGCTGACGTCAGTGACGCTCTCGCGCGCGCGCCGGCGGATCGCCGAGCTGCCCGCGGCACAAGTGGCACGTGCAGGATATCGGCCGGACGAAAACGGCCAGGTGCAGGTTGACGTCACGGTGATCGAGCGGCCGCTGCTGCCGACGTCGCTTCCGTCGATCGCAGCGACTGGCGTCCGGCTCGTGTCGCACCGGGAGCTGGCAGTCGCCGTCGGAACACCGAGCGGCGGCGGCGAGCTGTGGGAGTTGTCCTATCGCTGGTGGGAGCGGCGGCCTCGCGTGGCCCTCGCCTTCAGCAGCCCGGCGCCGTTCGGCGGCGTCTGGCGCGTTGACGCATTCGAGGAACGGCAGACGTACGCGCATGCGAGCGGGACGCTCGAGGAGCGTCGGCGCGGAGCGCTGTTCAGCCTGCACGATTGGATCACGGGCGCCACGCGCGTCGAAGCCGGGATCGGTGCAGACCGTTGGAATCGCGGCGGCACATCGGTATCGCTCCGCGGCGGGGTCGAGCAGCACGCCGCAGATGACGCCGTCGTACTGTCGGCACGCGGCGGCGTGTGGTTTGGCGACGTGAAGACCTGGACCGGATCCGTCGCGATCGAGTGGCGGTCGTCCACTGTCCGCGAGGGAAGCGTCTGGCTGGCGCGCGCCGGCGTTGACGCAGCCGGCGATGGGGCACCGTTCGGCCTGTGGCACGGCGCCGGAACGGGCCAGCCCGAGGGTGCGCTGCTGCGCGCGCATCCGATGCTCGATTCCGGAGTCATCGAGCGCGCCGTGTTCGGCCGCCGGCTCGTTCACGCCGGAGGAGAGTGGCGGCACTGGATGCAGCCGCGCCGGCGTCCGCTTCGCGTCGCGCCCGCCGTGTTCGTCGACGTCGGCCGCGCGACCAGCGGCGCGGCGTTCACCCATACACGAACGCACGTGGATGCCGGTGCAGGCCTGCGCGTGGCGGTTCCCGGCGCGGGTGTCGTCCGGCTCGATCTCGCGCGCGGCCTCCGCGACGGCCGCACGGCTCTCTCGATCGGCTGGACCCGGTGAGAAGCGCGCGGTTGAGTGTTCACGCGGCTCCGATGACAATCAGCGTCGCGTCGTCCTGATACGTGCCGCCCGCAAACCCGCTGACAGCCTCCGAGAGCCGCGCCTGCAGAACGTAGGCATCGCAATCGCGATGCGTGACGGCGGACGCAATCAGACGTTCCTCGCCGAATTCCTCGTCGTCCGCGTTGCGTGCTTCGGTGATGCCGTCGGTGAAGAGCACCAGGCGATCGCCGCTGCCGAACGGCACCGCGGCCTGCTCGTAGACGCCATCGTGAAACACGCCCAGCACCGGTCCGCCGGCCTCGAGCCGTTCGACGCTGCCGTTGACGCGGACGAGGACGGGCGGATAGTGCCCGGCGTTCGCGTACGTCAAGGTCCTCAGCGTGGCATCGACGACGCAATAGAAGAAGCTGATGAAGCGGCCTTCGGCGATGTTGCCGCAGAGGATGCGATTGATCTGCCGGCACAGCGCTCCGGGCGCGGTCGTCTCGACGGCGAACGCCCGGACCGCTGCCTGGAGGTTCGACATGAGCAGCGCAGCCGGGATGCCTTTGCCGACCACATCGGCGATCGACAGCGCGACGCGGCTGTCGCCGAACATCATCGCGTCGTAGCAGTCGCCGCCGACGCCGGATGCGGGCTGCCACGCCGCCGCGATGTCCCACCCGGGGACCTGCGGCAGCACCGCCGGGAGCAGTTTCTGTTGAATCCGTTGCGCTTCTTCCAACTCGCGGGCCCGATCCTCCTGCTCGCGTCGGCGTTTGCGGCCCGCTTCGATCTCCTGCCGCAGCGTCGCGACGAGGAGCGCGTTGTCCCACGGCTTCTGCACGAAATCGCGAACGCCGCGGCGCATCGCTTCGACGGCGAGATCGACCGAGCCCCAGCCGGTCATGACGATGACAGGCAGCAGCGCGTCCGCGGCCTTGACACGTTCGACAAGGTCGATCCCCTCGCGGCCTGAGGTCGTGTCGCCGGTGTAGTTCAGATCCATCAGCAGCAGATCGAATTCCCCCGTTTCAACAGCGGAGAGCGCCGCCTCTGGCGAGGTGACGGCCTCGATGTGAATGCCTTCGGCTTTGAGGAGGAGGCGGAGCGCATCCAGGAGATCCGGCTGATCGTCGGCGACCAGCACTCGCGGTGGGACATCACACGTCAGGTTCATCGGTCTGCCGCAGGCGTCGGGAGCGCGCATGTCACTTCACGCAACATGCCATGCGTGTTTGACGTTGAATTGGCGGAAAAAGTCCATGTCGCGTATGCGGGCGCTGTTCGCTTCCGAACAGCACGGTCCCACGGACGAGGACCGCAGTCAGCGGAGGATGTCGAACGGATCGATCGGCGTGCCTTCCCACCACCGCTTGTCGGCGGTCAGGCGGAAGACGGCGAAGTGCAGGTGGGGAGTGCCGGGAGGCGCGTTGCCCGACGTGCCGACGTAGCCAATCACCTGGTCCTTCTGCACGCGCTGGCCTTCGCGCAACCTGTCGGCATACCGTTCGAGGTGGGCGTAGTAGTAGCAGTAGCGCTCGGTCGGATCGAACTGGTAGATCGTGATGCCGCCTGCCTTGCTGTAGAACAGCCGCGCGATCGTGCCGTCCTCGACAGCCTTCACCGGCGTGTTCCGCGGCGCCAGGATGTCGATGGCCTGATGCTGACGCATCGATCCGCGCGGCTCGTCGAATGAGCGCCTCAGTTGGTTCGGCCCGATGCCTTCGACCGGAATCGCGAGATCCCGGTCGGCGAGCTCAGCCGGCGAGTTGGGCGTGGGCCCGATGACCGGTTCGTTGAACCCCGCAGTACCCGCGGGCTCGTCAACCGGCATCACCGGTGGCGGGCCGGCTTCGAGCACCGGCGAGTCGACATCGGCGCTCGAATCGACCCAGCGCGCCGTGGCCGAGGGCGGGTCGGCCGGATGCTTCACGCTCGCAGAGCGCGACCCGATCACGTTGCCGAACTGCCACACGATGGCGGAGACGAGGAAAGCCCCCGCCACGAACCCGAGTGCCGTGCCGCCGAGGAACGTGCGCCACGGCATGGGGGTTACTCCGTGAACACCACGCGTGTCCCAGGCCGCACGAGCGTCGCCAGGTTGAGCGCATCCCAGTTCGTGAGGCGCACGCACCCGTGCGACTCGGTGCGCCCGATGTTCGACGGTTCCGGCGTGCCGTGGATGCCGTAGTGTTCCTTCGAGAGATCGATCCACACGACGCCCACTGGATTGTTCGGTCCCGGCGGGATCTTCGCCTTCGAGTGTGATGGGTCCGCGTCCCAGAACAGCTTCGGGTTGTAGTTGAACGGCGGGTTGTAGCTCACGCCCGTGACCTTCCATTCGCCGATTGGCAGCGGGTCGCGCTCGCTGCCCGTGGTCACCGGAGCAAAGAGCAGCACGCGGTTCGATGCGGTGTCCGTCACCGTCAGCGTCGAGCCGGCCTTGCTGACAGTGACGACGACGTCCTGCGACGCGTTGGTGCCGGCGGTTCCGACGGCACCAACGCGGCCCTGGCTCTTCTCAGTACGCGTCATCTCGGTCTTCGCCGGCAACATCATCGGGACGACGTTGGGGACGACGATGTCTTCGCCGGCGGTGAACTTCGCGCCTTTGTTCAACCGTCGCAGAAACGCCGGCGTGGTGTGGAAGCGCTCGGCGAGCGCCTCGACGATCGACGTGTATCCAAGCTGCGGCAGCTTCGACTGCTCGACGAGATCGGCCGGCACGCGATCGACGAACGGTCCCGATGTGTCCTCTTCCGTGATGCGATAAGTCGTGAGCGGCTCGCTCGCAGGATCCTGCGCGGCGGCGCCTGCCTGCTTCTTGTAGGCCTCGAGAGCGCGGCGCGTGCTCGGGCCGGCCTGTCCGTCGATCACGCCGGGTGAGAACCCCGCGCGGTCCAGCATCACCTGCGTGCGCAGCCCCTCGCTCGCGGCCGGCATCGCCTTGGCCGGGGCTGCGGGGTCCTTCGTAGACGTGGACTGCGTGGGCTGCGGCTGCGCGGGCTGCGGCTGCGTGGGCTGCGACTGCGCGGCCGGTGGCTGTGTCGTAAGCGCAAGAACGAGCAGGATTGTGTTGGTCATGAGTGCTCCACGGGTACGCGCTCGATGGCGCGGCGGTCTCCGCCGGCGCGACGCTCCTCGCTGCCGGCCGGCCTGAGGTCGACATCGACGACGCGGAACGGGCGTTCGGGGAAGAGTTCCTTCATCAACGAGTGAGAGACGTTGAAGACCGGCACGTCCTTCGTGGTGCGCCCCTCGGGCCGTCCGTGGTGCGCGTGGCCGTGAAAGACAGCGGTCACGGGAAAACGGCTGATCGGCTCTTCGAGCCGGCTGCAGCCGAGGAACGGGAAGATCTCGCGCGGCTCGCCCTCGACAGTCTCCTGAATCGGTGAGTAATGGAGCAGGACGACGAGACGGTTCGTGCGCAGGCGCGCCAGCGCGGATTCGAGCTTCAGCGCTTCGTCCACCGCTTCGTGGACGAACTTCTTGATGACGTCCTCGCCCCACGGGCCCAGGGCGCGACGCCCGAATCCGCCGGCGAATCCCTTCACGCCGGCGAAGCCGATGCCGTGAATCTCCGTGGAATCGCCGTCGAGCGTCACGACGCCGGCGTCGACGAGGATCTTCCGGATGTCCTCCTGCTGGCCCGCCTCGTAATCGTGGTTGCCGAGCACGGCGACGGCGGGGATCTTCAGCGTCGTCGTGATCTCACGCGCGAGCGCGCGCGCTTCCTCGGCGAGGCCGTAGTCGGTCAGATCTCCGGTGATGACGAGAATGTCCGCCGATTCGGTGACCTGCGCGAACAGCGGCTGCAGCGAGCCGTGTGCCGCGCTGCGGCCGTAGTGGAGATCGCCGACAGCCGCAATGCGGATGACGTCCTTCGGGGGCGACACATCCCGAAAGTCAGCAACATGTATGCCGATGGGGTCAGGTCTTTAATTATCAGTTTTCGGGGGTGAGGTCTCGAGAAAACAGATAAATAAATAACAGAACCCACGCACGATCTCGCGAAGTTGTGTGTAGATCGCATCAA
>JBMDXB010000161.1:0-21940 GCA_048594885.1 Vicinamibacterales bacterium
CGGCTCCCCGGCCCCCGGGCCCCCCGGCTCCCCGGCCCCCCGGCCCCCCGGCTGCCGCGGCCGCCGCCGCACGCTGTGCGAGCACAGCCGCGCCCTTGCCCGGCTCGCCAACGGCGCTGCCGTTGCGGACGCCCGCACGGCCGCCACCGCCGCCGCGTCCTTCAGTTGCCGGAGCCAGCGGCGTGCGCCGGCTGGGCATCGCCACGAGACCGCCGGGACAATTCGACATCGGTGGTGGCTGCCCGGCCGTCGCGGCGGTGTAGTTCAGCACCGCCGTCCAGTACGGCCGCGCGAGATCGGTGTCGACGGAGTAAATGCGATCGCCGCTCGCGCCGACGAACGCAAGCGATTTGAATCCGCGATAGCCGATCAGGCGATCGAGCAGCACCGGCGCCGTGAGCGAGTTCAGTTGCCGGTTGTCGTTCTCGAACTTCATCTTCCAGAGGAACTGGAACTCGCCTTTCGCGACCGCGTCCTTCGTCAGACGTCCGTCGCTCCGCACCCATGACGTGCGCTGCGCGTCGAACCCGCTCGTCGTCCATTCGCGCTGTGCGCGCAGCAGCGTGACGGATGCCGGCACGAGCAGCGCGATCGCGATACATCGGTGGAGGTGATGGCTGTTCATGGCTTTTGATGGCGGATCTGAAGATCCGCCCTACTTCGTACCTGCTGATTTCGTGACACCAAAGCTGTACAACGTGCCGTCGAACGTGCCGATGTAGACACGGCCGTTCGCGACGGCGAGGCTGCTGAAGTGGCTGAACGACGCGATCTGATCGCCGCTCGACCACAGTTCCTCGCCAGTGCGCGCATCGAGCGCGTAGAGCGTCGCATGGCCCGAGCGCGCGATGCGGTTCGCGGCGCTGTTGTAGGCGAGGCCGATGTCGTAGGTCGACTGCATCGCATCCTCACCGTTGCCGTAGGCGAGCACGACGCCGTTGGCGACGACCACCGGATCGGCCTGCCACATGTTGCGCGAGATCCACGCCGGCGTGAGCTGCACCTTGCCGAGCTTCTCTTCCACCTTGAAGGCGGCAACCGCGCCGTGCGTCACCTGCCCGTACTCGATCGGCGCCTTGAACTTCGGGTGCTTCGGTCCCCAGAACGGCATCAGCACCCAGCGCGTGCCGTTCGATTCCTCCCACGTTGCGAGCGCGCCCCACACGCCGGCGCCGGCGAAGTGGACTTCCTCGTTGCACACGAGCGGCGTGCGGTACACCGGCGTCCGGTGATCCTCGCCGCCGAGGCTGCTCGTGTCGAGCAGCCAGATGCGGCACTCCTTGCTCGACTGCGCGAGGTACTCCTTCCCCTTGTAGTCGAACACCGGCCCGGTGACGTTCATGTCGAGATCGCGCTTCCGCAGCCACACCGCGTTCGACGGCGCGTACCAGTCGGTCATCTCGAGCGCCTTCGTCTCCGCGTTCTGCTTCACGCCGATGATCGCCTGCCCGTAGATCTGCCGCTCGGGGTAGTAGTCGCCGTCGCCCGAGCCCGCGTAGACGGTGCCGTCCTTGCCGATCGACGGGCCGAGCCGCGGCCACAATCCGCCGCTGCCGGGGTTGAAGCTCCCGACTTTCTTCGTCGCGAGATCGTAGCTGTAGAACTGATTCGGATTTCCGCCGCAGCCCTGCGCCGTCGTCGTGTAGAGCACGTTGTTGCGGATGTTCAACGCGTAGGGCTTGCCGTTCGGCGGGAGGAACGGCTCGGGCTCGGCCGTCTCTTCGCCGGTGACCGGATCCAGCGTGCGCAGCCGGCCGTCCCACGAGATCGCGTAGACCGTGTACTTGCCCGGTCCGTCCGCCGGTACCACGATCGGCGTCGCCGTCAATCCGCCGGGACACAGCACGCCGCCGCCGCGGCCCGTGTCCTGGAACGTGCTGTCGAAGTGCCGCTTCCACACCCGCTTTCCGCTCTCGACGTCGACTCCATAGATGTTGTCCGACACGCCGGCGACGATCGCGAACTCGCGCGGCCCGTTCGGCGTCTGCAGGTCGCCGATGACGAGCGGCGGGAAGAGGTTGTGCATCTGGCGAGTCTGGTTGTCCAGCTTCACCTTCCACAGCAGCTTCATGTCCTTGACGCTCGACGGGCTGATCAGCGTCTCATCGCGCTGCCAGGACGTGCGCGCCGGATCGCCGCCGTCCATCAGCCAGTGCGCTTTCTTCGAGCCCTGCGCGCCCGGCTCCGCGTGAAAGGCCCACGCCGCGCACAGCGCAGCCGTGGCCCAGATGGAGAGTCGCTGCATCGGGTCTCCTCCTCCCCGCCTCTCGCGAGCTCAGAGCTTCTTGACGTAGATGTTCCGGAACTCGATCTTCATCGGCGCTCCGGTATGCAGTTGCAGGCCGATCAACCCCTTCGTCGCTCTCGCCTTCTCGTCATCGTCCACGAGCAGGGCCATGAGCTGTCCGTTGACGATGTTCATCAGTGTATTGCCGCGGGCGATGATGTGAACGTGGTTCCAGTCGCCGGGCTTGATGGATGCCTTCAACTCGTCCGGATTGCGCTCCAGATGCGCGATGATCTTGCGCGATCCATCGGCGCCCAGCGCGACGGCCTGCCCGCGCGCCATGACGATGCCGCGGCCCCGCTCCTCGTAGAGCATGCCGGTGTAGCGGTTGTCGAAGTCGATGTCCGCTTGATACCCCTTCAGCACAAACTTGCCGCCGACCGCGCCGCGGCCCTCACCGCCCGGCGGCACGTGCTGGCTGCGGAACTGGATGCCGCTGTTGGTCGACGACATGCGGAACTCGAGCTTCAATTCGAAGTCGGCCGGCTCGCCGCCGCGCCAGATCAGGAACGTGTTCTCCTTCAGCGGATTCGCCGCCGTCGTCTCGCCGACAATCGTCCCACCTTCCGCTTTCCAGAACGCCGGATCGCCGTCCCACCCTTTCAGGGACCCGTCGAAGATCGATTCGAATCCGGTTCGGTCTTCGAGATTGAGCGGCTGCACGCCGCGGCCGGACCCGCCGCGGCCCTGTCCTCGCTGTCCCGATTGTCCGGGCGGTTGCGCCGCTGCCGGACCGTTCGTCAACGCGAGCGCGGCGACGGCTGCCGCCGCGACCATCGAGCTTCTCATCGAATTGCCCCCAACCTGCTGAAACAGCACGGCAAAGAGTGTCAGATCCTGTCGCCCTGCTGTCTCGCAATCTAGGACAATCGTGACGGCGAATGGTCCAGAAGTAACCGCGCGTTCGGGCGCGGGGCGGACGTGTTCGTTCCGCTCAGCAGAACGTCCTGGGTGCAGCGAATACTTCTTCCCTTCGCCGGGCGCCGGATCCACACTCGCACTATCCCCTCGCACCGGCCGGACCCGGCATCGCCGCATCTCGACAACAGAGCGCTCATCGCCGGTCCTCGCCATCGAGGCGGAGAACGAGCTTCAAGAAGGGAGATGTCGTCATGAAACGCCGGCGCGCGCCGCGGTTTGCGTGGGCTCTGTTGTTCCCGGCTCTGGTCGCGGCGTCGTTCGGCCAGACTCAGCGGGACGACCTGTTCCAGAACTTCCGGAATCCGCCGGATTCGGCAAAGCCCCGCGTCTGGTGGCACTGGATGAGCGGCAACGTGACGAGAGACGGCATCAAGGCCGACCTCGAATGGATGAAGCGGTCCGGCATTGCCGGCTTCCAGAATTTCGACGCCGGCCTGAACACGCCGCAGATCGTCGCCAAACGGCTGGTCTACATGACGCCGGAGTGGAAGGACGCGTTCAAGTACGCGACGACGCTCGCAGATCAGTTGGGCCTCGAGATGGCCATCGCGGGATCGCCAGGGTGGAGCGAAAGCGGCGGCCCGTGGGTGACAGCCGCCCAAGCGATGAAGAAGTACGTCTGGAGCGAGACACGCATCGAGGGCGGGCGCGCCTTCACCGGCTCGCTGCCAAAGCCTCCCTCGACAACCGGCCCCTACCAGAACCAGGCGGGTGGGCGGGGCGGCTTCGGCGGCCAGTCTGCGAATCAGCCTCCACCACCGACGTTCTATGCGGACGCCGCCGTCATCGCCTATCGCGCGCCCGACAGCGACCGCCCCATGCGCGCGATGCAGCCGAAGGTGACCGCAAGCGCCGGATCGTTCGACGCCGTCGCGCTCAGCGACGCCGACGTGGTGACCTCCACCTTGCTGCCCGCCGCGCCGGTCGGAGAGCGAGCGTGGATCCAGTACGAGCTCCCGCAGGCCGCGACCATCCGCGGCGTGACGTTCATCACCGCCGGCGGCGGCGGACGAGGACGCGGCGGCAGCGCGACGAACACGCAGCAGCTCGAAGTGAGCGACGACGGCACGCAGTTCCGCACGGTGACCGCGATTCCTGGCGGCGGCGCACGCACGATCGCGTTTCCTCCGGTCACTGCGCGCGTCTTCCGCGTGTCCATCCTGACTCCGCCGCCGCAGCAGAACCCGGCGCGCGGCGGCTTCGGCGGGTTCGGCGGGCAAGGCGGAGGTCGCGCTCAGGCCCCGGCCGCCCCGGCGGGAACGCCGATTGCCGAGTTCCTCCTGCACGGCGCGGTGGTGAATCGCTTCCAGGAAAAAGCCGCGTTCTCGGCGGCCACGAACATCTACGCGATGGCGACACCCGCCGTCCCGCCCGCCGACGCGATCCGCAAGGGGGACGTCGTGGACCTGACGTCGCGGATGCGCGCCGACGGCACGCTCGATTGGACGCCACCCGCCGGGAACTGGGTCGTTCTCCGCATCGGCTATTCGTTGACCGGGCAGCAGAACCGGCCTGCGTCTCCCGAAGCCACTGGTCTCGAGGTGGACAAGTTGAGCAAAGCCCACGTGAAGGCGTATTTCGACAACTACCTTGACCAGTACAAGGACGCCACCGGCGGCGTGATGGGCAAGCGCGGCCTCCAGTACGTGATCACCGACAGTTGGGAGGCGGGAGTGGCCAACTGGACCGACAACATGATCGCCGAGTTCATGGCGCGTCGCGGCTACGACATGAAGCCCTGGCTGCCTGCGCTCACCGGTCGAATCGTGGAGAGCGCCGAGGCCACCGACCGCTTCCTGTGGGACTTCCGCAAGACGCTGAGCGAGATGACCGCGGAGTACCACTACGACCAGTTGACCGACATCCTGAAGGCTCGCGCGATGGGCCGCTATACCGAGTCTCACGAATCCGGACGCGCGTTCATCGCGGACGGCATGGAGGTCAAGGCGAAGGCCGACGTGCCGATGAGCGCGATGTGGACCGCCCAACCGGGCCGCCCCAACGAACGGTACGACTCCGATGTTCGCGAGTCCGCTTCCGTCGCTCACATCTACGGCCAGAACATCGTCGCCGCCGAGTCGCTCACCGCCGGCAGCGGCGCGTGGTCCTTCTCGCCCGAGACCCTGAAGCCGACAGCCGACCGTCTCATGTCGATGGGACTGAACCGCTTCGTCATCCACACGTCGGTCCACCAGCCGTCCAACGACAAGATCCCGGGCCTCGGCCTCGGGCCGTTCGGCCAATGGTTCACACGCCACGAAACCTGGGCGGAGCAGGCCAAGGTGTGGACGACCTACCTCGCGCGTAGTTCGTACATGCTGCAGCAGGGCACGTTCGTCGCGGACATCGTCTACTACTACGGCGAGGACTCCAACGTCACCGCTCTCTTCCAGAGCAGCCCGCCGCCGATTCCGCCTGGCTACAGCTTCGACTACGCGAACTCCGACGTGGTGAAGAACCGCCTGACGGTCTCTGCCGGCGGCCTGCTGACCACGACGACAGGGATGCGCTATCGTGTTCTCGCGCTGGACCCGAACAGCCAGCGGATGCCGCTCGCCGTGCTCCGCAGGATCCGCGACCTGGTGAACGCCGGGGCGGTCGTCATCGGACCGAAACCGATCGAATCACCCAGCCTGTCGGATGACGCCGCCGAGTTCTCGACGATCGCCGCACAGATGTGGGGTGGCACGACCGGGAAGGGCAAGGTCCTCACGGGCAGCATCGGCGACGCCCTGGCGTCGCTGACCGTTGCGCCGGACTTCGAATTCACGAAGCCGAACGCCGACACCGAGCTCGCGTTCGTGCACCGCACGTTGCGCGACGGCGAGGTGTACTGGGTGAGCCACCGGAACGCGCGCGTCGAAGACGTGGAGGCGACGTTCCGCGTTCAGGGTAAGGTGCCGGAATTGTGGGACGCTGACACCGGTACCGTGGCGCCCGCCTCTTACAGGACGGTTGGCGGCCGCACCACGGTCTCGTTGAAGCTGCAGCCGTACGACGCCGTCTTCGTCGTCTTCCGCAGAGCGGCTACGGCACCGTCGCACACGATCGTGGCGGCCGTGGAGTCGACGCTCGCAACTGTGGACGGCGCCTGGGACGTCGCCTTTCAGGCGAATCGCGGCGCTCCCGCCAGGATCACGCTGCCCGCGCTCGTCTCCTGGCACCAGCACGCCGATGCCGGCGTGAAGTATTTCTCCGGGACGGGCACCTACACGAAGACGATCCAGGCTCCGGCCGATTGGTTCCGGCCCGGCAGCAGACTGCTCCTGGACTTGGGCGATGTGAAGAACATCGCCGAGGTGACGGTCAACGGGAAGGCGCTTGGCATCTACTGGAAAGCGCCGTTCCGCGTTGATGTGACGGCGGCGCTGAAGCCGGGCGCGAACACGCTCGACATCAAAGTGATCAACCTGTGGGTGAACCGTTTGATTGGTGATCAGCAGGAGGGCGTCACCGCCAAGTACACGTACACGGCGCAGCAGTTCTATCGCGCCGATGCTCCGCTGCTGCCGTCCGGCCTGATCGGTCCCGTGCAGGTGATCCGATCTGTTCCTGGCCAGCAGCGCATCAAGACCGATCCGGAATGACACGGGCGATGACGATTCGCACATTCGCGCCGCTGCTGTTGGGTGTCTCGCTCGCGCTGTCATCCGGGACAGCGCGAGCGTCGGCAGCCGTCGCGCAAGACACGGACGTGGTTCTCGGACTTCGCTGCGAGTACCTGACGAACCCATCGGGCATCGATGTGAGAACGCCCAGATTGAGCTGGCGTCTGAATCCCGCCGCGAACATTCGCGCCCAGAGCGCCTATCGTCTCCTGGTTGCGAGCGACCCGGCGATCTTGGAGAAGGACCGTGGCGATCTCTGGGACTCCAGCCGGGTCATCTCGGGCGAGACGACGTGGATCGAGTATCGCGGGAAGGACCTGGCTTCCGGCCAACGGGTCTACTGGAAGGTGCGCGTCTGGAGCGAAGCCGGCAAGCCATCGCCGTGGAGCGCCCCGGCAACGTGGTCGATGGGATTGCTTCACCCGACGGATTGGCAGGCGAAGTGGATCGGCGAAGCGCGTCCGGCCGGCCACGCTGAAGGCACGCCGCTCTCGTTCCCCTGGCTGCGAAAGTCGTTCACGGTCGCGGCAAAGCCGAACAGGGCTGTCGCCTACGTCAACGCGCTCGGCTACTACGAGCTGTACATCAACGGCAAGAAAGTAGACGACCACGTCCTCTCCCCCGCCGTAAGCGACTACTCCAAACGGAATCTCTACGTCACGCATGAAGTCGCCGACTACCTGGTTCCAGGACAGAACGTCATCGCGCTGTGGCTCGGCCGGGGTTGGTACGTGCGCGGCCATCCTGGAGTGATTCACGATGGGCCGCTGGTGCGAGCGCAACTCGAGATGCGCGAACGCAACGGAAGTACCGTCCGCATCGTCACCGACGACAGCTGGAAGATCCGTGCGAGCGCGCTCACGCCACTCGGACGTGGCACCGCGTTCGGCGATTACGGCGGCGAACGCTACGATCCGTCGCTGGACCTGCCCGACTGGAATGCGACCGGGCTGGACGATTCATCGTGGGCGAGCGCTGCGGTGTTCGAGCCGCCGAACGTTCTGACCGCAGCGCAGATGGTGGAGCCGAACCGGGTCGTCGAGACGATCAAGGCCATTCGTGTCGGGGCTTATCCGCAAGGCGGATGGGTCGTGGACATGGGGAAGAACTTCACAGGGTGGCTGGAGATCGTCCTGCCGCCAGCCGCAAAGGGATCGACGATCAAGCTCGAATACTCCGACCAGATGGAGCGCGACAAGCCTGCTCCAGGAAAGGATCCGGGCGCAGGAAGGGGCGGACGGGGCGGCAGCCAGCCGGTTTTTCCGAACACGTTCAATCAGCGTGATGAAGTCACCGGCAACGGCGCGCCCATCACGTTTCGATCGCGATTCAACTATCACGGATTCCGGTACGTGCGCGTGGTCGGCGTCGAGACGCCGCCGGATGCTGCCCGCGCCACCGGTTATCTGATTCGCACCGCGTTCGACCGGGCGGGAACGTTCACGTCGTCCAACGAGCTCCTGAACCGGATCCATCAGATGGTCACGCGCACGTACGAGGCGCTGACGCTGGGCGGCTACGTCGTCGACTGCCCGACGCGCGAGCGTCTCGGCTACGGCGGCGATGCCGGTACCTCGATGGAGACCGGCATGTTCAACTTCTCCTCGGGCGGCCTCTACAACAGTTGGCTCGCCAACTGGCGCGACGCGCAGGTGGAGTCCGGCTCGCTTCCGCACACGGCGCCGAACTACCCGGGACGGGGCGGCGGCGGGCCGATGTGGGGTGGCTTCGTCGTGACGCTGCCCTGGCAGTTGTATCTGCAGTATGGCGACACGCGCGTGCTCGCCACGAACTATCCGATGATCCAGAAGTGGCTCGGTTACCTTGCGTCGGAGACTGAGGACAATCTACTCCTGACGCACACGAGTCACGCGATTTCGGACAACTGGAATTTTCTCGGAGATTGGCTGACGCCGAAGGGCAGCTTCCGCGGCGCCACACCTCCCGCGCAACTCATCAACAGCGTCCACTTCGTGTACCAACTTCAGCTCGCCTCGAGAATCGCCGGCGTTCTCGGAATGAAGGCCGACGCGTCCGGGTACGACGCGCGCGCGGCCGCGGTCTCGAAGGCCGTCCATCAGCGCTTCTTCAACGCGGCCGATTTCAGCTACACGAACGGCGATTCGGTTCAGGAGGCCTTTCCGCTGCTGACCGGCATCGTCCCGCGCGACCTGCGCAAGGGCGTGATGGCGAAGCTGGAGGACACGATTCGTGTCCAGAACAAGGGCCATGTGGACACCGGGATGCACGGGACCTACTTCGTCATGAAGTACCTGATGGAAGCGGATCGCAACGATCTGATGTTCGAGATGGCGAGCCAGACGGACTATCCGGGATGGGGCTACATGCTAGCCAATGGCGCGACGACGAGCTGGGAGAGCTGGACCGGCCAATCACACATCCACGACACGCTCATCTCGATCGGCGCGTGGTTCGCGGAGGGCCTCGCGGGAATCCGCAGCGACTGGAAATCGCCAGGCTACAAGAAGTTCGTCGTCAAGCCGGCGGTGGTTGGCGACCTCACCTCCGCGAGATTCGCGTATCAGTCAATCCATGGTGCGATCGTCAGCGACTGGCGGATCGAAAACGGAATCTTCAAGTTGAGCGTGACCGTTCCGCCCGGCACTTCCGCAACCGTGATCGTCCCCGGCGAGGGTCCGGTACGCACACGGGCGCGGCGAGCGCCTTCTCCTCGAACGGCCGTGAATCGCAGTTTCGAGGTCGCGGCGGGTACGCATGTCTTCGAGGCTGCGCTGACGAGAACCGGTAACCGTTGAACATCTGACAAGAGAGCCCCGAGGAGCCACCGTGACCCGTGAATCGACCAACTCCGCCTACATCCACGCGAGACAGCGTTACGCGGACCTCGGCGTCAATACCGATGACGCGCTGCGCCGGCTCGCTGCCGTCTCGGTCTCGCTCCACTGCTGGCAGGGAGACGACGTCGGGGGATTCGAGCAGCCTGACGGCAAGTTGGGCGGCGGGCTGGCCGCGACGGGCAACTATCCCGGCAAGGCGCGGACGCCGGAGGAGCTCCGCCGCGACGCGGCGAAGGCGCTGTCCCTGATTCCGGGAACGCATCGCTTCAACCTGCACGCGTTTTACGGCGAGTTCGGAACGCGGCGCGTGGATCGCGATGCGATCGGTCCCGAGCACTTTGCGGGCTGGATCGATTGGGCGCGGTCGCTCGGGATAGGACTCGACTTCAACCCGACCTGCTTCTCCCATCCGCACGCGGCCGATAACTTCACGCTCTCGCATGCGGACAGCTCGATCAGATCGTTCTGGATCGCGCACGTCGCGGCCTGCCGCCGGATCGCCGTTCACATGGGGCGGGCGCTGGGCACTCCGTGCGTGACGAACCTGTGGATCCCCGACGGAATGAAGGACACACCCGCCGACCGTGTGGGGCCGAGAGAACGGCTGAAGACGTCGCTCGATGCGGCGTTCGCGGAGACGCTCGACCCGGCGTTCATCCGGGATTCGGTCGAGGGGAAGCTGTTCGGGATTGGCTGCGAGAGCTACACCGTGGGTTCGCACGAGTTCTACCTCGCGTACGCGATGTCACGCGGCATTCTCTACACTCTCGACACCGGCCACTACCATCCGACCGAAACCATCACCGACAAAATCAGCGCGATCCTGGCATTCCTTCCGGAGATCCTGCTGCACGTGAGCCGCGGCGTCCGGTGGGACAGCGATCACGTCGTGACCCTCGGCGACGAGCTCGACGCCATCGCCCAGGAGCTCGTGCGCGGCGATTTCCTCCACCGGACCCACATCGGCCTGGATTACTTCGACGCGAGCATCAATCGCGTGGCCGCATGGGTGATCGGGGCGCGCGGCACGCTCAAGGCGCTGCTCAAGGCGATGCTCGAGCCGATCGACCGCCTTCGCGAGTGCGAGGCGGCTGGCGACTTCACGGGACGCCTCGCGCTGCAAGAGGAGATCAAAGGTCTCCCGTGGGGCGCTGTCTGGGATCAGTACTGCGCGGTGGCTGACGTCCCCAGCGGCGGGCAATGGCTGGACGACGTGAGGAGGTACGAGGGCAGCGTGCTGGCGACGCGGGCGGCGAACGTCGGCGGCCGCGCCTGAATCGGCGCAGCCGCCGCTACCGTCATCAGAACGTGAATCTCACACCGAGCTGGAGGATCCGTTCGGAGGAGCCGCGCACGTTCTGGACGCGACCGAAATTGGCGTCCGTCTGCACGCCGGTCTGGAAGTTGAACACGGCCGACGTGTCAACACCCTGGTACTGCGACGTGTTGAGGAGGTTGTAGGCCTCGATACGCACCTGCAGGTTCCGTCGACCTTTCCGGAAGTTCTTGAACAGCGTGAGGTCGTGATTGACGTAGCCGAGGCTCGTCCACGCGTCCAGCGTGCCCGCGCCCTTGCCCGTGCCCTGATACAGCGTGTCGTTCGGATCCGTCAAAGGACCCGGCGGCCGCACGCACTCGGTCCGAAACTGCCGATCGAACGTCCGTTCCTTGCGCGGCAGGTTCGGGTCGCAGGTGATGATCGGACGCGATCCGCCGAATCCTCCGGTCAGCGTCTCGATGTTCGCGGACGCACCCTCGAAAGAGGAGCTGAATCCCGTGCGAGTTCCTCCTCGGAACGTCGAGATGCCCGCCAGTTGCCAGCCGTTCAGGATGCCCTGAGCGATGAAGTGATCGCCGAAGAACCGCGCCGCACCCGGGATCAGCCAGTTGTAGGAGATCTTGACGTCATGCGGGCGGCTGCCCGCCGCGCTGTCGAACCGGTTTCGATTGTCTTCGGGGGTACGGAACCAGTCGTAGCCGGTGTACGTCTTGCGCAGCGAACCGGTGTACGAAGCCATGAAAGCGAAGCCTCTGATCAGGCGCCGCTGCACGCTGACCTGGATCGAGTGGTAGCTCTGGTAGTGATCCGGAATCCACGTGCGCACGCTGATGGCGTCGCGCCCGAGATACGGACGGAGGAAATTGGCCTGCAGGACGGCACCTGTCGTCGGATCGATCTGATCGGGCCGCGGAGTCACGATCTGCGTGGGGTTCACCGTGTTGATCGGGATGTTCGACATCTGGTCCTTCACCCGGTTCCCCACGTAGGAGACGTCGGCGAGCAGACGGAACGGCACTTCCCGCTGCAGGCTCAGACTCCATGAGTGCACGATCTGCGGCTTGTACTTCTCAGCGAGCGCCTGAGCTCCGGCCGGCGTGTCCCGGGACGGCGTGTTGATGCGGTTGTCGACGGTCGTCCAATCGAGACTCACCGTCCTCTGGAGCGGCGCCTGCTGAATGAGCGCCAGGATATCGTCGTCGCCGTATCGTTGATACGTGGTGCCGTAGCCGCCACGGATGGCGGTGCTTCCGTCACCGAAGACGTCCCAGCCGAATCCAACGCGCGGGGACGGCAGCAGGCCGAGCGGTCCCGGCGCGTCGTACTGCGGCGGATGCCCCTTGACGAGCACCGAACCATTCGCCGGATCACCGGTCCCCGGCACCAGCGCGCCAATCCACGTGGACGGCAGAAGCTCGCCCGTGAGCGGATTGCGGGCGAGACGGTTGGCGCCTGAACACGGAAAGACATTGTTTCTGCACGTTGGCTGAAAGAGCAGCGGCGCCTTCGCGGGATCCCACGTCGAGGCGTCGAAGTACGCAAGCTCCTGGCCCTGGAGATACGCGGGCCCCATGTGCACGAACCGAATGCCGGCGTCGAGCGTGAACCGCTGCGTGGCGCGCCAGTTGTCCTGGACGTAGAACTCGATCTGGTTGAATCGTCCCTCGGCAAATGGATGAACGTTCGACTCCTGGTAGGACGTCAGGTTGCCGAGCAGAGCGTTCGCCCACCCGAGGTTGGCGCCGAGGGGATTGGCGTTGTCCTGATTGAAATTGTAGGTGCCGTTGAACTGCGCCTGCCGCTGGGCAGGCCTGGCCGTCCGTTCGTACGTGATGCCCGTCTTCAGGTTGTGCGCGCCGCGAACGTGCGACAGGTTCGCCGAGAGGGAGTGTACCGGATTGGTCGCGGAGAAGGGATAGCGCGTCTCGAAGGCGATGCCGCCCGTACTCGGCAGTGCGTTGCTGCCGGCGAAGCTCATGTTCGGCAGCACGAACAGACGGTTGACGCCGGCGAAGAGCGGCTGATGCCCGGGCAGCGCCTTCCGATAGTCGACGGCGTCCGCATCCTCCTGCGTCAACTGGTACACATCCTGCGCCGACCAGTTGGTCCCAGCGACCGCCTCGAGGACCGTGTTCTTGGAGAACGTGTGCACGAGCGTGTTCACGATCCCGAAGGTGTCGATGTCGTACGAGTTCCGCGCCAGCGGAAAGTTCGCCGCGTTGATCAGGCCGTGGCCGCGGTAGCCGCGCGCGTTGATCTCCTTTCCCCACTGCACGCGCGAATAGAACGTCGTGCCCGGCCGCCAGTTCCAGTCGATCCGCACGACCTGGTCTCGGCGGAGGGCTTCGGTGTCGCCCGGGAACTGGTAGTTGTACTGACCGTTGGTCACCGGGTTCCCGAGGAGCAACGGGTCAGGCAAGGGCAGCAGGTTCAACATGGCGCGCCCCAGCGGGTGAAGACGGTTCTGCGGAATGACGTTGCCCTGGAAGCAGCCCCCGCCCGCGCCCGTCGCGACGTTGCACGGCAGGTTCGTCGCCGGGTCGCGAATGTAGCGCAACTGGCCGGCGGCATTGACGGTGCGCGAGAAGTCGCCGTTCCGTTCGGCCTGTGTCGGGAAGGTGGAGTTCACGAGGAACGGATCGCTGCGCGGCAGCAGGTCGAGTGAGTAGAAGAAGAACAGCTTGTCGCGGTTCCGGTTGAAGTCCGTGCGCGGCAGGAGCACCGGGCCGCCGAGCGTGAACGCGCTGTTGTCGTAGCGATAGCGCGCCGGCTCGCACAGCTCCGACGTCTGGTTCGCCGCCCGTGCGGCGTCGCACGTCCGGCGGCGCGCCCACGCATTCGAGTTGAACGCCTCGTGCCGTTTGTAGAACGCGCCCGAGCCGCTGAAGTTCCGTGAGCCGCCCTTCGTGACGACGATGATGTTGGCGCCACCGGCGCGTCCGTACTCGGCCTGGAAGTTGGACGCCTGCACCTTGACCTCGGCGATCGAATCGAGCGACGGGGCCACGTAGTTCGCCGCGCCGAAGCCCGTGTCCTTGTTGGTGATCCCGTCGTACTGGAGATTCATGAACGTCTGGTTGAGTCCATTGATCTCGACGCCGAGGAACGAATTCCAGCCCGGCGCGTTGCGGACGGCGGTATCGACGACGCCCGGAAGGGCCTGGATCAACCCGAGGAAGTCGCGCCCGCGCAACTGCGTGCTTTCGATCTGTTCCGGCAGGATGGTGGCCGACCGTTCGCCGCTTTGCGTCTGGACCTTGACCGGGTCCGCCTCCGCCTGCACCGTCACGACCTCCGTCAGGGTGCCGACTTCGAGCGTGATGGGGGGCAGCGCGACGCGCTCGGTCGCCGCCACCTCGACGCCTTTCTGTCCGTACGTCTTGAACCCGCCCAGCGTGATCTGCAGGTCGTACCGGCCGGCCACCAGGTTGGTAATGACGAACCGTCCGGCTTCGTCGGTGAGCGTTTCACGCGTCACCTGCGTCTCGACGTTCCGCACCGTGACGGTGGCACCGGGCAGCGACGCCTTCTGGACATCGAACACGGTTCCGGCAATCTGGCCGGTCAATCCTTGCGCGAACCCACGTGTCGCTGCGCCGCCGACGACCGACAGCGTCAGCAGAAAGATCACGAGCCGAAGATGCCAAGCTCTCACGGGTGACCTCCAGTCGAGACGTAACTCACTTGCCGGATTGTCGCGGTCCCGTCAGTCCCATCGTCCGGCGAGAGAAGGGCGATCGCGGTTCACCTTAGATGAGAGTCGGATGCGCGGATAGGACAAAAGTGACGTGAATTTGGAGAGAAGGAACCGGCCGAGGCCGCTTGGCCATTGGTCCTTGGTCTTTGGCCTTTGACTGCGTCAGTTCCTCTAGTGGCGGTAGCGGCGCCGGTAGCTGCGGGGCGTCTCGCCCATGACGCGGCGAAACTCCTTGGTGAAGTGGCTCTGATCCGAAAATCCGGACTCGGCGGCGACCGCCGCGATCGACCGGCCGGAGAACGCGAGCGCGTGGCAGCTCATTCGCACGCGGATCTGCCGCAGGTAGGTGTGCGGCGTGCTGAGATACGTCTCACGGAAACGCCGGTGGAAGGCGCCGAGCGACAGCCCGCACTTCTCCGCCAGATCCTCGATGCTGATGTGCTCGTGATAGTGCTCGCTGATGAAGGCCATCGCCGGGGCCAGCCGCGACTCCGCCCAGATCTTCGAGCCCTGGTGCGCGGCGCGCGTGGCCACGCCGGCGGTGCCGACGATGCGGCCGCCGGCGCCTCGCAGGGGCAGCTTCGACGTCACGATCCACCGCGGCGTGTGGTTGAACACGATCAGCTCGACCCTCGAGATGATCGGCCGTCCCTTGAGCACCTGCGCGTCGTCCATCTGATACTGATTGGCCAGGTAGGGCTCGAACAGATCGAAGTCGGTCTGCCCGATCACGTGCTCGCGCTGCGTCTTCCCGAGGTCGAGCATCAGTGGAGTGTTCACCCAGCGAAACACCCCTTTGCGGTCCTTGATCCAGAAGAGCACGTCCTTCAGATAGTCGAACAGCTCCAGGACGGGATCGATGCGGGCGCCCAGCGAATCGGGGACGACTGCAGCATCGCGGACGTGGCTCCTGCGCGCGATGGGCTCCTCCTCACCGATCGGGAATGGCGGACGGCGCGCGCAGGGATACGCCGCGCCGCTTGACGCTGACGTTCAGCCGCTTGTCGGGTTTCACGCCGTCGGGCAGCTCGTAGGTGATCGCGTACTGCGCGAGCAGGTCCGATGCAATCTGCTGCATCGCCTGCGCAAACGACGACGTCGCGTGAACGTCGATCCGCCGGCCGCCCGATTGCTTCGGGCCGTCGCCGAGGATCTCCTCGCGGCCGCTCTGTTCCATCAGCAGCGCCGGGCCGACTTCGGCCTGGCCTTCCGCGACCGTCGCGGCATACATCATCGCGCCGCTCTGGCGGATACGATCGAGCACCAGCTTCGAGTCGACGCCGGACTGGCCGCCGGACACCGCCACCACGAGGAGCACCGGCCGGCGCGGCGGCGCCTTCGCCAGCGATTCTGCGATGTCGAGCACGCCTTCGGCGAGGTTCGAGTTGCGATTCGGATTCAGCGACAACTTGTTAATCGCGGCCACGAGGACGCTCGGATCGCCCGAGTAGTCGACGATGGTCTCGGGGCGAAGGCCGATGGTGAGGAGACGGATCGAGGCGCGGCCGGCGATGCGCTTGATGAACTCCCAGATGGCCAGGCGCGTCTGGCCGTCGACGATCAGCCGCTCCTCGATCGCGAGCGTGAGACGCATCGGCACCGATGCCGGCTCCGCCGAGGTGACGCGGCGCTCCTTGCCTCCTTCCTTGACGACGAAATCCGCGGGGCCGAGATCGGGAACCGGCGCGCCCATGCCGTCGGTCGCCGTCACGTAGATCGTGCGCGGCGTCTCCGCGGCGGCCAGGCACACCGGCAGCGACAGTATCGAGACCGCGAGCAAACCAGTCAGCCCGTGCATGCTCATCTCCCCGTGCGGCGGACCGGCGCCGCGGTCAGGTTCTCCAGCAGAAACAGCCCGCTCTTGCCGCCGCAGACGATGTCGCGATCGCCATCGCCGTCGATGTCGACGACGGGGATCTGCAACCCGGCGCCGACGCGGCTGCCATATTCGACGACGTGGCGGACCCAGTCGGTCTTGCCACCGCCGGTTCTCACCTCATACCAGTAGACGCCCAGCGGCTCGCGCTCGCCCGGATCGTTGCCGTTGTGCGCCATGTAGCGCTTGCCGGTGACGAAGTCGAGCCGCCCGTCTCCGTTCAGATCGACGAGCGTTGACGCGTGCGCCTGCGACCAGCTCGCATCGACCGTGCGCCGCGGCCATTTGCCATCCGCCTGCTGCTCGAACCAGAACACGCCGAAGTCGTGGCCGGCGCCAGTGACGACGTCGTTGCGGCCGTCGCCGTTGACGTCGAGCACGTGCATGAAGCCGAGCTCGGTGATCGTCGGCTTCGGGCGATCGGCGCGCTGCGTGACGTTGGTCTCCTCCCACGCAGGATGGAAGGCCCAGAGGGTCTTCCCGCGCGGATCCGCGGGAGCCTCGAGCCAGCCGCGCGGCGTGAGGATGTCGGTGCGGCCGTCCTTGTTCACGTCACCGGCGCCGATGCCATGGCCGTAGGTGCGATCGCTGACCTGGTGACGCACGAGCGCGCCGCCGCGCGCTTCGTACCACGCCTGGCCGGTGCCGTTCTCCTGCGCGACGACTTCCTGCGTCTTTCCGTCGTTGTCGACGTCAGCGAGAATCGCGAACTCGACGTTGAAACCGGAGTGCACCTCCGTCATCTTCCACGGCTCGCCGCCCCCCGCCTGCCCTGAGCGGGCGATGCGAGTCGAAGGGCCTGGGTTCTTCCACCAGGCGATTCGCTTGGCGAACCATGCGACCGACACGACGTCCTGATAGCCGTCGCCGTCGACGTCGATCGGCAAGTCGCCGAAGTCGTCGACATACTGGTTCTCGAAGCCGACCTGCCGGAACGTGTGCTTCGTCCAACGCGGCGCCTCGTACCAGGCGTCGCCGGAAACGATGTCGAGACGGCCGTCGCGATTGATGTCCACGACGGCGGTCGATTCGCTCGCGCCCGGATCGAGCGCGTGCGTGCGGAACGCGATATCCGGCGACCGCGGGGGGAGCTGCCGAGACAGCACCGGCGCGCCCGCGAGCGCGCCGGCGATCATCGCGAGCGTTGCGACGGCTACGTACGAGCGCCGAGGACGGCTTTGCAGTAGTCGAGACACTTACGGACTTCCTTGACCGCGTCCGAGCCCTCCGGGATCTGGTACTCGAGCTCGAGTGTGGCAGGGATCTTCCAACGGCGCATGCGCAGCAGGTGGAGGATCTCCTTGATCGGCGTCTCCCCCTCGCCGAACGGCAGATTCAACGCGCAGTTCTTCGGCGTCGTCCGATCCTTGAGGTGGAAGCTCGTGATCCGCGCGTGATGCTTCTCGAAGAACTCGAGCGGCGATCCGCCCGGGTTGCCGGCGGCGACGTAGTGGCCGATGTCGATGTTCGCGGTGTTGCCCTTCGAGAGCGCGAACGCTTCGTCGAACGCCGTCATGCTGCCCTGGAGGTGCGTGTGGTACGACGCGTAGATCTTTTTCTTCACCGCCATATCGCCGATCCGCTTCAACTGCTTCGGATCGGTCGGCAGCTCCAGCGTCGTGTGCGTGCAGCCGAGCGCTTCGGCGACGTTGAAGATGTACTCCATCTCCTCGTCCGACATGTTCGTGCTGAGCTGCTTCCACGCGTAGATGCTGACGCCGGCGTCGTTGTACATCTTCCGCAGCTTCTTGAAGGGATCCATCGACACGGAGGTGCGCCAGTCCCTCAGCTTCTTCGCCTGCTCCTCCATCGCCGCCTGCTGCTCGGGCGACATCTGTCCGCGGCGTCCGCCCCCCGCAGCGCCGGCGCCCGCGGAACGCGGCGCTGGAGGCTGCGGAATCTCGCACGGCTGCCCCTTCCACGATCCCATGACAGCGCCTTCGCGCGGCTCGCGGGCTCCCCGCCCTCCCGGCTCCCCGGCCCCCCGGCCCCCCGAGCCCCCGGCTCCCCGGCCGCCCGGCACTCCGGCTCCCCGGCCGCCCGGCCCGCCGCCTCCCCGCCCCGCGGGCGTGGGCGCACCGGCAAAACTCTCGACCGGCCCTCCCATCAACTCGATCGCGCTGATGCCGGAATCGACGACATACTTCAGCGTGGCTTCGGCGCTCTGTTCCGGCATGCTGCGATAGCTGTAGGTGATCGTGCCGATCGTGACGCCGTCGATCACCGAGTTCGGCTTCGCCTGCGCGAGGACGCCGAACAGCGCTTCGCTTCCGCCAAATACCGACGCCGCCGATCCGGCCAGCGCCAGCCGTCCAAATTCGCGTCGCGTGTATGACATGTTGACTCCCAGCTCCTAACTCCTAACTCCTACCTCCCAGCCTTTGCGGAAGACCGGCTTCACGTACTTGTTCGCTTCCCTGTTGTTCGTGAACTCCATCTTCTTCGCATCCCACAGCAGCTTGCCCTCGACGCGCGCGGCGACGGCGCCAAGCACCATCCACTCGGTGTACGGGCCCGCGATGCCGAAGTGCGAGCACGCGGGCTCGCCGCCCTTGCACGCGCGAATCCAGTCGCGTTGATGGCCGGGCGATCGTGTCAGCAGCCGTGGCGGCAGCTTGTACTCCGCCCAGCGCGATCCCGGAATGAGACCGACGCTCTCGCCGCGTCCGCCCGTGCCGAGAAATCCCTTCGATCCGACGAAGACGGTGTTGTAACCGCTGCCCGGCTGTCCGCCGCCGCGGCCCCGGCCGCCTGGCTGCCCCGCTCCCCGACCTCCCGCCTCCGCGGCTCCCCGACCTCCCGGCTCCCCGGCTCCCCGGCCTCCCGGCTCGCCCGCCCCCCGACCTCCCGCCCCCCCGAATCCCCGGCGGCCTTGCGCGGGACCGGTGTCGATCGTCGGCCCGGTCCCCGGAATCGCGCGCATCTCTTCGACCGTCATTCCCGGCGGTGTGTACATGTCGCCGCCGTGCGACCAGTAGACGGTGACCGGCGGCATGTTCTCGCGCGCCGCGAACTCCCACTTGATCGTCAGGCCGCCGCGCGGGAACGTGTACGGGCTGCTGCCGTCGCCGCGCTTCGTGCACTCGACGCTGATTGGGCTGCCGAGCCGCAGCGCGAGGTTCGCCGGCCCGAGTTGATGGATGCCCCAGTCGCCGATGAGCGTCGATCCGAAATCGTAGAAGCCTCGCCAGTTGAACGGCAGGTAGAAGCCGAACTGGTTGTTCGGGTACTCCTTGCGATACGCCTCGTCGCCTGACGTGTACGGCCGCATCGCGGCGGGGCCCAGCCACAGATCCCAGTCCAGCGTCTCCGGCACTTTCTCCGTCGCCGGCAGCGCCTGCATCCCTTCGGGCCAGCTCGCGCGGCCGCGGAACGAATGGACTTCCGTCACATCGCCGATCTCTCCGGACCAGATGACCTCCGCCGCCACGCGCGTGGCTTCGTGCGAGTACCCCTGGTTGCCCATCTGCGTCGCGACCTTGTACTTCGCTGCCGCCTCGGTCAGCAGCCGCGCCTCCCACGGCGTGCGCGTGAGCGGCTTCTCGACGTAGACGTGCTTGCCGCGCTGCATCGCTGCCAGCGCCTGCACCGCGTGGCCGTGATCCGGCGTCACGACGGTGACGGCGTCGATGCCCTTTTCCTTGTCGAGCATCTGGCGGAAGTCCTTGTACTTCGCCGCCTTCTCCCACCGCTTGAACCCGTCCGCCGCGCGCGCCCAGTCAACGTCGGCGAGCGCGACGATGTTCTCGGACTCCATCGCGCCCAGCACCTGCGCGGCGCGGCCGCCGGCGCCGATGCCGCCGACGTTCAGTTTTTCATTGGGAGATTGATACCCGAGGAATTTGAGCGATGGCACGCTGCCGAAGCCCGTTCGTGGGATCGCGCCGGCGAGCAGCGTGCCGAAGAGGAAGTACCTGCGAGTGATGGCCATGAAGCCCCCTGACGAATCAGCTGCGGTAAGCCTGCCTGCCGATGCCTTGAACCGGAATGTCCTGCGCGGCGAGCACCTCGTGCTGCAGCGCGTACATGCATGCGGCAGCTTCGTCGATGCGCCGCACGAATGCAATAGACCCCTGGAGGATGGGCTTCAGCCGCGCCTTGTCCTGGATGCGCGCCTTCGGATACTCGTGCTCCACCACCAGATGCGTGTTCGCCACGTCGAGCTGCAGCAGCTCGCGCGCGGCGAGCTGGTGATCGAGCCAGTCGACGGTGCGGTTCTGCAGGTAGGCGAGTGGATCGTGCTTCGCCGTGCCTGGCAGCTCGTGCTCGCACAGCACGATCTGCTTCTTCCACGCGTTGAGCTGATCGACGGGATTGGCGGACGGCTTGCCGTCCTTCCAGTCGCCGCGCTCGACCGTCTGGCCGCCGTAGCCCCACGTCGCCACGCCCTTTGCGTCGGTCACCTGCCCCTTCACGTGGAAGCCGCCGATCAGGAAGTTGTAGCCGTGGTCCTTGAGCGACTGGAAGATCGATCGCGTGTCCTGCCCCATGAGGATGGCGTGCGACGGATCGTAGTGGATGCGGAACTGATCGCCGACGCCGTGGCGCTCGCAGATGCGGTGCAACGCCATCCACGTCCCCGGCGTGTAGGCGATGTTGTTGTGGAAGATGTCGCCCGTCGTCCAGCCCGGCATCGGGCACTGCTCGACGCGATACGTCAGCCCGCGCGCCTTCGCTTCCTTGAGCAGCGGGATGAAGTGCGTCTCGAAGTCGCCGAGGTTTTCGTCCATCGAGTGCTGCGCGTTGCGGCCGACGAAACCGCAGACGGCGTTGACGCCGAGGAGCGCCGCGGCGTCGAAGACGCGCATCATGAAGTCGTGCTTCTTCTTCCGGATCGCCGGGTCGTGGTGGAGCATGTTGTCGAAGTAGCCGAGGTCGGACAGCCCGACGCCCGTCGCCTTCAGCGCCGCCTGGACACGGCGGGCGCGGTCTTTGTCGAACGGCGCGCGCAGATCAAGCGTGTTCGCCACCGGATCGAGCATCGCCTCGGGCGGCACGTCGGTTTCCGTCGGATGGAGCGCCGCACTGAGCTGGATGTAGTTGGCGCCGAGATCGCGGGCGAACTCGAGCCACTCCTCGATGGCGCGATCGGGATCCGGATCGCGAACCTCGCGCGGCGTCAGCTCCTGCAGCGCCGCCGTCAGCACACCCACTTTCATGAATTTGGGTTCGAACGGTGTAATGGACATCGGAATCTCCACATCAGAACGTCGCTGGTCCCTCGTCACTGGTCCCTCGTCACGGGTCCCTCGTCCCGAGTCCCTCGTCCCAAGTCCCTCGTCCCAAGTCCCTCGTCCCAAGTCCCTCGTCCCAAGTCCCCGTCACGGGTCGCGGACGCGGGACTCGTGACCAGGGACTTGTGACCAGGGACTCGTGACCAGGGACCCGTGACCAGGGACTCGTGACCAGGGACTAGTGACGAGGGACCTCGCCCCCAGCGTGCGTCAGTCTAC